>CAMNFC010000025.1 GCA_946536925.1 uncultured Selenomonadales bacterium | reverse complement strand
TGGAAGGAATGAAAACTAATCCACAACATCATTTGAATTGTACCACGTCCTTGGAAAGGGACGCTAATAACTACTACTTTGATTATACGAGGCTGATAAAAATGGCAAAGAAAATTTTAAAAGACGAAATCCTCAAGGACGAACAGCTCGACAACGTGGCGGGCGGCACGGTCGACGAGACTGACTGGGATATTGCATATTTTTTCAACCAAAAATGGCCCATCGATTTTCCGGAAGATTGGGACGAAGCTGTCGCATTGCTTAAAAACATGTTTAGAAAAGCCGGCGTGGACTACGATCCGAACGAACGAGAGCCCAACGTCTACAGCGTAATCGTTAACGGCGACGTCGGATGTAACATTAAGCGGGAAGAAGCACTCCGCACCCTCGCAGACTACATTCAACACCATCAAGGCAGATAAAATAATTTCGGCTCCGACGATTGTCGGGGCTTTTTTGTTGACGGCGCGTCTTTTGAATGGTAAATTATCGGCATTAAGCAACGGGAGGTTTTACTTTGAGCGAGACGAAAAATTCTGCGGAAGAACTTGTCGAGCGCACGACGATTGCCGATGTCTATCGCGCGGACAAACAGCTGGCCGGCGTCGTCAAGAAAACGAAACTCATCGCGAGCGATTTTTTTTCGGAGCTCAGCGGCAACGAAATTTTTCTCAAGCCTGAAAACATGCAGCACACGGGCGCGTTCAAACTGCGCGGCGCATACAACAAAATCAGCCGATTGAGCGAGGAAGAACGTCAACGCGGAGTCATCACGGCGTCCGCCGGCAATCACGCTCAAGGCGTGGCGTTCGCGGCGCAAAAGCTCGGCGTCAAGGCCGTCATCTGCATGCCCGCCACCACTCCGATTTTGAAAGTCGAAGCAACCAAAGCTTACGGCGCGGAAGTTGTCCTGCACGGCGACGGTTTCGACGACGCTTATCAGCACAGCCTGGAACTTTGTGAGGCGCACGGCTACGTTTACGTTCACCCGTTCAACGACTTGGAAGTTTTGCTCGGCCAGGGCACAACCGCTCTTGAAATCATCAACGAGTTAAAAGACGTCGACGCAATTTTGGTTCCCGTCGGAGGCGGAGGTTTTGCTTCGGGCGTCGCGCTCGCCACAAAAGTTGTCAGCCCGCATGTCAAAGTTATCGGCGTGGAACCGGAGAACGCGGCTTGCATGAAAGCTGCTCTCGACGCGGGAGAAATCGTTTCGCTGGAAAGTTCGGACACGGTCGCCGACGGTTGCGCTGTCAAAACGGCCGGCGATTTGACTTTCGCCTTCTGCAAAAAATATCTCGACGAAATCATCACCGTCAACGAAATGGAAATCATGAGCGCGCTTTTATATCTGATTGAAAAGCACAAACTCATCGCCGAGGGTGCGGGCGTTTTGAGTTTGGCGGCCTTGAATAAATTGCCGTTCAAAAATAAAAAAGTCGTGGCCATCGTCAGCGGCGGCAACATCGACATTTCCACGCTCTCCGCGCTGATTGACAAGGCTTTAATCGTCCGCGGAAGAATTTTTTGCTTCGGAGTTTTGCTGGCCGACAAGCCCGGCGAACTTTTGAACGTCTCGCGGATTTTGACGGAGGAAAACGCAAACGTCATCAAACTCGAACACGACCAGGCGCGCGTGACCGACAGTTTCAAAAAAGTTGTCCTGGAAGTGACGGTTGAAACGCATAACCAAGAGCACATCGACCGAATCGTCGCCGCGTTGAACCGCAACGGCTACGAGATTGAAAAAATCGATTTGCTAAGATAAAATGCGAATCATCACGGGGAAAGCTCGCGGCCTGAAGTTGAAGACGCCAAAAAATTTTTTCACGCGACCGACAGCCGACCGCGTCAAAGAATCGCTCTTCAACGTCTTGAACGGGCTGATAAATTTTTCGGAGACAAAATCCGTGCTGGATATTTTCGCGGGCACGGGTGCGCTCGGCCTCGAATCAATTTCACGCGGCGCGAAAGAAGCAACTTTTATCGACGTGGCCACGACTCAAATTATCCGAGAAAATTTGCAGCGGGCGAAGTTCGGCGGCTGTGAAATTTTTCGCGGCGACTTTGAAAAAATTTTGCGCAGGCTCGGCAAGAAAAATCTTTCGTTCGATTTAATTTTCTCCGACCCGCCATACGACACGGGGCTTGCACAAAAATCTTTGGAGCTCGTCGCGGAACTAACTTTGCTCAACGGGTTGATGATCGTCGAGCACGGCGCACAAGAAATTTTATCCGGCGACTTTGAAATCGTCCGAAAAATAATTTACGGGCGAACGACGGCGATAACAATTTTTGAGAGGAAGACGACATGAAGAAGGCGATTTGCACGGGGAGCTTCGACCCCGTAACCAACGGACACGTGAATATTTTTGAGCGGGCGGCGCGTCTGGTCGACGAGCTGATTGTCTGCGTGTTCATCAACGAGCAAAAAAAATATCTCTTCAACATGCAGGAGCGCGTCGAACTTTTGCGCGAAGCGACGGTTCATCTCGACAACGTGACGGTGGACGGTTGCAACGGGCTGGCCGCCGATTACATCCAAAAGCACGACGTGAACTTGATAATTCGCGGGCTGCGTTCGGCGGCGGACTTTGAATACGAGGTGAACAAGGCGCAAATGATGAGGCATTTGATTCCGACGGTCGACACGATTTTTTTGTTGACCGCGCCGGAATTTTTGTTTATCAGTTCGTCGGGCGTCAGGGAGCTGGCACATTTCGGCGGCGACGTTCACGGGCTCGTTCCCGAATGCGTGGAGCTCGCCCTTCAAGAAAAAATAAAAACCCATTCCTGATTTAAAAGGGGGACGATTATGGCAGTACGCAACACGTTGGACAAGATAGAAAGTTTGGTGGCGGGCGCGCCCCATTTGCCTCTGACGAACAAGACAATCATTTCCGAAGAAGAACTGATTCATCTGGTCGAGGAGCTGCGAAAAGATTTGCCGCAAGAAATCGAGCACGCCTCGGAGGTCATGAAGGAGCGCGACAACATTTTGCAGAACGCGCAACTGGAAGCGTCCAATATCGTCAAGCAGGCACAGATGCAGGCCGATCAACTCGTCGACGCAAACGAAGTTGTCGTCAAGGCACGGGAAAAATCTCGGATGGTTTTGAGCCAGGCACAACAGCAAGAAGCCGAAATCATGGAACGCACGCGGCAAAACGCAAAGCAACTTCAAGAGGACGCAGACCGCTATGCCAACCAGGTTTTCGACCAGCTGATAGCTCACGTGACCAACACTTTTCAAGGCGTCCAACAAGCTCAAGCCGGCCTGGAAAACGCGCGGCAAATTTTGCAGCAGGCCAAACTTCAAATGAATCAACAGGCCGCCCAACAATCTTATGCCCAATACGGCTCAAATTATTCTCAACAATACAATCAGCCGCAACAGTACGATCAATCCCAGCAATACAGTCAGCCGCAACAGTACGATCAATCCCAGCAATACAATCAGCCGCCTCAATATGATCAATCCCAGCAATACAATCAACCGCAACAGTACGATCAATCCCAGCAATACAATCAGCCGCCTCAATACGATCAATCTCAACAATACAATCAGCCGCAAGAACAGCGATAAATTTTGACGGAGCTTCCGGGTTCCGATTTTTTTGCGCACGGAAAATTTTTCTGATATAATCCGCGCGAAGGAGGTCTTTCAATGGAAAAAGACGAGCTTTATGTAATCAAATTGCGCGACTGTTTCACGGGCGGCTACACTCTTCCGCAATACTGCCTCGACAACGGAATAAAAAAACCGCTGTTCGTCACCGAGGAAAAATTTCTGAACTTCATGTGGGAAGTTCACGTTCAATTTAAATTTGACAAAAGAATGACGGCCGGCTTCGGCGTGCTTGAAATTCCGACAGGTAAAATAAATTCTTTTAGCCGTTCAATTCTTCCGTCATTGAGATATAAAAATTTTTCCGAGATAAATCCTGACGATTTTGACAAAATCATTTTTCTCACGACAAAAGACGTCGATGTCGCCGCCGACAAAAAAATTACTCTTGCCACGCTTACGGATAATTTTGAAAAAAAGACCTATGTCGAAATTCCCCTGCTCAATTTTTTACAGCGTCATCCGCAAGTGAAATTATTTTTGACGAAATATCCACGCGTCAGACGATATAAAGACGGTTATGAATTTTACAAGAACCTTATAGGACTTCATACGATGAGGAGAAGACTTCGATTGGACAAAAGCGGAAAAGTCAAAACGCCCCTCGATAAATTCGGCTACACTAATGAAGAAGCCCTCAAACTTTTGGAAGCCCCGCCGGTGATAATAAACCTCGACGGTTCTGCCGTTATGCAAGACGATGAACACCCCTTGATGAGAATCAAAGACAGCAAACGCGCGACGGCTTATCAGCCTGAAAAATTTTTGAACAAAATTTATTTCATCGGCTCGTGTCATGATGAAGGTATTAACGCCCCCTATGACAAGACGATTGCCAGTTATCTGCAGAAAATGCTCAACGAAAAAAATCTGCCTTATCGCGTGGAAAATGAAAGCCAACGCTACTTCCACAGGTATCAAGATATTTTTTACACCCTCAACAAACTTTCGCCCGTGCCCGGCGACATCATTTTTATGTGGTTTGATGATATGATTCTTAGAGATTTTCAATTTCTTGATGCTTCCGATGCCTTCGACCCGCCCCACGACTTCAAAAATTTTTTTTGCGTGAAAGGACATTTCAACGAGTCGGGATACAAAATTTTGGCGGAAAAATATTTCGACTTCCTCACGGAAAACAATTTCTTCCGCGACAAGGATTTCAATTATCCCGCGCCGCTGCCGTCTTATCATCGCTACGGAATCCCGCCGCAATTTGAGTCGGGCGAAAAAAATTTTGTCGTCAACGAGGATTTGGAAGCCTACAAAAAAATTTTGCGGACGAAAAAAATTCCAATCGGCGCGCTCGTCATGAACTGCAATCCTTTCACGCTCGGTCACCAATATCTCGTCGAGTACGCCGCGGCCAAAGTCGCCAAGCTTTATCTTTTCGTCGTCGAAGAGGACAGAAGCGAATTTCCGTTCGCTGACAGGATCGAACTCGTCCGCCAAGGCGTGAAAAATTTTTCCAACGTCGAAGTTTTGCCCAGCGGAAAATTTATAATTTCGCAGCAAACTTTTTCGGGCTACTTCAACAAGGCCGAGCTCCAGGACGTGACGGTTGATTCGAGCGAGGACGTTGAAATTTTCGCCAAAGAAATTGCGCCGACGCTGGGAATTACCGTTCGTTTCGCGGGCGAAGAACCCACCGACAATGTCACGCGCCAATACAACGAGACGATGAAAAAAATTTTGCCACGGCACGGCGTCGAGTTCTGCGAGATTCCGCGGAAAAATTTTGGCGACGAACCGATAAGCGCGAGCAAAGTCCGCGAGGCTCTCAAGGTCGGCGACTTCGACAAGATAAAAAATCTCGTGCCGGAGACGACGTATCTTTATCTTCGCGGGAGATATTCGGCCAAATAAAAATTTTTTATGCCCCGCCTTCGGGCGATTTTTTTTGCGCGGAGAAAATTTTTCTGATAAAATTTGCACGAAGAAATTTTTTTGGAGGTGTCAAGATGGCTGATTCATCGGTCAGTTATAAATGTCCGAACTGCGGTGCGCCGCTTAGTTTTTTGCCGGGGAAAAAAACCGTCACGTGCGAATATTGCGGCACGGAATTTGAAGTCAGCGCGATTGAAGAACTTTTCCGCGACAAACAAGAAATGGCAGTTCAAGCGGCCGAAGCTCAAGAGGCGAAGTGGGCGACCGAAGACGCCGGCTCCGAGTGGACGAGCGACGAGGCAAAAGCTTTGCACGCGTTCACCTGTTCGAGTTGCGGCGCGGAGCTCGTTTGCGACGAAAACACCATGGCCACCGAGTGCGTCTATTGCGGCAACCCGACGATGATTCCAAAACGTTTCGACGGAATGCTCAAGCCCGATTATGTCATCCCGTTCAAAAAGACAAAAGCCGACGCCGTGGCCGCGCTCAAAGAATTTTACAAAGGTCATATGCTCCTTCCGAGCAACTTTACGGCCAACAACCGCGTCGAGGCGATCCAACCGATGTACGTTCCTTTCTGGCTGTTCGATTCAAAAATCACGGCGCAAGCAGACTTCCGCGCGGAAAAACATCACGTCATCACCACGCCCAAAGAAATTATCACGGAGGTCAGCGTCTTCAAGTGCCGCCGCAAAGGTATAATGAGCTTCGAGAGAATTCCCGTCGACGGCTCAAAAAAAATGGACGACACTTACATGGAAAGCATCGAACCGTTCAACTACAGCGAGCTGGAAAAATTCAGCGCGGCATATCTGACGGGCTACCTCGCGGACAAATACGACGTGACGGCCGAAAGTTCTTCTGCGCGGGCGGACAGGCGCGTGGAAAACAGCGCGATTGAAGTTTTGCAAAGTTCGCTGGAAAATTTCGACGCCGTGCAACTCGAAGACGCCGCAATAAAAAAAGACGTCGGCCAAGTCAGCTACGCTATGGTGCCCGTGTGGATTTTGACGACGCGCTACAACGATCGACCTTACACTTTCATGATGAACGGGCAAACGGGAAAAGTCGTCGGCTCTCTTCCCTACGACAAGACGAAAGCTTTTCTTTATCCCGCGCTGTGCTCGCTCGTCCTCATGCCGATTCTCTATTTCCTGATCATCACGTTGACTTAAGGAGGATTCGTCATGAAAAAATTTTTGAGTTTGCTCGCGCTGTTTTTGCTGATAAATTTTTCCGTCGCGGGAGCCGCAAGACTTGATCCCGTCACGGACAAAGCCAAAGTTTTGAAGCCGACGGAAATCGAATTGCTCAACCAAAAAATCCGCGGCGTCGAACAGAAGCACAAAATTAAAATCGGCGTCGCCTTCGTCAAATCTCTCGGCGGGCAAGACATCATCCAGGCCTCCGACGATTTCATCGACGACAATTTCGCAAACGGAAAAAACGGCGGCATCGTTCTGCTCGTGGACATGGAAAGCCGCAAATACGAAATGTCGACCGATTCGCGCATGCTAAACATCATCACCGACTCGCACGGCATTCCGCATTTGAAAGACAGTTTTCAATCGGATTTGAGCGCGGGAAATTATTTTGGCGCGGTGAATAATTTTGTCGGCGGCGTCGACGAGCTGATGACTTATTACGAGACGAACGGCATCGCTTACGGCCAACGCAAGCCCGGCGAAATTGATCCGATGGCGGCGATGATTTCGTTTGCCTTGGCGATTTTCGGCGGCGTGATGATTCGCTCGACTTTGATCGGCTCCATGAGCAACGTTCACCGCGCGAAGGAAGCGACCGATTATCTTCAAAAAAATTCCGTCAAATTTCTTGAGAACCGCGACACATTTTTATTCATGAACGTTCAGCGCAAACCTCGCGGCGGCTCTCGTTCGGGCGGCTCCGGCGGTCACAGCAGCGGTCACGGCGGCGGCGGAGGAAGTTTTTAAAAAAAATTTATGAGGGATTTTAATTGAACGTTGCAATTTTGGGGACAGGAAAACAATCTCAGGTCATGGCATATCTTATCGAAAACGGTTACAATTCAATTCTAGCGGAACCTTTGAACGTCGCGGCATATGTTTCAGGATACCCCAATCCTTCCGTGGTCGGCGACAAAGCGGTTTTGAATTTCGAGCAATTCGCCGCGTTTTGGCGCAAAGGACTCATTCAAAAAATTATTTTCCCGAGAGAAGTTTTTTTTGAAGCACAAAAATGGGCGTTAACATATCTTCGCCAAAATGAAATTGAAATGTCTGAAGTTTTGGTGGCCGCCCGCTTGAATCAAAAATTTTATCCGCTTGAAAAATTTGAGCGCGACTTTGAACGGCTGCACGAATTCATCGACGATTTTGGAGCAATAAAGATTTTGGGCGGCGAGCCTCTCTTGAATCCCGAAGTCAGCGAGTTTGTAAAAGTTTGCAGAAAACTTTATCCTGCGACGCCTCTTCACGTCGTGACGAACGCGATCCTTTTGCCCAAGATGCCCGATGAATTTTTCGATACCGTCCGCAGCTGCAACGCCGAGATTTGCATTTCATTTTATCCGCCAATGGAAAGCAAAATGCCCGCGATTCATAAATTGCTCGTGGAAAAAAATGTCAACCATGTCATAAGCTCTAAGATTGAATTTTTCAATTGGCGGCAGACGTTGAAGAGAAACAACGACCCCGAAAGAATGTTCAAACTTTGCGGCTACACAAATTGTCACAACCTCTGCGACGGGAAAATCGCGGCGTGCTTCCTGCCCTTCGTCACAAAATATTTCAACGCTTATTACGGAAAAAATTTGCCCGAAGACGGCGCGCTCGATCTTTACGACCCGAATTTGACGACGGAAAAACTCAAAGCTCATTTGCTCAAACCTTTTGAACGTTGTCGATATTGCACGCCGCCCGTCACGGTTGAGTGGTCGACGATAAAAAATCCAAGCCCGATGACGGATTGGGTTCACGATTGAAAAATTTTTCCTCCGCCGCGTGCGGAGGATTTTTTGTTGCACGAATGATTCGCTATCT
Organism: uncultured Selenomonadales bacterium; assembly: GCA_946536925.1. Classification (GTDB taxonomy): domain Bacteria; phylum Bacillota; class Negativicutes; order Selenomonadales; family Selenomonadaceae; genus Quinella. Next base: position 16,187 of record CAMNFC010000025.1, on the reverse strand, counting down.
GCTAAAATAATTTACAAGGGGGGAATTGCCATGGGATTTTTCGACAGATTGAAAGCGGGCTTGACCAAGACTCGCGAAAAATTTATTGACAAGATTGACGAACTTCTTCACAGCTCAAAAAAAATTGACGACGATTTGATCGACGAGCTGGAGGAAACTTTGATAACGTCTGACGTGGGCATGGCGACGACGGAAAAATTAATCGCCGGCCTGCGCAAGGGTGTGCGTCGTGCGGAAATAAATTCGACCGACGACGTGAAAAATTTTTTCTCCAATCAGATTCGCGAAATTTTAACGGAAGAAGAAGGCGCACAAGTCAACGTCGCTCCGCCGCGCGTGATTTTGATGATCGGCGTCAATGGCGCGGGCAAGACCACGACAATCGGCAAGCTCGCCGCGTATTACTCCTCGCAAGGAAAAAAAGTTATGATGGCTGCGGCCGACACCTTCCGCGCGGGCGCGATTGATCAGCTGGAGATTTGGGCACAGCGAACGGGCTCGGCGTTCATCAAACATTCCGAAGGTTCCAATCCGTCAAGTGTGGCTCTCGATGCGGCTCGTTCTGCCGTCGCACAAAAAATGGACGTGCTCCTCGTCGACACAGCCGGCCGTTTGCAAAACAAATTTAACTTGATGGAAGAGCTCAAAAAAATTAATCGAATCCTCGGCAAAGGAATTCACGGTGCGCCGCATGAAGTTCTGCTCGTGTTGGACGCAACGACCGGACAAAATGCTTTGCGCCAGGCGGAACTTTTTTCACAGACGGCGGGCATAACCGGAATCGTTTTGACGAAACTCGACGGCACGGCCAAAGGCGGAATGATCATCGGCATAAAAGAGCAGCTAAACATTCCCGTCAAGTGGGTCGGCGTTGGCGAGCGGCTCGACGATTTGCGCCCGTTCAACGCAAAAGAATTCGCCGACGCGCTCTTCGGCCTGTAAAATTTTTGAGGAGGTCTCAACGTGGCTGAACAAGAAGACATCATGAAATTGATTGCGAGCTATCACAATCCGCCCAACAGATTGCGTTCGCTGCAAGAAGTCAACGCCCGCTACAAACTTTCGCTGGAGAATTATAAAAAAATTTGCTTCACGTCCGGCGACGTGCGCGACCAAAAAATTGCCGTCCACGCGGAAATAAAAATCCTCGGCTGGGTTTTGGGCAAGCCCGACAAAGACGTCATCAAGGACATCACCGACCACTCGAACCGTCCGAACTTCCCGCCGCAATTTTAAAAATGAACGAGCTTAGAGAACTTCAAAAAATTTTGGACGCGGAGAAGGCCGAGCTCCAAAAATTTTCGCGGAAATTTTATTTCATCGGCGTGGCGGTTTTCATGTCGCTAGCGTTGGCGGTCGTGCTCTATCCCAAGTCAAACACGCCGCCCAGTTGGCACGAAGAAATTTTTCCGTCAAAGGCGTTGAGTTACATAAAGGACGGAAAACTTTTCGCGCTGCCCGACGGCGATTATCCGCTGGCCATGCCGCCCGAAGGAACTTTCGTAAACGGGGTCGCGCCAATGCTCCTCGTGCTGGTCGACGGCACCTATTACCCGCTGAACATCGTCGACGATTCGCTTCTCCCGCGCAGAGGAAAAACTTTGCCGCTGAAAATTTTGTTCGGCTTCACTTCCGCTCACGCCGAAAACACTTTGCATTACAAAGAAAAAACCGGCAACGACGCGCGTGCCGATTATCGGAGGAAAGCTTTTTATTTTCTGCGAGTGAAAGACGGTTTCGGGCGCGTCCAACGCGGCTTTGAAATTAAAGACGTGACGGCGCGTCGCTTTAAAGATTAGTGCCTGGTTTTGTCTCGCGGCGGAGGATTTTTTGGCGGGGGCTTTTTTGTTTCCCGCGGCGGATTATTATCTTGCGGCTCGTCGGGCATCACCGTGTCGCGAAACTTTGACCAGAAGTCCAAATATTTTTTTTCGTCCGTGTCGAGCGGACAAATTTTTTCACAGTGGAAATTCGCAGCTTCGGCGTCCGAAAGGTCAACGGAAAATATTGCGCTGACAACCGCCGCCGCCAATATTAAATTTTTCGCTAACCTTCTCATGCGGGCTCATTCCTTGGTGCAGTTTATCTTGGCGGAATTTTTATTTTGCCGCCGCGTGTGTCTTTTGACTGCTTGGGTACGTTGGGCAAATAGTGCGGCTTCGGGCGGAAAGGTCGACGCGGGACATATTCTTTTTGCGGCTCTCTTATCGGCGGGCGAAACGGTTGGCGCACTCTCGACGGGAGAACAAATTTTTTTGCGACGAAATTTATTTCCGCCGCTTCGACGCCGCCGGCGACAAAAATTATTATCGTCAAGGCCGCAAAAAATTTTTTGATACTCATCCCGTCACCTCCCTCAACTTTTCAGTCATTCTACAAATTTTTTCCGGCTTTGTCATTAGGGCAAAATTAAAAAAGGAGAAGACAATGGACTTTAAAAAAATTTACGCGGAGTTTGCGGCGGCCGAAGCAGTGAACGATTTGGAAAAGATGAGCGAAATAATTTTGCAGGTCGATAAATTTTTCGGCGGGCTAGCCAAAGCCGACAAAGCAAAAGAGATCACGCCCGAAGCTTACGAAATTGCCGCCCATGTCCACGTGTTGATTTTTTACGCAATAAAACTTTTGAGCAGCGGCGACGTCGACAAGGCAAAAATTTACATGACTGAGCTCGCCAAAAATAACGATGCCAATTTCGCTTTTTTCCTTCAGCCCATTTATCTGATCGGGAAAATTTTTTATGCGGCGGGCGATTATTTTTCGGCGATGAAAAATTTTGAAGGCTATGAAAAAATTCGCGGCGAACTTTGGAACGATATCGACGAGCTGAGTTTGTTTTATCGGGCAAATTGTCTGGCTCATCTCGGCGAAAAAAATTCGGCGGCCAAACTCTACGAAAAAATTTTGACGATTAAGGCCGACTTCCCCGAAGCAAAAAACAATTTGAAATTTTTGCGCGGCGAGAAAAAATTTTTTGCCCGCGAAGTTCAAAGCTTGTGGAACTTTCCGAATTGGCGCGATGTCCCGATTTTCATCAACACGCGCGATCGCCTCGGCGTCATGAAAAAATTAATCGATTGGCTGCTCGGCGCGGGCTATCGCAAGCTGATCATCTTGGACAACGACTCGACGTACCCGCCGTTGCTCGAATATTTTTCCGCACTCGAAAAAGATTCGCGGGTGAAAATCGTTCGGCTCAAAAAAATTTGGGCTACAAAGCCCTGTGGTTGTCGGGGATTTTGGAGCGGCTGAAAATTTCCACGCCGTACGTTTACACCGACCCGGACGTTTTGCCGATTGAAACTTGCCCGAAAAATTTTTTGCAACGGCTGATGAAAATCCTCGACGAGAACCGCGAGATGCGCAAAGTCGGGCTCGGACTCGTGTGGGAGGACATAACTTTTTTCGACAAAGATTATTACAAAAAAATTGAATCAAATTTTTATCACGGCTCGCGCGTCGGAGAAAATCTTCACTTCATTCAAGTCGACACGACTTTTGCGCTCTACTCGAACGTCCGCCACTACAACTTGAGATTTTCTTTGTGCACGACGGGAGACTTGCGAGCCTATCATCTGCCGTGGTATTTCGATTATGACAACTTGCCCGAAGACGAAAAATATTATCTTGAGCACGCCGACAAAAATTCCGTGACGAGCGTGAAAAATTTTTTTGGCGGGAGCGGAAAATAAAATTTAATCTTCGTCGCCGACGGTGAGCACGGCCATGAACGCCTCTTGCGGAAGTTCGACGGAGCCGACAGCCTTCATGCGTTTTTTGCCGGCCTTTTGCTTTTCGAGAAGTTTTCGTTTGCGGGAGACGTCGCCGCCGTAACATTTGGCCAAAACATCTTTGCGGCGAGCTTTGACGGTTTCGCGGGCGATGATCCTTCCGCCGATTGCAGCTTGCACGGGGATATCGAAAAGTTGTTCGGGGATAATTCGTTTGAGTTTGAGCGCGAGGATCCGTCCGATTTTTGCGGCGCGGGTTTTGTGGACGATGGAGCTGAGCGCGTCGATTATGTCGCCGTTCAAAAGGATATCGAGCTTGGCCAGGTCAGATTGCTTGTATTCGGAAAGTTCGTAGTCCAAACTTGCGTAGCCGCGTGTCATCGATTTGAGCTTGTCAAAAAAGTCGTAGATAATTTCGTTGAGCGGCATCTCATAAACGATCATCACGCGGGTCTTGTCGATGTAATCCATGCTCTTGTAAGTTCCGCGTTTGTCGCGACAGAGTTCCATGACCGCGCCGATATAATCGCTCGGAACGATAACGGTTGCCTTGACCATGGGCTCTTCGATAAAATTAATTTCGGTCGCGGGAGGAAGCGCGGCGGGGTTGTCGACGGAAAAAATTTCTCCGTTGGTCTTGTGAACTTTGTAGACGACGGACGGGGCGGTCGTGACGATTTTCAATTTGTATTCGCGCTCCAAACGTTCCTGGATAACGTCCATGTGAAGCAGGCCTAAAAATCCGCAACGAAATCCGAAACCGAGCGCGGCGGAAGTTTCCGGTTCATAAACCAGCGCGGCGTCGTTTAGCTGAAGTTTTTCCAGCGCGTCTTTCAAGTTGTCGTAGTCGACGCTGTCGGTCGGATAAAGTCCGCAAAAAACCATGGGCACGGGAGCCCGATAGCCCGCCAAAGGTTTTGCAGGATTTTTGGAAGTGGTGACGGTGTCGCCGACGCGGACGAAGCGCACGTCCTTCAAGCTGCCGCAAATGTAACCGACTTCACCCGCGGAGAGTTCTTCGAGCTCCTGCATGTTCGGCGCGAAAATTCCAATCTCGGTGGCCTCGAATTCTTTGCCCGTCGCAAGGAGTTTGAGCCTGTCGCCCTTGCGAACTTTTCCGCCAAAAATTCTGACGTGAGCAACCGCGCCTTTGTACGAGTCGAAATACGAATCGAAAATCAAAGCTTGCAGAGGTTCGGAGCTGTCACCTTCGGGCGGCGGAATTCTCTCGACGATGGCCTCCAAAATTTCTTCGACGCCTTCACCGGTTTTGGCTGAACATTTCACGGCGTCCGAAGCGTCCAGACCGATAGCCTCTTCGATTTCCTCGCGGACACGTTCAACCTCCGCGCCCGGCAAATCGATTTTGTTTATGACGGGGATAATTTCCAGGTCGTGTTCAAGCGCAAGGTAGACGTTCGAGAGAGTTTGAGCCTCGACGCCTTGGGTCGCGTCCACCACGAGCAACGCACCTTCGCAGGCCGCCAAACTCCTGGAAACCTCGTAGGTGAAGTCGACGTGGCCGGGCGTGTCAATCAAATTCAGCTGATAATCTTTGTACTTGAGGCGGACGGTCTGCGCTTTGATTGTTATGCCGCGTTCACGTTCGAGCTCCATGTTGTCCAAAAATTGTTCGCTCATCTCGCGCTTCTCAACCGTGCCGGTCATCTCGATCAAGCGGTCGGCCAGCGTGGATTTGCCGTGGTCGATGTGCGCGATGATTGAAAAATTTCTAATCTTGTCGTCCAAAAAAATTCCTCCATTCGTGACGCCATTATAATTTCCGAAAATTGACATTGCAATAAAACTTTTGTATATTCGCCGCGGGTGATGAAGATGAAACTTTTTGAAAAACTTTTCGGGACGAAAAAAAAATCCGAGACGGCACCTTCTCAAGACGAAAAAAAAGTTGTGGAAAATTCTTTGCTCTTCGACGCCGAGTGGTATTGCAAAACTTACGGCTTCGGAAAATATTTGGACGCGGCCAATCATTATCTGCTGGTCGGTTGGCGCGAAGGAAAAAATCCGTCGGCGTTTTTCTCCACGGAAGATTACCTCAAAAAAAATCCCGACGTGGACATGAATCCGCTGGTTCACTTTGAAACTTTCGGCTTGAAGGAAAAACGTTATCGCGCGGAGATAGAAAAAGTTTTGCTGGAAATTTTGACGCGACACCCCGAATGCAAAACCGAGCTCAAAGACGGGCTGCTTCGAATCCGAATCACCAACGCCTGCAACGCCAAGTGCCGATATTGCGGCGTGCGCTGTACTTTCGGCGACGAGGCGACCCACGCGATGATTCCGAGCTGGTATTACGAACTTTGCCGGCCGATCTATGATAAAATTTCCGTCGTGCTCATCACCGGCGGCGACGCCTTCTTCGCCAAAGAAAGTTTCAACTATATGAAGTTCATGAGCGAAAATTTCCCGCACATCACGCTGATGACCGAATCGAACGGCATTGCCTTCAACGAAAAATTTCAGAACCTCGCCGCGCAAAATCTTTTTAAGGCTCACTTTTCGATAAACGCCTCCAACGCGGATTTTTTCGCCAAAGGTTGCTGGGATTCCGACGACGCCGCCACCGCAAAAAAAATTTTCCCGATCATGATTCGCAACATAAAAAATTATCTGGCCAAGCTGGAGGCTCAAGACAAAATTTGTTTCGCGCCCGATTTGTCGATGGTCATCAACAAGGACAACGCCGAAGATATTTTGAATTTCGTGGAGCTGTCGCTGGAGTTGCACGCGGGCTTCATCGTATTTTTTTTCGACTACACGGAAAACGACATGAACGGAGAATTTTTTGCCAACCGCGAAATTTCTCGCCCGGCCATGAAAACTTTAATGGAATTGGAGCGCGTGCTCGCCGAAAAAATTATCATCTACTTCAGACTGTGGACGCCGTCGGGTGAGGCCGCCTCTCTTCAGCAGGAAGTCGAAGCCATTCCGATTGACGAGCTGAATAAAAAGTACGAAAAAATTTTGAAGCTCGCGGAGGGTCGCTCAATCCTCAAAGAATTTAATCAACGCAACGAGATTCGGCGGGCTTGTGGCAAAAAGGAACTTTCTTTTGTCGATGACATTTCGCCGAGCCTGCACCTTCGCCCCGACCGAGAAATTTGTTTTGCGCCGTGGAATGAAATTGATCTTTATCCCGACGGGCGGCTGGATTTTTGCGGCTGGTTCGAGCCCACGCTGAACATTAAAAATTTTATTCAACACGACGCCGACGGAAAAGAATTTGTCGACTGGGAAAAAATTTTGAATTCGTTCGAGTACGCCGCCGCCCGCAATCGGATTTTGCACGAGGACTTCCGCGGCTGTCAGGTTTGTTGCCCGATGAATTCCGTCAAGTCGCCCGTGGAGCCCGTCTCGAAATACAACATCGACAGAAGGTGATTCAATGTTCATAGAAGAACGGCAAGCAAAAATTTTGGAGCTTTTGGCGCGCGACGGAAAAGTTTTGGTCAAGGAGCTGGCAGAAATTTTTTCCGTCACGGAAGATTCAATCCGCAAAGATTTATCCGCGCTGGAGCTCGACGGCAAGTTGAAACGAACTTACGGCGGCGCAGTTTCAATCGAACAAAAACTTCAGATGACGGAGGCAAACAAGCGGCGAATTTCGGACGTGGAAGCCAAAAGAAAAATCGCCTCGGCGGCGTTTCGTCTGCTGCGACCAAATCAGCTGATTTATCTGGACATCTCGACGATAAACATCGCGCTGGCTCAAATGTTGGAAAAATCGACGGCGCGTTTCAGAATTTTGACGAACATGATCGACGTTTTGGTCATGCTCGCCCGAAATCACAACATCGAATTATTTTTTGCGGGCGGGGCGATTAATCAATCACGCGACGGTTTTTCGGACGCGCTCAATTTGGAGTTCATTTCGCACTTTCGCCCGGACATTTCGTTCATCGGGACGGCCGGCTGCCACATCACAAAAAATTCTCTCTCGACGCATGACACGAACGACGCACTTCACAAGGCGCGAATGATTGAGCTGAGCAAATTTTCCTGCATCGTCGCCGAGAGCCGTAAGATTGAAGTGGAAGCGAATTATTGTTTTGCTCCGCTGGCCGCAGCCGACGCGCTCATAACCGACGCCGCGCTCAAAGCCGATCTCCTCGACAAGGCCGAAAAGTTGGGCGTCAACGTCATCGCTGCCGAGTGAAAAATTTTTTCCGTGCCTTGCGCAAATCGTTGCTGAAACGTTCTTCCTCGCTGAAAATGCAGCCGCAATAATTTTGCCGATAAAGTCCCAGCTCTCGGCTCAAGTCGATTCCTTCCTGCCAGCCCGCGCGGAAATCTTCATAAAAAAAATTTACGCCGAACTTTTTTGCGAAGGTCTCGGCGATTTTTTTCATCAGCTCGTGGTTTTGGTGGCGAGAGTAAAAAAGCGTCGACGTGAAAGTTTTAAAATTATTTTCCGCCGCGAACCGAGCCACCTCGCAAAGCCGCCACGAATAGCAAATGCCGCAGCGTTTGTGGAAGCCGTCGCCAAATTGAATCGTGTCCGCCTCGTCGACGACGGGCAAAACTTTTTCCAAAAATTCTCGCAGGCGATAATGATTGTCCGCGAAAAAATTCATGCCGACTTTGGCCGCGAAATCCCGCGCCGTTTTTAGCCGCAACTTCCATTCCGTGTGCGGGTGAATGTTCGGGTTGAAAAAAAATCCGACGGGCTCGAAATTTTCTTCGCGCAACTTTTTCGTCGGCCAGCACGCGCACGGCCCGCAACACATGTGCAACAAAATTTTTTCCGTCAATAAATGTGATACTCCTTCCACGGGATTTGGTCGAGCCGCACCGAATTTAAAAATTTCACGATGTCTTTGCGGCCGTAATAATGCGGCGTGCCGTTGGAATCCTGCGACATTAAAATTATCGGCATGTTCGGGAAAAATTGAGTGAGGTATTGGCGGACGCGAATCGCCCGCGAAGTGTAATTTGTCACCAGCCGATTGACCACGACGATTGCAAAAGTCACGCCCTGTTCGATGATGACCGCGCCTTGAATTTTCATTTTGCTCACCTCAAACGCCCGCGCGAAAAATCACGGGCAATTTTTTTATCTTCAAGCGATTTTTTCTCAGCCAAACCGTCAAAAGTCTTTCCGTCACGAAGGAAATGATTCGATACTTGCGCGGGTTGTCGATTTGTCGGATGTTAGTCCGCGCAAAAACTTCTTCCGTCACGTCGAGCAGAAACGAGAACAGCCACTCGCAATACGCGTCGAAAATTTTTTTCCGCGTGACGAAAATTTCGTATTGGAAGCCGGTAAAAGAATTCGCCTCAATCTCGAAGGCGTCAAGGTAATCGGGCTGCTTGAGAGCCAGATGTTTTTCAAGAATTTTCACGACGAAATCTTCCAACTCGTCGCCGCTCAAAATTTTTTGCAGACAAGAGGAGCTCAGCCGCGACAAAATATTTTCGGCAACGATGATGTCGAAGTCGCGAAGAATTTTTCGGGCTTGAGTTTCCGAGAGAAAATTTTTTCCGTCGAGCGTGAAAAATCTGCGGTAATGATTCAGCCCGACAATCGCGTGCGAAGTATTTTTCCAAATCCAAAAAAGCGCGGTGACTTCGTTGAGATAAAGATTTAGTTCGCTGATATTTTCTCCGGTGTCGTCGCCGAGAGAGCCAAAATTTTTTTCAGCTTGAGCGCGGCCGGCGTGAATTATCTCGTAACCTTCGGGCAGCGCGGAAAGTTTCGGGTCTTTGTGGGTGACGACAAAAATTTTAAAATCATCGCGGACGAATTTTTTCAGACAAAGCCAATTTCCGTTGACGGCCTCGACGCGGGAAATTTTTTCAAAAAGATTTTCGTTGGCGTTCAAAAATTTTTCGAGCGCGGAATTTTTCCTTGCGAACGTCAAAATTTTTTCGGACAAAGAATCCGTTTCAATCAGCGCGTCGACAAAATTTTCGGGCTCTCGTTCGGCCAAAATGATCGCGTCGTAAATTTTGAACTTGCACTCGTCGAGCGAGCCGTAAATTTTTGCGTAAAAATTTTCGAGAATCGGCGCGGGCTTTTCGACGACGCCTTCGATTTGCGGGAAAATTTCGGGGAACATGAAAAAATCCGTCGCGTCAAAAAGTCCGTCGACGTCGAGCACGCGGGAAAAATTTTTTTCATGCAGAATTTTTGACAGGATTAAAAAATTTTCGGCGGAATAAAAGTTGCGGCGGGCTTGGCGGAAAAGAGTTTCGCGCGGGATGAATCGCCCGGAAATTTTCAGCGAGGAAAGATCGTTGTGGCGGGCGGCGAACTCCATTTTGTTTTCGAAGACGATGTAATCGGCCGCTCCGTCCAAAATTTTTTTCAGCGCGTCGACGGAAATTTCTCGGCCGTCCAAAAAAATTTTCAGATCTTTTGGCACGAACGCCGCCGCATCTTTTGGATTCGGGAACAAAAAATTTTCGCCGCGTTCGGGCGAGCCGACGAAAGAAATTTTCCCGACGATCTCGACGCCCGAAAAATTTTTCTCGTCGCCGCACAAAAGAATTCGCGGAACGTAACTCACGCTCATCACTCCGCCCGATTAAAATTTTTTTCCATTATAGCGAATTCGGCTTGACGAATCAAAGGTTGCCGCCTAAAATTTTCCGCAAGAAACGACAGGGAATGAGGAATTTAAATGGCAACTTTTTCCAAAGAAAATTTTTTTATCCTCGAAAGTCTTCTTCAGGCGCAAAAATTTTCCCGCGTGCTCGACTTGGACGCGTACCTTGCGACGACCGATTTTCACACGCCGACAAAAAATTTCACCGTCGTCGTCGATTGCGTCGCTCAAAATCTTTTTCCGATCATGGAAAATGTTTACGGGAAAATTTATCGCTCGAGGGACGAATATAAATTTCACCGCTTCGACGCCGTCATCTTGAGCCGCGAACGTTCGACGGAAGAATTTCTCGACGCGCTGATTGAAATCGATTCGCTGGCCGAAAATATTTTTGCGTTCGTGAGGAAAAATTCGCCGCTTGAAAAATTTTTGACGGCTCACAAAAAAAATTTCGAGGCTCTCGAATTTTTTGAGGCTTCGGGCGGTTTTTGGTGCCACATAAAAAATTTCGCCCGCAACGATTTTAAAATTTTCGTCGTGACGCACAAGCAAGTAAATTTTTCGCCGCTGCCCGAAATTTACGAGATAATTCACGCCGGCCGCGCGCGAGCCAAAAAATTTTTCTGCGACCTCGGCGACGATTCGGGCGAAAACATCAGCCGCCTCAATCCTTTTCTCGACGAGCTCACCGTGCTTTTTTGGATTTGGAAAAACACGCGCCAAGAGTTCGTCGGCCTGTGCCATTACCGCAGATTTTTCACCGCGGACGAGACGCAAAAAACTTTCGACGCGAAAAAAATTTTGGACGCCGCGCAGATTGAAAAAATTTTTCGCGACTGCGACATCATCACCCCGATCGAAGGCGTGACCAAAATTTCTCAGCGCGAAATAATTTTTTTGGGGACGGGACAGCCTGATTTAAATCGCCTCGTCGAAAAAATTTTCCGCCAACATATTTTGCTCAAGCAGCCCGAATATCTCGACGCCTTTGAAAAAATTTTGGATTCGATTGCGTTTTTCCCGTGCGGGATGTTCATTGCCCGCCGAAAAATTTTTGACGCGTACTGCTCGTGGCTGTTCTCGTTTTTAATCGACGTGACGGAAGAAGTTCGCGACAAGATCCGCGTCGGCGAAAAAACTTTGGAAGATATGGGGCACGTTTACTCGCGCGTGGTCGGTTTCTTCGCCGAAAGATTGCTGACCGTCTGGCTGATGAAAAATTTTTTGCGGATAAAAGAATTGCCCGTGATGTATCGCGAGGACGTCTGAATGCTGCAGGATATCACGCTCGGACAATTTTTCCCCGGCCAATCGATTCTTCATCGGCTCGACCCGCGCACAAAAATAATTTCACTCTTCGCGCTGATGATTTTGATTTTCGCGGCGCAAGATCGGGCGGCGTATCTGGCGTTGACAATTTTTATCGCGGGATTAATTTTTTTGTCGAAGGTTCCGCCGCTCATCGTTTTGAAATCCGTCAAGCCGCTGTCCTGGATAATTTTTTTCACGCTGATGATTCACTTCGTCAGCCACGACGGAGAAGTCCTCGCGAAAATTTACGTCTTCAAAGTCACGACGGAGGGAATCATTTACGGCACGAAAATTTCTTTGCGACTGATCCTTTTGATTCTTTTGGCGAGCCTGCTCTCGTTCACAACTTCGCCGCTGAAGCTGACCGACGCCACGGAAAAACTTTTATCGCCGCTGAAAAAAATCGGCGTGAACTCCCGCGAATTGGCGATGATGATGACCATTGCGATCCGATTCGTGCCCGTGCTTTTGGAGGAGACAGAAAAAATCATCAAGGCGCAAAAATCCCGCGGGCTCGACTTCGACGGCTCATTGATCAAACGGTTGCGCTCGTTCGTCCCGATTTTGGTGCCGCTGTTCCTGTCGAGTTTTCGTCGCGCGGACGATTTGGCAATGGCGATGGAGGCTCGCTGTTATCGCGGCGGAGAAGGTCGCACGCAAATGAAAGAGTTGCGCCTGACAACTTTGGACGCAATCGCTTCCGGCTTCGTGATTTTATTTTGCGCTCTCGTCGGAGGTTTGAGTTATGCGGCAGGAAAATAAATCGACGATGAAACTTCGGCGGCGGAATATCGCGTTGACGATCGCTTATGACGGAACGAACTATTGCGGCTTTCAGTGGCAGAGTCCTCCGCGTCGCGCCGTGCAAAATATTTTGGAGGAGCGGCTGGAAAAAATTTTCGGCGACAAAATCGAATTGGCGGCGGCCGGTCGAACGGATTCGGGCGTCCACGCCCAAGGTCAAGTTGTAAATTTTTTCACCGACGGAAAAATCCCGCTCGAAAAAATTCCGATTGCTGCCCGCGCCGTCCTGCCCGAAGATATCGTCGTGCGTGAAGCTCAAGAGGTCGACAAAAATTTTTCCGCGCTGCACAGTGCCAAGAGCAAAATTTATCTCTACAGAATTTTTTCGGCCGAAGTTTCAAACCCTCTCGTCAATCGTTTTGCCTGGCATATCGCCCGCCCGCTCGACGTCAATTTGATGAGCGACGCTTTGAAAATTTTGGTCGGCACCCACGATTTTTCCAGCTTCAAAGCGGCAGGCGGCGCGCCCAACATGAATCCCGTCCGAAAAATTTTTGACGCTGAAATTTTCCGCGAAAACTTTTTCGGCTCCGAGCTCCTCACGATAAAAATTCACGCGTCGGGATTTTTGTATCACATGGCCAGAAATATTGTCGCGCTGACCGTCGCCGTCGGGCGAAAAAATTTTTCTCTCTCCGACTTCCAAAAAATTTTCGACGCAAAAGATCGGCGGCTCGTCCCGGCCACAGCACCTGCCCGCGGTCTTTGCCTGCAAAAAGTTTTTTATTGAGGAGGACGATTTTATGAAATGGTTACGTTGGGGCATTCGTGCGATAATCGCGGCGGCGGTCGTTCACGTGATATTTTTTCTCTTCATGCTGATAAAAATGATTCGATAAAAAAAATTTCCCGCAAAGCGCGGGATTTTTTTCATTCGGGATTGTCGCCGAGGAAAAGACCTTTCAAGATGAGCCACCAAGCGACGGTTCGCATCGAGCCGATAATTTCAATGGCGTGCGCTCTCTGGTCGGTCAAGTTCACGTCGTTTAGTTCGTTGGAGGCGACGTGCGGCAAAAGTTCCATGACGTCGGATTCGATTTGCCCGGCGACTTTGTTCGTGACGAACGCGGAATTGTTGAAGCCCACGCCGTCGGAATTAAAGAGACTCGGCGCGATTGAGTAGTAAGCAAAATCTTTCGGAGCGATGAGCTCAATCAAAGTCGGGACGATTGAAATGTGGTCGCCCACGGCGTCGGGCGGCAAAATATTTTTTTTGATTCCGTTGCCGTAGAGGACGAAAGGCACGCTCTGATGTTCAAAGATCGTCGGGTGAGTTGACGGGTCGCAGCGCACGGCATGATCGCCCGTGATGACGAAGACGCTTTCGGGAAATTTTTCGCTGGCCGCGCGAACAAAATTTGTTATGACCTCGTCCATGTACCAGTAATGCCCAAGCTCGACGGCAAGTTGATCGACGTCCTCCACGTCGGGAAATTTTTTCAGAGCCTCGCGCACGGCCTCAACGTGATAACCTTCCGCTTTCAAGTCGAGATTGTACGGCGGGTGATTCGTCGTGGTCATGATGAGATGAACGGTCGGCGGCTCTTCGGGCAGATGAGCGAGCAGCGCGTTGAAAAGATTTTCGTCCTTTGTGCCCCACGTCGTTTGTTTTGGCGCGTGAAAGTCGGGATAGCCGTAAAAATTGTCGAAGCCCTGAGCCAAAGACATTTTGGCGATCGAATCCCAACTGGGCATGCCGCCGTACCAAAAGTCGACGTTGTAGCCCAGCTCTTTGAACGGGGGAGCCATCGCCGTGATATAAAATTTTTCGTAAGTTCGCGCCTGATAATTTACTTTGATGTTGACGTCGGGCAAGCCCGTGACGAGCCCGCAAATCGCCGTGGAGGTGAAGTCGCCGTTGGGCATGAAGTTCCGGCTGTAATAACATTTTTCTTCCGCGATGAGCGACTTGATTCCTTCGGCCAAAAGAAGTTCGTCGTACTTGCCGAGCATCGGCCACTGCATGAAAGTTTCGCCGAGGATAATAAAAATATGTTTTGGACGCGGAATTTTTTCGCCGGGAGCTTTTCGTTCGAGATACGGCGCAAGATTCATTTCTTGGAGCTCGTGATTGTTTGCCACGACCTGCGCGGCCGCCAAAATATTTTCGGGGTCGACGCCAAAAGAATCGCCGGCTTCCATTCGTTTTGCCATGGCGTGCGCGCGATAAAGAGCCTGGCCGTCGTCGAGGATGCATTCGTTCAAAAAGTCGTCGGTGGTGACGCCCGCGTTTTCCCAGTTGATTCCGCTTGCATAAGTAAAACTTCCGCCGAAACGCACGAACAATCCGAACAAAAAAATCACGACGAGGGAGCCGAAAGAAAATCCCACGACTTTAATTTTTCCGTCGAGCGCGGGCAGAGGAAAAGTTTTTATCAAGAGCAGCCGACTCAAAACCGCGACACAAATCATCGTCAGCAGAAGCGCGACCAAAAATCTCCACGCGAAACCGTATTCTTGGAACGCCGTCACGATTATCGACAAGATATCGTCGTGGAAACCTTGAACGACTTCGAGCCCGTACGTCGATTGGAACGCGCGATAATATGGGAAGCGCAACATGAACAGCAAAGAAAAAATTCCCGACGCCGCCAGCCCGATTAAAAGTCGCAATCTTGAACGCAAACCAAAAATCGTCACGAAGACGAACGAGAGCAAAGTCACCGCGCCGGCCGTCTTCAAACTCAAACGCAAGCCCGCGATCAAAGCCACAAAAATTTGCGAGCCGCCCGTCTCCCCGCTCAAATAATCCGACATGAAAAAGATGAACAGCCCGCGATAAATTTCCAACAAAACCAGCACGAAAAAAAATAATCTTGCGTCGCGTTGCACGCCGTCGAAAAATCTTTTCAAGAACTTCACCCGTCGCGCTCCTCCTCAAAAATTTTTTGCCATTATATCAGAAAGTTTCGCCCGTGCAAATTTGCTTTTCGATTCGGCCGCTGATATAATAAAAAAAATTTTTGGAGGTGATTTTGTGGCAACTCAACAAGAAGTCATCAAAAAATTTATGAAGTCGCTGGACAAGACGACAAAAAAACCCGCGCAGGCTCTCGACGCGGCGGTCAAAGCTTGCTCGAATTTCAAAAGCGTGCAGGCCGTCTTCGACCAGATGATTTCCGACCGAAAAAAATCCGCCAATGCCGAAGATTTTTTGCAAAGGTATTGCGGAATTTTTTTGGACAATCTCGACACGGGCGCGATAACCGGCTCGGACGCAGGTGGCAAGACTATTAAAACTTCCGAGTCAATCGTCCCCGAAAGCGGCTCGCTCAAAACAACTTTCAAAAATCAGTCCTTCACTCAAAACGGCGTGACTTTCACCCTCGAAAAAAGTTTCGATTCTCTTTCCGAAAAAGAACAATTCATGTGGCGAGGGCTTTACACTTGGTGGGCGAAGGGCGCGTTGGAGCTCGTCGAAAAATCTTACGGCTTCAGCTTCACTGATTCCGACGTCTCGTTCAAAAAAATTACGGTGAAATTCGTCGACGATCCTACGACATCTTGGCTGGCGTGGAATCATTGGTACGACGAGAATTCCGACGGGAAAGTCGACTCCGTCACGCTCAACATTAACTTGAACAATTACAAAAATATCGACACGACAAGCATCGACGGATACAGTTCTTCCGCGCTTTTTTATCTTGATAAAACTTTGGCGCACGAACTTACTCATTCTCTTATGTACGCGAAAATGATCGGCAGCTATAAATTTTCTTCACTAGGGTGTGTTCACACTATTGAATTAAGGAAAATTAACGAGTAAAATAAA
>CAMNFC010000024.1 GCA_946536925.1 uncultured Selenomonadales bacterium | reverse complement strand
TTTCTCATAATACACTTACTATATCACTTTTTACCCTTTATGAACACCTATTCTTAAATTTTCTTTGCGATTAGGATCTACTTTTTCTTTGCGCGTCCAAAGAAAAAGTAGCAAAAAGAAAGGACGAGCCCGCTGCGAAAACATCCGGTTTTCGGCGCGGGCGGCCGCCCATCCGTGGGCGGCTCAAAATTTTTGCAGACGATTAATTCTGAGGCATTAGCACGATGTTTACCGGCAAATTCGACGCGCCCGGCGGAGAAAACTCGAAGCTGACTTGCCCGCGATATTCGCCCAGCTCCGAAAGCTCCGTTGAATTCGTCAGCAAAGCAATTCCTTCCGAACGCGCCAAAGCCACGGCGAGATTTTCGGGCGGCGTCTTGTCTCCGAAGTAAAGTTTTTCTTCGGGCGTCTGAATCACCCCGGACTTGTCGTAATATTTGTAGCGCAGCGCACCGGCATAGTGGCCGCCGAGAGGACAAAGATAAAAGCGCGTCAAAAATTTCGTGCGGAAGTTCAGAGTGTAATTTATTCCGTAGTTGCCGTAATTGATGACTTCCGAGCCGTCGGTTGCGTCGATTCCGCGCTTGAAACGGTCGGTGATGTTGTCGCCGATCAAAACGTAGCCGAGGCCGTCGCGTTTTCCGTCGTAGGGTTTTTTGAGCGTCAACGTCCGATTCATCTGTTTGAACGTGCCGCGCAGCCGCGATTCATCTTTGGGCAAAATTTCTGCGTGGTTCAAAAATTTCAGCGGGTCGGCGGTTTCGGGATACATCATCAAAAAAATTCTAACGGGATTGTTTGAAAAAAAATCGCACACGCCGTGAATGAGATGTTTGGGCTGGAGCAAAAAATAATTTGAGTCGGGCTGATAAACTTTTCTCTCGTAAGCTTCAAGCTCGATTCGGTCGCTGAAATTTTTTTCCATGTACATCGTCTGGGCGATTTTGCCGACGCTGAAATAATTTCCGTTGGGCAAGCTGAGACCGCCGCGCGTGATGTTGATGACGGTCGGGGCGTTGGTCGTGTTCTCAAAAATTATCGCGAAACGTTTGCGCAGGTTCGTGTCGTTCAAATGATAAAAAAGGATTCGCGCGTCGCCGGCCACCGTGTCCGTGTACAAAATTCCGTTGCGGCGGACATATTCGGGGCTGTCGGAAAAGATGAGAGTGCCGCCCGAATCCGTCGAATAAACTTCGAGGCGGTGCATGACGGACGAACTTTCGGCGGAAGGAAAAAAAATTCCGAACGCGACCGCCGCCAAGATCGCCGTGAAAAATTTTTTTGCAAAGTTCAACGAATCATCTCCTTAAAATTTTTCAGATTATATCACGCGCAGAATTTTCTGCAAAAAAAATCCCCGAAAATTTTTCGGGAAAAGTTCTTCGCGCAAAAATTTTTTACTTCGTGAAGACGCGGACGAGATCGTTTTTCGTGGCGAAGAGCATAAGCATGAGCAACAGGGCGATTCCGACGCGTTGGGTGTAAGCCACAGCTTTTGCGCCGAGAGGTTTGCCTCTGACTGCCTCGATGAAAAGATTTACGAAGTGGCCGCCGTCAAGCACGGGCACGGGCAACAAATTTATTATGCCCAAGTTTATGCTCAGCAGCGCGGCGAAGTTTAGCAGAGGAATGAATCCGCGTTCGGCGACTTGCCCGGACATTTGAACAATTCCTATCGGCCCGGCGAGATTTTCTGTTTGCTCCGGCTTCTCGAAAAGTTGCACGATTGAATCGAGCATGAAGATTGTAATTTCTTTCGTGTGGTCGACGGCCAGCTCGAAAGCTTCGGCCAATTTTTTTTCTTCGTAGACGATTGAGTTTTGCACGCCGAGCAACACGCGTTTTTCTTGCTCGTTGAATTTGGGCGACAATGTGATTTCAAAAATTTTTTCGTCGCGCTCGTACTTGAGCAAAATATTTTGTCCGGCCTCGACGGTTTTTAGTTTGTCGGTGAAATCCGTCCACGTGGTGACAACTTTTCCGTCGACGCTCAAAATTTTGTCGCCCTCTTTTAGTCCCGCTTCTTCGGCCGGCATATTTTGAATTATTCCGCCGATTACAGGTTCGGTCGAAGGTTTGCCCGCGCCCAGCGTCGCGTAGATGAGGAAGAACAAAATTATCGGCAAAATAAAATTGAACGTCGCGCCCGCCAAAATCACAATCATCCTGGACAGCACGGGCTTGGAGCAAAAGCCGCGTTCGCCGGCCGTGTTGTTTTCGGGATCCATGCCCGCGATATCGTTGAAGCCGCCAAGAGGAATCGCGCGCAAAGAGTAGACGGTCTCGCCGCGTTTGCGACTGATGAGTTTTGGGCCGAAGCCGATTGCAAATTCGTCGACGCGCATGCCCGTCATCTTCGCGGTGATGAAGTGGCCGAACTCGTGGACGAGAACCAACAATCCAAAAACGAAAACCGCAGCCGCTATCGTCAGAATCAAATCAAATCCTCCTCGATAAATTTTTCTGCCAAACGTCGCGCCTCCGAATCTTCCGCAATTAAATCTTCGAGCGTCGGATTGTTCAAAACTTTTCGGCGCGACAAAACTTTTTCGATCACGTCGTAAATCTGCAAGAATTTTATTCGCCCGCGCAGGAAGGCATTGACCGCGACCTCGTTTGCGGCGTTGAATGTGCAAGGCAAAGTTCCTCCGATTCGTCCCGCCTCGTACGCGAACTTCAAGCCCAAAAAAATTTCGTCGGGCTTCTCGAACGTCAGCTCCTTCAGCTCCCAAAAATTTATTTTTTTGACGGGCGAAGGCATTCGTCGCGGATAAGTCAGCGCGTATTGAATCGGCAGACGCATATCGGGCGCGGCCAGTTGCGCGATGATCGAGCCGTCACAAAATTCAACCATGGAATGAACGATGCTTTGCGGGTGAACGACGACTTGAATTTGATCGTAGTCGACGTCGTAAAGAAATTTCGCCTCGATGACTTCGAGCCCCTTGTTGACGAGCGTGGCGGAGTCGACGGTAATTTTTTTGCCCATGTTCCACGTCGGGTGAGCCAAAACTTCTTTGACCGTGACGCCGCGCAGGTCGTCAATTTTTTTTCCGCGGAAGGGGCCGCCCGAAGCAGTGAGCAAAAGTTTTTCAATCGATTTAAAATCTTCGCCCTGCAAACATTGGAAGAAAGCTCCGTGTTCGCTGTCGACGGGCAAAATTTTCACGCCGCGAGCCTCGGCAAGTTTGGTGACCAATTCGCCCGCCACGACGAGAGTTTCCTTGTTTGCCAGCGCGATATTTTTTCCGGCGTTGATGGCTTTAATCGTCGGCTCCAAACCCGCGAAGCCGCTCATGGCAGTCAAAACAATTTCAACATCATCAAAGGCCGCCGCGTCGACGAAAGCTTTTCGTCCGCCCGCGACCTCAACGCCCGAAAATTTTTTCTCGGAAAATTTTTTGTAAGCAGCCTCGTCCGCCAAAACCGCCAGCTTCGGACGGAATTCTTCGACTTGCCGCGCGAAAAGTTCGACGTTGGAATTGGCCGCCAAAACTTCCACGGAAAATTCTTCGGGCAAATTTCTCACGACGTCGAGGGCTTGCGTGCCGATTGAACCCGTCGAGCCGAGCACAGCAATTTTTTTCATCACGCTATCCCTGCCAAAATTGTGAAGTAATAGAAGACGGGCGCGGTGAAAAATAAACTGTCGAAGCGGTCGAGGACGCCGCCGTGACCGGGCATGAAGAATCCCGAATCTTTCACGCCGGCAAAACGTTTGAGCACAGACTCGACCAAATCGCCGAGCGTCGCCGCAATCGCCAACAAAAATCCCGCGACGATCATTTTAATCAGCGGCAGACCGAAAAGAATTGTGCCGACGACAACCGCCGTCAAAATCGTGCCGACAATCGAGCCGAGAAAACCTTCGACGGTTTTGCCCGGGCTGATCGACGAAGCAAGTTTGTGAGAGCCGACAGCCGAGCCGACGAAATACGCAAAAGTATCACTCGCCCACGTACAGGCGAAGAGCACCCAAATCAGTGCGCAACCCGCGTCGACGTTCAAGTTCAAACTCAAATCGAACGACGGCAGGAAGTCCAAAAATTTGCTCAAGTCCGCCTTGTCGAGAATCGTGGCGTTGTTCGTGGCGATCTCTTTTACGGTCGTGACTGCTTCGCCCGGCTGAGGTTCGTCCGCCAAAAAGCGCAAAAAAATTAAATGGGCGAACGGCAACCCAATGTACATTATCCCCGCCACGGAAACGCAAGCGTCGGTCGGGCGCGTGCTCCCGCGCAAAATCACCGTCAACAAAAAAATCAACATCATACTGACCGTCAAGACCGCCAAAAGTTCTTCGACGTTGCCCAGCCACGCGCAACACAAAAGTAAAATCAAAGTCAGCGCGCCGAAAATGTAAGTCGTGATGATTCCCGCGCGCCGAAACGCCGAAGAAAATTCGTGCCAGGCAATGAGCGACAAAATCATCGCGAAAACCGCGAACGGTGCGCCGCCATCTTGAATCACGAACGCGGCAATGGCAATCCCGATAATCCCCGTGATAATTCTTAAAACCAAGGCGTCACTTCCTCACTTGTTTGATTGAGCGAAATTTTTCTGTTGGATTATCAAATCGGTGAGCAGCCACGAAATCAAAACGTCGTGCTCGCCGAGCTTTTCGCCGAAAATATTTTCCACCGCCGAAAAAATTTCCGTCAGCGACAAATTTAAACTGCTCTCAAAAACTTGCGCGGCTTTCGAGTGAACAAAAAATTCCAGCACGGCGCAACGATATTGCTCGTTCCGTTTGAAAAAATCTTTGCGGCTCATGAACTCGTCGAGAGTTTTTATTCCAAAGACAATCGGGTTGAGCCAGAAGCTCAGCGTCTCTTGCGGCGTTCTTTTTTTGTGCAAGAAAGAATTTTCTGTCAGCCGCCAAACGTAAACGGGCTTGGGGAAGCGCAAAAATTTTTCGGCAAAAAAAATCAGCGCACAAGTCCAAATGTCGTCGTCGGAAATGGTGACGGGCGGGAAAAAAATTTCGTGCTCAAGGAGAAAGTCGCGTCGGACAAATTTGCTCCACGGCGTGAGAAAAATTTGTCCTTCCGTCAACGCGCGGATTCTTTCGGCGAGATTTTCCGTCTCAAAAAAATTTTCGCCCGCGACGTAAATTTGGTCGCCGCCGGCTTCAAAATGCCTTTCGAGATAAACGACATCGGCTGAAAAATTTTTTGCTGCGTCATAAAGTTTTTCGAGCGCGTCGGGCAAGAGCAGGTCGTCGTTGTCCATAAAAAAAATATATTCGCCGCGGGAAAGTTTCAAGCCTTTGTTGCGCGGGAGAGCCCCGTTGCCCGAATTTTTTTTCGTGCGGAAAATTTTCAGTCGCCCGCCGAACTTTTCGAGATAACTCTCGGCGATTTCAACGCTTGAATCGGTGGAGCAATCATCGACGACGACAACTTCAAAATTTTTCAGCGTCTGATTCAAAAGGCTGTCGAGGCATTCGGCAAAAAATTTTTCCGCGTTGAAGACGGAAACGACGACGGAGACTGCGGGGGCGTTCATGATTTTTCCCTCTGCTTCAAATTTTTTTCGAGCTTTTTAATGCGCACCTCGGCGTTCTTGAGATCTTTTTGATACTCGTTTAAAAGGGCGCACAGCACGGAAAACAGGACGTCATACTCGCCGAAATTTTTTCCGAATTCTTCTTTGATCGAATGATAAAGTTCGTCTTGCGGGACGTCGGGGTCGACCTTGTAAATCAAATCGAAATATCTTTTCGCGAAGTGCATCAAAATCTCGAAGCGGTAATTTGGATTTTTCTCGAAGAAAGGAATTTTATTCATGAGCGCGTCGAGCCGGCCGATTCCTTGGAAGATGAAGTTGATGAAAAGATTTATGTCTTGCAGCGGCGTGCGTTCTTGCCTGCCCAAAGAGCCGGCGGATTTTCGATAGACGTAAGCAATCAGCGGCGTGTGCAAAATTTTTTCCGCGCAAAGCAAGATTTCAAACGTCCAAAGTAGATCTTCGTAATTGTCGAGGCCTTCTTGAAAAAACAATCCGTTCCTGAGCAGAAAATCTCGCCGCGAAAGTCTGCGCCAGGGAGCCCAATAAAAATTGTCGACGAGCAAACCTTCCACGCGCCACTCAAAATTATTTTCGAAAATATTTTCGTCCGTCGCCGTGGGTCTTTTCAGCCGCCTTAAGATTTTTTCCGAGCCGTCGTCGCTTAAGTCGTAATGACCCGTGCAACTCACGACGTCCACGTCAAAAGTTTTCGCGAGATTGAAAAGATTTTCCAAACCGTCGGGCAAAATCAAATCGTCCGCGTCGAGGAAAAAAATATATTCGCCGCGGGCAACGTTCAAGCCTTTGTTGCGCGAGACGGAAGGCCCCGAATTTTTTTCGTTGTCAAAAATTTTCAATCGCCCGCCGAACTTTTCCAAAAAACTTTCGGCGATTTCAACGCTCGAATCGGTGGAGCAATCATCGACGACGACGACGACAACTTCAAAATCTTGGAACGTCTGATTCAACAGGCTGTCGAGGCATTCGGCGAAATATTTTTCCGCATTGAAGACGGGAATGATCACGGAAACTGCGGGAGCGTTCATGATTTTTTCTCCTGCTTCAAAATTTTTTTGAGTTTGCGCCGGTCGTCGTCTGTAACATTTTTCAGCATACGTTTTTGATACTCGACCATGAGCGTGCAAAGGACGGGCAACACGTCCGCGGGATTGTATGCGGCGGAATTTTTTTCAAATTCTTCTCTGAGCAAGTCGTAAAGCTCGGCCGAAGAAATTGCCGGCACAAGCCTGAGAATTATCATGAAAAATCTTTCCGCGATATGTTTTATCATCGGGTAACGGTATTGAGGATTCGCTTCAAAGAAAGGAGATCTGTTTATAATTTTATTGAGCCACTCCACGGCGTGAACGATTGTAACCGTCCGAAATTTTACCTCAGAATACAAAGATCTGTCTCCGCGTTCGCCGGGAAGAGCCTTGCGATGAAAATAAATCGCCAGCGGGACGTGCACAATTTTTTTTGCGAAGAACCACACGGCGTGCGTCCACATGACATCTTCGGCGCGACGGATTTTTTCGGGGAAGAACAATTCGTTATCAATCAAAAAATTTCGCCGCGTAAATTTTCTCCAGGGTGCCCAACGGAAATTGTTGCGAATCAAATTTATCATGCGCCAATCTTTGTCGACATCAATCAACGGCTCCTCGACCGCAATTTTTCTCGCAGGTTGAAGAATCGTTTCTTGTCCGTCGTTGCTCATGATGTAGCAACCCGTGAGGTTGAGGACGTCTGCGTCAAAAGTTTTCGCGAGCCTGAAAAGATTTTCCAAACCGTCGGGCAAAATCAAATCATCGGCGTCGAGGAAAAAAACATATTCGCCGCGGGAAACCTGCAAGCCTTTGTTGCGCGTGCCGCCGGGCCCCAAGTTTTGTTCGTTGTCAAAAATTCTCAAGCGCTCGCCGAATTTTTCAACGTAACTTTCGGCGATCTGTCGGCTCGAATCGGTGGAGCAATCGTTGACGACGACAACTTCATAATCTTGGAACGTCTGATTCAACAGGCTGTCGAAGCATTCGACAAAATATTTTTCCGCGTTGAAGACGGGAATGACGACGGAGACGGCGTGCGTCATTCAGTTTTCCCCTTCTTTAATCTTTTCGTTGAAATCAAAAGTTTTTCGAGCTTACGCTGGTCGTTGTCTGTAATATTTTTCAGCATAATTTTTTGGTACTCGACTATGAGCGTGAACAGGACGGGCAACACGTCTGCGGGATTGTACGCGGCGGAATTTTTTTCAAATTCTTCTTTGAGCAAGTCGTAAAGCTTGGCCGAAGAAACTTTTCGCGTGAGCTTGAGGATTATTGTAAAAAATCTTTCCGCGATGTGTTTTGTCATCGGGTAACGGTATTGCGGATTTGCCTCGAAGAAAGAAGATCTGTCCATGAACTTGTTGAGCCACTCCACAGCGTGAACGATTGTGCCCACCCGAAAATTTATCCGCTCAGCCAAGGATTTGTCTGTGTGTTCGCCGGGCAGACCCTCGCGATGAAAATAAATCGCCAGCGGGATGTGCACAATTTTTTCGGCGAAGAACCACACGGCGTGCGTCCACACGACGTCTTCGGCGCGACGGATTTTTTCGGGGAAGAACAATTCGTTTTCAACCAAAAAATTTCGCCGCGTAAATTTTCTCCAGGGTGCCCAACGGAAATTATTGCGAATCAAATTTATCATGCGCCAATCTTTGTCGACGTCAATCAACGGTTCATTGGCCGCAATTTTTCTTGCAGGCTGAAGAGTTACTTCTTTACCGTCGTTGCTCATGATTTGGCAGCTCGTCAGGTTGAGGACATCGGCGTCATATTTTTTCGCGGCGTCATACATTTTTTCCAGCGCGTCTTTTGCAATCAAATCGTCGGCGTCGAGGAAAAAAACATATTCGCCGCGGGAAACCTGCAAGCCTTTGTTGCGCGTGCCGCCGGGCCCCAAGTTTTTTTCGTTGTCAAAAATTCTCAAGCGGTCGCCGAATTTTTTAACATAGCTTGCAACGACTTGTCTGCTTAAATCGGTGGAGCAGTCGTTGACGACGACAACTTCATAATCTTGGAATGTCTGCTCCAAAACGCTTTTCAAGCACTCGCGGATAAATTTTTCGGCGTTGTACATCGGGATGATAACTGAAACTGCGGGAATGTTTGCCATAAAAAAATCTCTCCTTAATTTTTTAGTGCGCCGAAGCGACGAGTTCTTTTGCCGAAGTCGACAAGGGCGTCGACGAATTCTTCGGGCGTGAACTCCGGCCAGGGCGTGTCGGTGAACCAAAATTCGGCGTAGGCTGCCTGCCACAATAAAAAATTGCTGACGCGCAAATCGCCGCTCGTCCTGATCAACAAATCTACGGGCGGCTGACCTGCCGTGTCCAGTTCGTCTTCAAAAATTTTCGCGGAAATATTTTCGGGGGAAAGTTCGCCGCTCTCCACGCGCCGCGCCAACTTTTGAGCCGCACGAATAATTTCGTCTTGCCCGCCGTAATCGGCCGCGACGTTGAATTTGACGCCCGTATTATTTTTCATCAGCTCGACGGAATCATGCATCAACTTTTGCAAAGAGGGAGCGAAATCTTCCGCGCGCCCGAGAAATTTTATGCGGACGTTGTTTTGGTGCATTTCAAGTTTTTCGCGCTCAAGATAATTCGAGAAGAGGTGCATGAGGAAATCCACTTCGGCGGGCGGCCGCTTCCAATTTTCCGTAGAAAAGGCATAGACAGTCAAAGCCTCCAGCTTGAGGTTGACTGCCGTCTTCAAAATTTTTTTCAGGGTCTTGACGCCAGCGGTGTGTCCCGCGCTCCGAATCAGCCCGCGACGATTTGCCCAGCGTCCGTTGCCGTCCATTATAATCGCCACGTGCCGCGGCAATTTGTTTTTGTCGACCCGCGCGAGCAAGCCGCCGTCGATTGTCCACATTTTAAACTTCCATGACTTCTTTTTCTTTAGTTGTGCGTGCGCCGTCGATGAGCTTGATATATTTGTCGAGGAGCTTTTGCATTTCTTCTTGAGCGTCTTTGCGGTCGTCCTCGGTTATCTGCTTGCCCTTCTCCAACTTTTTGATTGAATCGTTTGCGTCGCGGCGGATATTGCGCATGGCGACCTTGGCTTCTTCGGCTTTCTTGCTCACGACTTTGACGAGTTCTTTGCGGCGTTCCTGCGTCGGTTGAGGAATTGTCAAGCGGATTGTCGTGCCGTCGTTGTTGGGCGTGAGTCCGAGGTCAGATTTTTGGATGGCGCGTTCGATATCTTTGAGCGAGGTTTTGTCATAGGGTTTGATTATAATCATGCGCGGTTCGGGAACGGTGACGTTTGCAATTTGGTTGACGGGCGTGGCCGTGCCGTAATAATCGACCATGACTTTATCGAGCAGACTGGGTGCGGCGCGTCCCGCGCGGAGTGTGCCGTAATCTTTTTTCAAGCCGTCCAAAGTTTTGCCGAGCTTGTCTTCGGCCGATTTGATAACGTCTTTAGTCATTTGAAATTCTCCTCCTTAGCCGACAGTTGTGCCGATGGTTTCGCCGATTGCGGCGCGATAAATATTTTCGTGGTCGTCGATATTGAACACGACGAGCGGGATATGATTGTCCATGCAAAGACCAGTGGCCGTGGTGTCCATGACGTGCAAGCCGAGATTCAAAATGTCAATGTAACTTATCGAGTCAAATTTTTTTGCGTCGGGGAAACGGTTCGGGTCGTTGTCATAAATTCCGTCGGCTCCGCGTTTGGCCATGAGGATAACGTCCGCTTCGACTTCCGCAGCTCTCAAGGCCGCTGTGGTGTCCGTGGAAAAGTAAGGATTGCCGGTGCCCGCGCCGAAGATGACCACGCGACCTTTTTCCAGGTGACGAACTGCGCGGCGTCTGATGTAAGGCTCGGCGACTTCGCTCATCTTGATTGCCGTTTGAACGCGGGTAAAAACTTTGAGCTGTTCGAGTGCGTCCTGCAAAGCCAGCGCGTTCATGACGGTGGCGAGCATTCCCATGTAATCGGCCGAAGCTCTGTCCATGCCTTTTGCCGCACCGCTCAAGCCGCGCCAGATATTTCCGCCGCCAACGACGATTGCAACTTCGAGCCCTGCCTTGTGAACTTTTTTGATTTGCCTGGCAATGCTTTCGACCACGGGAGGATAGATTCCGAAACTTTTTTCTCCGGCCAAAGCTTCGCCGCTCAACTTCAGAACTACACGTTTATATTTCATAAAGCCAACCGCCTCCGTTTGCCGCCAATTTTACAAGTTGATTCTTTTCCTGTCAATAATCCTATTGAAAAGCTGAAAAAAACGTGATATACTTCCCGGCGTGAAAGAAGGTGATTGGCAGATGACTGCCTTGAAAAAAATCGGTTTTATCGGCACGGGCATCATGGGCGCGGCAATGGCTGGTCATTTGATGGACGCGGGCTTCGAACTTAGCGTTTACAATCGCACGAAGTCCAAAGCTCAAAGTTTGATCGACCGCGGGGCTCGTTGGTGTTCGACCGTCGGCGAGTGTGCTCAAGGTCAAGACGTCGTGATTACAATCGTGGGCTACCCTAAAGACGTGGAAGAAATTTATTTGGGCGCGGGCGGAATCATCGATTCGGCAAAAAACGGAGCCTATCTCGTCGACATGACGACTTCCTCGCCGATTCTTGCCGAAAAAATTTTTGCGGCGGCTCAGAAAAAAAATCTTCACGCACTGGACGCACCTGTCACGGGCGGCGACATCGGAGCGAAAAACGCCACGCTCACAATTTTGGTCGGCGGCGAAGAAAAAGATTTTCACGCAATGCAACCCGTCTTCGCGGCCATGGGAAAAAATATCGTCTACGAAGGCGCGGCCGGTGCCGGACAAAAAACTAAAGCTTGCAACCAAATCGCAATCGCCGGGACGCTTGCCGGTGTTTGTGAAGCGTTCGCCTACGCAAAAGCCTCCGGGCTCGACGTGGAAAAAGTTTACTCGGCCATCGCCACGGGCGCGGCGGGAAGTTTCCAGATGACGGGCGTCGCTCGCAAAGGTCTCGACGGCGATTTCAACCCCGGCTTCATGCTCAAACATTTTGCAAAAGATTTGGCAATCGGAACTCAAACCGCTGCGATTTACGGCGCACAGCTCCCGATTTTGGAAAAGGTTCTTCAGCAAGTTCGTAAGCTCGAATCTTCCGGCGACGGCGACCTGGGCACGCAAGCTCTCTTAAAATATTATAACGTTAAGGAGTGAAAAATTTTGTTTGACGAATGGAAAAAATTTATTCTCCGTGGAAACGTTTTAGATTTAGCCGTCGGCGTGGTCATCGGCGCGGCTTTCGGCAAAATCGTTTCCTCGTTCACGGCTGATATCCTCATGCCGCCGCTGGGTCTTTTGCTCGGCAAAGTGGACTTTTCAAATTTCTACATCAATCTTTCCGGCGTTGAATACGAATCTTTCGCCGCGGCCAAAGAAGCGGGCGCACCGATCATCGCGTACGGCGCGTTCCTCAACACGTGCTTGGACTTCATCATCGTCGCGACTGCCATTTTCATTTTGATTAAGCAAGTCAATCGATTTATGCCTGCACCGCCGCCGCCGCCGCCCGACCCGCGCAAGTGTCCGTTCTGCCGTGAAGTTGTGGCTGACGACGCGACCAAGTGCCCGCATTGTGCTTCCGACATCAAAGGCAAATAATTTTTCGGCGTAAAAAAAAATTATCGCCCCTCCGAAATTTTGGAGAGGCGATTTTTTTTTGCACGAGCAAATTATTTTTTGACGAACTTGGAATCGCTGAGGGTGTAAGCGTCGTCGTTGACGTGGAAAGTTTTCGAGGTGAATTCTTTGAGCGTGACGGAGCCGTCATCGAAAGTCAAAGTGAGCGCATCATTTTTGTACGTCGCGGTGAAGTTGAAGCAGTCGAGGGTGAGCGTGTCTTTGTCGTCGAAGCCGAAGATGATATCTTTTCCGTCGCCGCTCGAATAAATGAAAATGTCCGCGCCCGCGTCGCCCCAAAGAGAATCGTTGCCCGCGCCGCCAAAGAGTGTGTCGTTTCCTTTGCCGCCGAAAATTTTATCGTTGCCGCTTCCGCCGTTCAATTTGTCGTTTCCGATTCCGCCGTCGAGAATGTCCAGGCCGCTGCCGCCGAAGAGGATATCATTGCCTTTGCCGCCGAGGATCGAATCGTTGCCGGCCTCGCCGTAAATTTTGTCGACTTTGCTCCCGCCGATAATCGTGTTGGAAAGTTTGTTCCCGACGATTGTGATGTCCTTCGTGCGTTTGGTTGCGTCGGCAATTCTGATATCGGAGGCCAGCGTTGCGGGCGAAGAAGTTTTGTTCGTGATTGTCAAAGTTTTTATGTCGCTGACGACCGTGTCATACGTTTTGCCTTTGGAATTTATAATCGTCAAATTTTTTTCCACGCCGTTCTTGACGGTCAAAGTATTTTCGCCGACGGTGAAGATGACGTCCGAGCCTTTGAGCGAGACGTTGGTGATTTCAGCCGCGAAAGAAATTTTATCGCCCGCCGCGTAATCGTTGATTGTGTCGTTGCCCGCCGTGAATATAAAAATATCGTCGCCCGCGCCGCCGAGGATTGAATTGTTCAAGGAATTTGCGATGAGTTTCACGCCGACTATGGCAGCCTTCGCGTTGACGTTTTTGACGGTGCCTGCGAAGTTCGCCAGATTGAGGACGTCTTTGCCTTCAAATTCTTCCGAGACAATCAGAGCAGTTTTGTCCGCATTGTAAGTCACGCCGTCGGGGATACCGTCCGCATAATTTTTCGCCAGATAACGCAGCTGAGTGTAGCCGCTGAGGGGTGTCGTGTCGTTTATTTCGGAAAAAGAAATTGGATAGGTCGAAGCGTCATCATAGCCGCCCGTGAGCACGCAAAGTCCTCCGCTTATGGCGTCGGGCAGCTCGTCGACGTAAGGAATGTTTGCGGCCAAAGCAACTTCCGTCAGAGCCGTCAAAATCAATCGGTCGAGATAATTTGTATAGTTGACTTCGTTGTCGTAGATGTCGGAATCGACGCAGCTTTCTTTGGGGAGCGTGCCGTCAAAATTTTTCGCGGTCATCTTGTAGAGGAGATCAGAATTGATGGTGAGCGTGGCCTTGGAGGCGTAACCTTTTTTGTATTCCAAATCAACTTCAACGGCCGGCTCGTCTGTTCCCTCGTTGTCAAAAACAATTTCGAGAGTGTTGAGCTTGGCACGGCCGTCGGTGAAATTTATTCCGAGCGATTGGTTGATGAGCGCGAGCGATTGAGGAATCCACCAGGTGTACAGGGCAGAGGTCACGAATCTTTGTTTAGTCAGATAAGTTGCGCTGTCTTTGTTGAAATTTTTTCCCGCGACTTTGTTTGAAACTTCTTTGTAAGTCACGTTGACGGACAAACCGTCGGAGACGAAAGAATTATATTGCTCTCTGGTGAGCTCGGTGATCGTCGTGACTGTCGTGATTGAACCTGAGGAAGAGTAGACGGTCGTGTTTTCGGGCACAACATATTTGGACGACTTAACCGTCGAGCCGCCCGCGTCCGAGCCGGTGATTGCGCCCGTGTCTTCGTTGTCGATGTTGATGCCGCACTTTTGAAGCAAAAAATCTTTGTCTTGATAGGAAGCGTCGCTTTTGGCCGTGGCGATTTCAGATTTGAGAGCGGCGTAACTTTCTGCGCCCACAGCTTTGAGCGCGACGTCGACAGCTGCCGTGCCGCGTTTTTTTGTCGTCGTCAGCGCGTTGACAAATTTTTTTATGACGCCGATAGGTGTCGACATAAAATCATCTCCCAAAAAATTTTTTGTCATTATAGCAAAAAAAATTTCCCCGTAAATTTTGCGGGGATAAAAAATTTTTTCGTCACGAATCAGCGGCGGAGCTTTTGAACTTCTTCCATGAGGTATTCGTTATTGATTTTGATGTAGGTGCCCTTCATGCCCAAAGATTTTGACGAGATGACGCCAGCGGATTCAAACTTGCGCAGGGCGTTGACGATGACGGAGCGAGTGATGCCGACGCGGTCAGCGATTTTGCTGGCGACGAGCAGACCTTCATCGCCGTGAAGTTCGGATAAGATGTTGACGGCGGCTTCGGCCTCAGAATAACTCAACGTGGCCAGCGCGATTTGAACGGTGGCTTTCTTGCGAGCTTCGATCTCAACTTTTTCCGAGTGGTCGCGCAACATTTCCATTCCCGCGACGGTCGCGCCGTATTCGGCCAGGAGCAAATCGTCGTCGGAAAAATTTTCGTCGTGGCGGGCGACAATGAGCGTGGCGATTCTGCGACCCGTGCCGTAAATCGGAACGAGAGCAAAATTTTCTCCGTCAACGGGCGAATCCTTTTTTTTGCTCACAACTTGCGTCTCGTCGAAACGATTGAGCCATTTGACGTAGGCGTCGGGGAATTTTTTCGCGGTGAAATTTTCGTCGTCGTCGAGAGTCGAGTAGCCGCAAAGCTCACCCTTTTTGGCGACGATGTAGATGTTTGCGTTGAGGACGTTGCTCAGCACGCGCGAAATTGAATTGTACTCCACATTTTCGGAACGCTGGAGCAGCTTATTAATCTTCCTCGTTTTCTCCAAAAGCGTCATATAAAAACTCTCCTTTGCAAGATGAATTTTGCGTTGCTCAATATCCTATGTTTATACTAGCACGAAAATTCATAATGTCAATTTAGTTTTCAGAATTTTTTATTCAATCTTGTCCGTCGGCTGTGAGGACAAAAAAATTTCCGCCGCGGCGGACGGAATTTATTTTTTTTCTTCGGCGAGGGCAACGGCCAGCTTTGCGTTTTGTCGGGCGAGCGCGCTCAACTTTTTTAAAAGTCTGTCGTCGGGGAGATTTTGGTGCTGCGATAATTTTTTCAACGTCGCGTCAAAAATTTCGTCGGCGGTGACGGAGGCCATGGAGCCCAGAGGTTTGTCGCCGATTGAATCCAGGAAGCGTTCGATTTTCGGGTCGTAAGAAATTCCGAGCATGGGCACGCCCGTTACGCCGGCAAAAATCAGCGCGTGCAACCTCACGCCGATAAGCAAGTCCATGCAACCGACGAGACTTAAAATTTCTTGCGTGGTGAATTCTTCTTCAAAGACGACGCATTTTTTTTTCATGAGTTCGGCGGTCTGCGCGGCGGAGCGGATGTCTTCGGGAAATTTCATCGGGATAAAAATAATTTTTGCGTCGGTCGCGTCGATGATTTTGTCTAGGGCTGCGGCCAGCTCCACTTGAAATTTTCCCCAGCCGAGCCAGTGACGGACAGCCACGCCGATAAATTTTCCGTCGGATTTTTTTAAATCGTGGTGCGCCAAAATTTCTTCGCCGATTTCAGACGGCGCGGGCTTGATGGCCAAGACGGGATCGGCCGTGCAAAAAATTTTCGGGCGAGTGATTTTGAGCCGCTCCAATTCTTCCAGAGAGCCGCGGTCGCGCACGGTGATCAGGTCGACGCGATTGATGATCAAGTTCATGAGCTTGTGAGCGAGGAAGCCGCGAATCGGGCCGATACCTTGAGCGTAGAGCATGACTTTTCGACCGAGGGCAAGCGCAAAAAAAATTATCGTCAAGTAATAGTAAAGACTGCGGCCGCTCGTCACGTTTTGCAAAAGTGAGCCGCCGCCGGAGATCAGCAAGTCCGCCGCACGAATTTTTTTTATGATGGAAAAAATATCCGCCATGGGCACAGCCTCGACGTTGTGGCGTCGTCTGGTATATTCGGGATTGAGCGAGATGACAGTCACTTGCAAGTCGGAAATTTCTTCGCGCAAAACTTCGAGCATGGCCGCCAGCATTGCCTCGTCGCCGCCGTTCTTCGAGCCGTAATAGCCGGAAACTACAATCTTCATAAACACCTCGAAAATTTTTGGGAAAGTTTAATCACTTATTCTTCCCGCGCGGCAATTCCCCTGCTTGCGTCACTTAGAGCCGAATGATAGAATGTCATTAAAGGAGATGATTATCTTGACTAAGAAAATTTTTTTGCTCCTGCTGATGATTCTGATGGTCAGCGGTTGCTCTGACGATTCGGCGGCCGATGATAATTCTCCGCAAAGTGCGCAGGCCTCGCCCGTGGCCAAGACCGTCCCGAATTTTTCTGCCAAGACGATCACGGGTGAAACCGTCACGAACGAAATTTTTGCGTCGAAAAAAATTACCGTCGTGAACATTTGGGGGACGTTCTGCCCGCCGTGCATAGCCGAAATGCCCGAACTCGGAGAGATGGCTCGCAACCTTCCGCCTGACGCGCAAATCATCGGGCTGGTCATCGACGCCACGGAAAATTCTCCGCAAATCCAAAAGGCCGTGCAGATAACTCAGGAGGCGAAAGCGGATTTCGTAAACGTCGTGCCGGATGAAAATTTGCTCAAATTCATGGACGGCGTCGAAGCTGTCCCCACGACGATTTTTGTAAACGGCAAGGGCGAAGTCGTCGGCAAAGCGATCATCGGCGCGAACGTGGAAGGCTACAAAGATGAACTTGAAAAACTTCTCAAGTAGGCTGATAATTTTTTTGATCGGCGCGGCCGGGATTTTTTTCGGGATTGAACGCGGTGAGCTCGAAATAATTTTTAATAAAGCGTCGCGCGTGTGCCTGGAGTGCATCGGGCTGGGCTGATGAAACGGCGATTGATTCAGTTGGCGGCGACGGTTTTGTCGAATCCTTACGCGGCGAATTTTTTTGACGGAAAAATTTATCGCGGCGGGCTGAAAAATTTTTGTGCGCCGGGTCTGAACTGTTGGTCGTGTCCTGCGGCGGCGTTGAGCTGTCCGATTGGCGCGTTGCAAACTGTCGGCGGCGCGGGCGCAAAATTTTCTTTCTACGCGGCGGGCTTCACAATTTTAATCGGGTTGCTGCTCGGTCGGGCGGTTTGCGGGTTTTTGTGTCCGTTCGGATTTTTTCAGGAGCTGCTCAACAAAATTCCGTCGCCGAAAATTTTTTTGCCGAAGAAACTTTTGCGCGTGAAATTTTTTCTGCTTATATTTTTCGTGCTGATTTTGCCCGTCGCGTCCGAATTCGGCTCCCCGACTTTTTGCCAATACATTTGTCCTGCGGGGACGTTGGAGGCGGGCTTGCCGCTGGTCGTGGCGCACGAAGATTTTCGCGGCGTCCTGGGGGATTTGTTCGCGCTGAAAGTTTCCGTGTTGCTCGCCGTGATTTTTTTTTGCGTCGTCGCCCACAGATTTTTTTGCCGCGTGCTGTGTCCGCTCGGCGCGATTTACGGTCTGCTCAACAAATTTAGTTTTTATCAGCTCAACTTCGCAGAGGAAAAATGCGTGGCTTGCGGTCGGTGCAAAAAAAATTGCCCGCTCGATCTTGACCCGACAAAAGATTTTTCTTCCGCCGAATGCGTCCGTTGCGGGCGTTGCAAAAAAATTTGTCCGACAAAAGCTTTGAGCTAATCGATTATCGCGCCGCCCAAAACTTCGTCGCCGTCATAAAAAACAATTGATTGGCCGGGCGTGACGGCTCGA
Organism: uncultured Selenomonadales bacterium; assembly: GCA_946536925.1. Taxonomy (GTDB): domain Bacteria; phylum Bacillota; class Negativicutes; order Selenomonadales; family Selenomonadaceae; genus Quinella. Next base: position 6,970 of record CAMNFC010000024.1, on the reverse strand, counting down.
ACAGGTTCAAAAAATTCCGCGCGCAAAAAATTTTTTTCCTCGATGACATTGCACGAAAAAATTTTTGAGCCGTAACGAATTTTCGCGTCCAAAGTTTTCGGCAAGCGCGGTTTATAAATCCAGTGCGCGTCGTGAGCCGTCAAAGTTTTGCGGAAAAGTTTTTCGTTCGCGTCGACGACAACTTTTTTTTTCGCGACGTCCAGGCCGATAACGTAAAGCGGGTGCTCCGCGGCGATTCCCAAACCTTTGCGCTGACCGATCGTGTAATTTGCCACGCCGCCGTGATTGCCCAAAATTTTTCCGTTCGTGTCGACGATTTGGCCGGGCTGAAGAGCTTGAGCTTCAGGCGCACGAGCCGCGATGAAATTTTTATAATCGTCGTCGGGCACAAAACAAATTTCTTGGCTGTCGGGTTTTTGGGCGACGGGCAGAGAAAATTTTTCGGCGAGTTGTCTCGTCGTCGACTTTGAAAAATTTCCGAGCGGCAAAATAATTTTCGCGAGCTTCTCGGCCGTCAAGTTGTAAAGGACGTACGACTGATCCTTGAAGGCGTCGGCGGCCTTTTTTAATTTAAAACGCCCGTCCTCGAAAATTATTTGAGCGTAGTGACCCGTTGAAAAAAAATCTGCGCCCAAATTTTTTGCGAACTCGAACAGCGCGCCGAATTTTATTTTTTTGTTGCATTGAACGCAAGGATTGGGAGTTCGCCCGCGCAGATATTCTTCGACGAAATAATTTTCGACTTGAGCGCGAAAAATTTTCCTCAAGTCCGCGACGTGATGAGTGATGCCCAGGTGAGCGCAAACTTTTTTGGCGTCGTCCAAAATTTTTTCGTCATCGGAAAGGAGCATGGTCACGCCTTCGACCTCAAAGCCGCGTTCAATCAAAAGAGCCGCAGCCAATGAGCTGTCGACACCTCCGCTCATGGCCGCGGCAATTTTTTTGTTCATGAAAAATTCTCCTGATCAGTTGTAAGTATCGGTGTGAAGATATTCGCTTTTGACTTCGGTGTTTCCGTTGTACCAGACGCGATAGAGCGACGAGCCGCTGAGTTCGAGATCGATATCCGAGCCGCCCAGGTCAGCCCTCGTGCCCAGGACGTACATCGTCAACTTGGAGCCGTCCGCCTCGCCGATGAGATAAACGTTGTGCGGAAGATCGTTGCGAAATTTAAAATCGATTTGTCCGTCGGCGACGGTCGCGTCTCTGCCGTAACCGATATAACTTGACTGGAAGTAGTGCGGCGTGCGTTCGGTGGGAGTGAGCCCCGCGAGCAAGACCGCGTTATAAAGAGTGGAGCTCACCTGGCAGACGCCTCCGCCGTAGTCCACGTCAGCTTTTCCGTTGATGATGACACCCGCCATTTTGTAACCGGCTTCCCAAGTTCGCTCGCCCACAGTGTCGTTGAAAGAGAAAGTCCACGACGGCTTGACGATTTTGTTTGAGATGGTGTTGGCGGCCAGCCAGATGTTGTCGCCGCGGTCGCCGGGATAATAATAAGTGCTGTACGTTCCCAGGACGGAATCGATTGCGGCGATGTCCTCGGTCGTTATGAACGGCTGAATTTCTTCGGGCTTGAGATCGATTGCGCCCGACGGCAAGTTGAGCGTGGTGAGCTGCGTCTTCAAATTTTCGGCCAGCTCCTGCGTGTTCAATCTTTTTCCCACGACGCCGGGAATTTTTTCGATGCCGTCGCCCGAAAGTCTGCAAACGGCGTTGACGGGGTCGCGGTTGACTTTGGCGGCGATTGAAGCAAGTTTTTCGTCCAAGAGAGCCGCGTCATATTGTGCGTCGAGTTTGACGTTGCGGCCGTTTAGCAAACATTTTGCCTGCTCGTTGAAATTTCCAAGAGCCGAACCGCCGCGCCCGTAGCTCATTGCCTCTTGCGTCGCCTTGTCCACCAGCGGAGTCAAATTAATTTCTTCGGGCGTGATGATAAATTCTTCGCCTTCATAGCGGAAAGTGAGCGGATGAATTTTTTTGGCCGCCACGTTCGAAAAAATTTTTCCGGCTTCAGCTTGACTCATGCCGCCGATTGGTTGGCCTTCCGTGCGCACGCCGAGGACGATTTTGTCGCCGCTTGCCACAGAACTCGACACGGCCAGCGTCCCGACACCCGCGACCGCCACGGCTGCCGCCGCGATTGCCGCTCCTTTGGTCGAGAGAAAATTTTTTAGGTTGAACTTTTCAACTTCAGAAGTTTCCACAAAAATTTCGCCTCCATAATTTATTCGCCTTATTATACTCGAAAAGATTTTTTAATCAATGAATTTCGCCTAAAAATTTTTTTGCGGTCGCCGCGGGAAAAAATTTCAGCGAGAAAAAGAATCTTGACATTTTGTTGAATCGGGATTATTATATCGCCCGAAAGTTCGGCAAGAGCCGAGCAAGCTTGAAATTCCTTTAGGAGGCAGATATTTATGATAAAGCCACTTGGAGACAGAGTTGTCGTTGAAGTTGCCGAGGTCGAGCTCAAGACCAAAAGCGGAATCATCATGCCCGAAACTTCCAAAGAGAAGCCGCAAAAAGGAACGGTCGTGGCCGTGGGCACCGGCAAGCTCCTCGACAACGGCACCCGTGCGCAAATGGAAGTCAAAACCGGCGACGAAGTTATCTTCAACAAGTACGCGGGCAGCGAAGTCAAGGTGGACGACAAAGACTATCTCGTGATTCGCGAGAGTGACATTTTGGCAATCCTTTAATTCAAAGAAGTTTTCGGAGGTAAATAATTTATGGCAAAAGAAATTTTGTTCGACGAAGAAGCTCGTCGCGCGCTCAGCCGTGGTGTCGACGCGCTGGCAAATGCCGTTAAAGTTACGCTCGGCCCCAAAGGTCGCAACGTTGTTCTCGAAAAGAAATTCGGCGCACCGTCCATCACCAACGACGGCGTGACGATTGCCCGCGATATCGAACTGGAAGATCATTTTGAAAACATGGGCGCGCAGCTCGTTAAAGAAGTCGCGACGAAAACCAACGACGTGGCAGGCGACGGCACAACAACCGCAACGCTCCTTGCTCAGGCCATTGTCCGCGAAGGTCTCAAAAATGTCGTGGCCGGCGCAAACCCCATGATCATCAAAAAAGGCATCGAGGCCGCCGTTGCAAAACTCGTCGACGAAATTAAAAATAATGCAAAGAAAGTCGAGAGCAAAGAGGCCATCGCTCAAGTCGCGAGAATTTCTTCCGGCGACGAAGAAATCGGCAAGCTCATCGCCGACGCCATGGAAAAAGTCGGCAACGACGGCGTTATCACCGTGGAAGAATCCAAGACGATGAAAACCAACCTTAAAGTCGTCGAGGGCATGCAATTCGACCGCGGCTACATCTCGCCGTACATGGTCACCGACGCCGACAAAATGGAAGCCGTCATGGACGATCCGTTCATCCTCATCACCGACAGAAAAATTTCTTCCATTCAAGATATCCTGCCGATTCTTGAGCAAGTCGTCAAGCAGGGCAAATCCCTCGTCATCATCGCTGAAGACGTCGACGGTGAAGCTCTGGCTACAATCGTCGTCAACAAATTGCGCGGCACGTTCAAAGCTCTGGCCGTCAAAGCTCCCGGCTTCGGCGACAGACGCAAGGCAATGCTCGAAGATATCGCAATCCTCACGGGCGGCACGGTCATCAGCGAAGAACTCGGACGCAAACTCGAAAGCGTTACCTTCGCCGACCTCGGTCATGCTCGTCAGATTCGTGCGACCAAAGAAGAAACTACAATCGTTGAAGGCAACGGCGACAAAAACGAAATCACCGCTCGCGTCGCTCAAATTCGCAAGATGATTGAGACCACGACCAGCGACTTCGACAAAGAAAAACTTCAGGAACGTCTCGCGAAATTGGCGGGCGGCGTGGCTGTCATCGAAATCGGCGCGGCCACCGAAGTCGAAATGAAAGAAAAGAAACTGCGCATTGAAGACGCACTCAACGCGACCCGCGCAGCCGTGGAAGAAGGCATCGTTGCCGGCGGCGGCACAACCTTTATCGATATTCTGCCCGCGCTCGACGACGTTAAAGCTGAAGGCGACGCAAAAGTCGGTGTCGAGATTGTCAAACGCGCCATTGAAGAACCCGTTCGCCAAATCGCAAACAACGCCGGCCGGGAAGGCTCCGTCGTGGCCGAGGCCGTCAAGAAATCCGATAAAGGCGTCGGATTCAACGCGCTGACCAACGAATACGTCGACATGATCAAAGCCGGCATCGTCGACCCTGCAAAAGTTGTTCGTTCCGCTCTGCAAAACGCGGCGTCCATTGCGGCAATGATTTTGACGACGGAAACTCTCGTGGCCGACAAACCCGAACCGCCCGCACCTGCCATGCCCGGCGGAATGGGTGGCGGAATGCCCGGCATGATGTAAAGTTCAACCCAAGAAAATTTTCAAGCTCCTGTCGAAATCGGCGGGGGCTTTTTTCGTGCTGAAATACATTCTCAAAAAATCTTGACAAGATTATTAATCGGGTTTATCATTGCGGCGGCTTGAGAGATTTGAGAAACAAAATCATTTGAGGAAACACGGCCACTCAACTTGAAAAATTTCTCGATGAATCTTGAGCCGCAGAAAATTTTTTCAATCGATTCATTGGAGGCTTTCAAGATGAAGAAAACAGTAGCAGCAGCATTGGCGGCGGCCTTCGTCGTCGGAGCAAGTTCAACAACTTTTGCAGCGGCCAATCCTTTCAGCGACGTTCCTGCGGGGCACTGGGCTTATAACTCCGTTGCGAAACTCGCGGCGGAAGGTGTCATCGAAGGTTACGGCGACGGAACGTATCGCGGCGACCGCAACATCACCCGTTACGAAATGGCGCAAATGATTGCTAAAGCCATGGCGAAGAACCCGACCGGCGCGGCTAAAGCAGACCTCGATCGTCTTGCAGCTGAATTCCGTGATGAACTCGACGCATTGGGCGTTCGCGTGGCCGAGCTTGAAAAATACGCCGACAAAGTTATCTGGCACGGAAAAATCGAATACACCTACGAGCAGACGAAGACCGATCCCGAAAACACCGGCAAGAAAACTAAAGACACTGCCAACGGTTTCATCTTCCGCCTGGAACCCAAAGCCGAAGTCAACGACCATTGGACGGTCAACGCCCGAATCGACGCATACGCCGACATGAAAAAAGACGAGACGGATAACTTTGAACTTAAACGCGCGTGGGCTGAAGGCGACTATGACAAGCTTAATCTTAAAGTCGGTCGCTTTGAATTTTATCCCGAAGGTGAAGCCGGCCTCATGTGGGATACGGAAATTTCTGGCGGCTCTTTGACTTTCGGCAGCAAATGGAAAGTTAATCTCACGGGCGGTCGCGTCAAAGCTGACGGCGTCGGCGGCGGAATTTATGGCGAGAACACAACCGAAGAAGACCCCGCAACCGTTGTCGGCTTGAGAGTTGATTACGATCAAGCCGACAAAGGTCTTTTCGGCGGCGCGGGCTACTATTACGTCAAAGACGACGACCTGGCCTGGAGCAGGAACAATTACTTGAGAAGAGGCGTTGCCGACAGCATCGATTTCGACAACGAACACAGCCGTAAAGCTTATGCCAAAGCGAGCATCTGGACGGTCAACCTCGGCTACAAATTCACCGACCTTTTGACGCTCAGCGGCGTTTACGCTCAAAACACCAAGGCCGACTTCGAGGATAAAGCTTGGCAGGCCGAACTTTGCTACGGCGATTATGACGACGCCTCCGAAAAAGGCCAATGGAACGTTTTCGCCGGCTATCGCAAACACGGCACCAACGTTTCCTTCGCGCCCACGGCTGAAGATGCTTTGCGCGGCACTCGCGGCTTCGTCATCGGCGCGTCCTGGGCTCCGTTCAAAAATATCGGCGTCATCGCAAAATATTTCGACGGCAAATACATCACCGACGGCGTCTATCGCAGCGGCCACGGCAAAGCTCGCCACATTTTCGGCCGCGTCGAATTCTTCTTCTGAAATCCATCTCCGAGCAACTCAAGCTCCCGAACAATCGGGGGCTTTTTTGTTTTCAGTTTACTCTCAAGAAAAAATCGCGCCCACGTGATATTTTTAGAGTGTGTTTGCTCAAGCCTGAAGAAAATCTGAAGAAAAACTTTAAATTATAACATGAAAAGAAACTGAAAGCAAAAACAAAATTTTTTTTGAAAGTGTTGACAAGCAAAACTTTCTGTATTATCATTGCGGCGACTTAAGGGACAAGTCAACGAAGCAAAAGATGATTTGAGGAAACACGGCCACTCAAGTTTGAACAGCTTCCGAGGCGAGTCGCGAAAGTCACCCCGAGTTACTTTCTTGACAGACATCTTTAAGGAGGATGTTCAAAATGAAAAAGACAGTAGCAGCAGCATTGGCGGCGGCCTTCGTCGTCGGAGCAAGCGCAACCACGTTCGCGGCGGCTAACCCCTTCAGCGACGTTCCTGCGGGTCACTGGGCTTATAACTCCGTTGCGAAACTCGCGGCGGAAGGCGTCATCGAAGGTTACGGCGACGGAACGTATCGCGGCGACCGCAACATCACCCGTTACGAAATGGCTCAGATGATTGCAAAAGCCATGGCGAAGAACCCGACCGGCGCAAACAAAGCCGAACTCGACAGACTCGCTGCTGAATTCCGTGATGAACTCGACGCTCTCGGCGTTCGCGTGGCAGAACTCGAAAAATATGCCGACAAAGTTGTCTGGCAGGGCAAAATCGAGTACACCTACAAGAACCACAAAACCGACAACGTTTGGGCTGATCAGCGTCGTCATCATCACAGCACCAGCGAGCACACCCGCGTTAAACAGGACGACTGGATTTTCCGTTTTGAGCCTATCGCGCACGTCAATGACCACTGGACACTCCGCGCTCGTATCGACGCACACGTTGACTTGAGCCGCGACACCTCCAGCAACTTCAGCCTTGAACGTGGTTGGGCACAGGGCGATTACGACAACTTCCAAGTCAAAGTCGGTCGTCAACCCCTCTACACCAATGAAGACGGTATCA
>CAMNFC010000023.1 GCA_946536925.1 uncultured Selenomonadales bacterium | reverse complement strand
GAAGACATCGGCTTTTACGAGTACACCGATTTTCCCGAAGGGATTGTTTTTATCGAGTGGGCTGAAAAATTTCCGCAGGCTTTGCCGGAAGATTACGTCGTGATAAAAATCGAGCGGATAAAAGATTCCAAAAACATGCGGCGGATAACTTTCTCTTGCGTCGGCGAAGAGCACGAGGATTTTATCAGAGAGCTGGAAGATTTCGTTGCGAAGGATGATTGAGCTTGCGGATTTTGGCGATTGAAACTTCGACGCGGGCGGCGGGCGCGGCTGTCCTGTTCGACGGAAAAATTTTGGCGGAAAGTTTGAGAGAGTCGCCGCAAAGTTTTTCCGAAACGCTCATGCCGCAAGTCGAAGAAGTCATAAAAATTTCGGGCGCGTTTGAAAATTTGGAGGCGGTAGCGATCTCAATCGGGCCGGGCTCATTCACGGGCTTGCGAATCGGTTTGGCGACGGCAAAAGCTCTGGCTTACGCGTGGAAAATAAAAATTATCGGCGTGCCGACGCTGCGAGCCCTGGCGTATAATTTCCCCGGCGCAAAAGTTTTGCCGCTCATCGACGCGCAAAAAAATCGAGCGTATTGTCAGCTGTTTGAAAATTTTTTGCCGCTGACAGATTTGGAAGTCAAACCGATTGACGAGGCGGTCGCTCAAGCCGGAAAACTCGACGGAAAAATTTTTCTGTGCGGCGACGTCCTCCACAAAATAAAAATTCCTCTGCCGCCGAACGTTCGACTTGCTCCGCCGAATTTAAAAATGCCGCGGGCGTCGAGCGTTGCACTTTGCGCGGCGGACTTAAAAAAATTCGACAACGTGATGAACTTGGAGCCGCTGTACATTCGGCGGGCGGAGGCTGAGGAACTTTGGGAGAAGAGACACGGCTCACCTTCCGAGCGATGACGACCGATGACGCGGACGCTGTTGCCGCTCTCGAAGAAAAAAGTTTTGCCATGCCCTGGAAGCGCGAAGATTTTTGGCGCGAAGCGCAAAACGAGCTGGCAACTTACATCGTCGGCGAACTCGACGGAAAAATCGTGGCTTACGCGGGCGCGTGGGTCTCGTTCAATCAAGCCGAAGTCATGAGCGTTGCGGTAGAGCCTTCTCTTCGCGGCCAAGGCGTCGGCACAATTCTTTTCGGCGAACTGGTCAAAGCCGTCAAAGCCCGCGGAGCTTCCGCCATAACTTTGGAGGTTCGTCCGTCCAACACGCCCGCGATTAAACTTTATAAAAGTTTCGGCTTGAGGAGCGTCGGCCGCCGCAAAGGCTACTACCTCGACAACGGCGAAGACGCGCTCATCATGTGGAACACTCGCCTTTAGGAAGGAAATTTTCATGCAGATAAAAGGAACGCTGATGCTTTTGGCCGCGGCGTTTTTTTGGGGCACGACGTTCGTTGCGCAGCTTTCGGGCATGGACGGACTCGGTCCTTTTTCTTATGCAACGGCCAGATATTTCGTCGGATTTTTGTCGCTGGTCGTCGTCGCAATTTTTACGCGAAAAAGTCGGGCTCTCGAACGTCGGAAAAAAAATTATCGTCGCGGATTTTTCATCGGGCTGTTTATCGGCCTCGTGCTCTTCGTCGCCAGCTCCATGCAACAAATCGCGCTGCAATATTCCACGGCGGGCAAGGCGGCCTTCATCACGTGTCTGTACATCGTCTTCGTTCCGCTCGGCGCAAAAATTTTGGGCAAAAAAATTCGGCGGGAAAATTGGTTGGGCGCGCTCCTTGCAATCGTCGGGCTTTATCTTTTGGCAATCGGCGAAAGTTTTTCGATTCAGTCGGGCGACGCGATTCTTTTTATAAGTTCGTTCGTTTGGACGGCGCAAATTTTATTGATCGATCGTTTTGCCTCCAAAGTCGACTTGATTGAACTTTCGGTTGCGCAAATTTTTATCGTGATGATTTTGAGTTTCGCGGCGATGAAAATTTTTGAGACGCCGAATTTTTCTGCGATGATTGAGGCGTGGCTTCCGATACTTTACGGCGGAGTGATGAGCGCGGGCGTGGCGTTCACCCTGCAAAATTACGGGCAACGATACGCCGAGCCGGCAACCGCCGCAATCTTGATGAGCTTCGAGGCAATTTTCGGCGCGTGGGCGGGCTGGTTCTTCCTGGACGAAATTATGACCGCACGAGAAATTTTCGGTTGCGCGCTGATGTTGCTCGGAATGTTGGCGACGCACTTGACGCTGATAAAAAAATCTCTGTAAAAAAAATCCCCGCTTGACGGGGAAAATTTTTTTTGAGCTCAATTTATTTGAGCTTTGAGCCGCTGATTTTGTAGCTCGTGCCGTTTATGTTGAAGGAGTCGCCGCTCGCCACGCCGTCGAAAATAATTTCCCCGCCGCCGTTTATCGTGAGAGTCAAATCGCCGCAACTGTACTTGGAACTTTTGAACGAACCGTTCGAGCCGTCCGCATTTAAAATTTTTAACATGTCGCCGGCCTCGTAATCGAAAATTTTGTCGGTGCCTTCGTTCGCGGTGTAGATGAACGTATCGTTGCCGCCGCCGCCGTTTAGCAAATCATTTCCCGTGCCGCCGAAAATTTTATCGTTGCCGCTTCCGCCGTTCAAAGTGTCTTTGCCGTCGCCGTCTGATAAGCTGTCGTTGCCCGCGCTGCCGAAAATTTTATCGTTGTCGCTTCCGCCGTTCAAAGTGTCGTTGCCGTCGCCGCCGACGAGTGAATTTGCCAGGCCGTTACCGAAAATTTTAATCGCCTTTGTGCGCTCCGAGCCGTCGATAATTTTTGTCGTTGAATCGAGAGTGAAACTTGCGGGCATGTCGTCGTTCCAAATCACGGTCGTTAATTTTTTTCCGTCAATGTTGACGCTCGACAAGGAGGCCGCGCCGCTCAAAGTGATTTTGTTTTCTCCGACGCGAACGATTTTATCTTTGCCGCTCACAAAGTCGAAGTAATCGCCGCCGACAGAAAGGGTCGAGGTTTCGTTGAAGCCGAAAATATAATCGTTGCCGTCGCCCGAAGCGTAATCAAATCGAACGTTCGAGTTGTAATTATAAATCGAGTCGTCGCCCGTGCCGCCTGTGATTGTGACGAAAACGGCCGTGTTGTCAATTAAATCTTTTCCCGCGCCGCCGAGGATTATAACTTTGGAGCCCAAATTGGAAACGTAATCGTTGCCTTTGCCCGCGTTGACAGAGACACTCGCGCCGTAATTCCAAATCGAATCGGCATCGCTCGCACCCACGATTGTAACTTTGTCGCCGCTGTTTTTGATTGAGTCATTACCTTTGGCCGCCGTGATTTTTTTGGAAGCATTCGTGTTGTCGACGACGTTGAGTAGCGCGGCACCTTGGACGTTGACAGTTTTGCTTTTCGCGCCGATCAAGATCATCGAGCCGCCGCTTTGCAAACTTATTTTGACATCAGAGCCGACGGTTTTTTTCGTGTAATAATTTGAGCCGCTCAGAGAAATCGTATCGTTGGAAGTAAAGCCGAAGATTGAGTCGTCGCCGTCGCCCGCCGCGAACTGATACACGACGCCGTTGCTCGTATAACTTTCAATCGTGTCGTTGCCCGTGGAACCTTTGATGGTGTGCTTTGTTGCCGGCGAGAAAAGGAGAATGTAATCGTTGCCTGCGCCCGCGTTGATTGAAGCTGTCTGTGCGCCGCTTTGGATTGAATCGTTGCCTTTGCCCGCGTTGACGATTTGATTTTCTCCGTTGTTGAAGAGATAAACATAATCGTTGCCGCTGCCGGAATTGATTGTTGCCTTTTGACCTCCGCTTTCGATTGAATCTTTGCCGCTGCCCGTGAGGACGGAAGCATTGGCGGCGTTGGAATAAAGAAGAACGAAATTATTTCCCGCCCCGCCGTTTATCGTGATTTTTTTGCCTGCGCCGTGAATCGAATCGTTGCCCGCGCCCGTCGAGATTGTCACGGAATCTGCGACGCTGTAAATTGAATCGTTGCCGTTGAAAGTTTGAATCGACGTTTTGGACGTGAAGTTGGTCAAAGTCAAATCGCCCGACTGCCGAGCCAGATATCGGAAGAACATGAAACCGCCGGCGTAAGGATTGGTTCCGTCCTCGTTCGCCAGCGTCTTCTTGAGCAGTTCGGGATCGCTCGCCAAGGCTGACATACCGCTTGCGTCAGTGTTACCGATTGTGAGTTCCGATATACCTTCATGGACAAGCAACGGCAATATTCCGTTGTAATTTATATTGGCAGCCATGACGGCGTGTGTGAATTCGTGCGCCAACAAGTTGTCGAGATATGTTGATGTCCAATTCGATTTGCCGTCGGGGTTGATGCCGTCGACTAACGAGCCGAAAGCACGCAGGTCAACTCTCATGCTGAGCGAACTAGCTTGGCCGGAAATTTCATCCCAAACGTATCTCGTGACGGCTCCGCTGTGGTCGTCTGCTTCCGAGGTGTAGAAATTAAATTCAAGTTCTTTAATCGTGGCGGAAGATTTTGAGCTGAAACTAAAGTTTGTGCCGTAACTTTCGGCGATAAGGTCGAGCGCGCCTTTCGCCCACCAAGTGTACAGTCCCTGCCAGATATATTTTTCGCTGTCGCTCAAGTCGCTGAAAGTTCTGTCTTTGCCGAGCTTAATCGTCAGCCCGTCGACGGTGAAAGAATCGCCCGTGAAATTTTTGAGCGAGCCGCTTTCGGGGACGATTGATTCTTTGGTCTTGACGGTGGAGCCGCCCGCGTCGGAGCCTGTGATTGCGCCCGTGTCGTCGTTGTCGAGGATTATGCCGCAATAAGTCTTCAAGAAATCGTCGGCACTTTTGGCCGCCTTGCAGTCCGCAACCATTTTGTCGACAGCGTCCTGCATGTTTTTGAAAGTCGAGCAAGCTTTAATCGCCTCGTCGAGAGCCGCCGTCCCCGATTTGGTCGTCGTGTCCAACGACTTCATGAACTTCTTGATGACTTCTTGTTGGGTTGCCATAAGATCATCTCCTCGCGAAAAAATTTAATCTCGTTACATGTATTATAATAATTATTATTTTTTTTTGTCAATTGATTGTCGAAAAATTTTTTGCAAAAAAAAATCCCGCCTTTCGACGGGAATAATTTTTTTAAGTCAGCCGAAGCCGCAGATTTTCCAAAAGTTTTTCGCGGAGAGAATCGTCCGAAATTTTTTCCAGGACGGGAGCGAACGCCGCTTCCACAATCAAACGTTGCGCCTCGGATTTGTCGAGCCCGCGACTCATGAGGTAAAAAATTTTTTCGTCGTCGAGCCGCCCGATGCTCACCGCGTGATGTCCGTCGACTTCGTCCTCGGCTGCCAACATCAGCGGCACGGAACGATTGCGCGTGCCCGGCGAAAGAATGATGACTTCTTCGAGTTCGCGGCCGGTCGAGCCTTTCGAGCCTTTTTGGAAGTCGAGCGTCCCGCGAAAAATTTTGTCGCTTTTGTCGGTCAACGCGCCGCGCACATTCAAAGTCGCCGAAGTATTTTTTCCGCGCTGACGAATCACGTAATTGAAATCCAATTTGCGTTGGCCGTCGCCGAAATAAACCGCCTCGAAAGTTGCCGACGAATCGTCGCCGCGCAGATCAATTTCCACGTCGGAGGAAAAATTTCCGCGACCGAGATCCGCCGAAAGAAATTCGACGCGAGCATTTTCTCCGACAGAAATTTTTATCTTCCGCGCGATGTTTTCTTCGGCCAGGTTCACGTCTGAAAAAATTTTCGTCTCGCCGTCGGCCACGTCAAAAAATTTCTCTTCAATCGCCGCAGAAGTTTTGAGCTTGTTGACGCCGAGCCAACGCCACGTGTCGAGCGGAATTTCTCCCAAAGTTTTTTCGTTCATGATTTAAAACGCGGGGACAATCGCGCCCTTGTATTTTTCTTCGAGGAACTTTTTAACTTTGTCGGTCTTAATCGTGTTGAGCAGAGTTTTAATTTCTTCGCGGTTTTCGTCGCCTTCACGCACGGCGATGATGTTGACGTAGGGCGAGGTTTTGTCTTCGATGAAGAGCGCGTCCTTCATGGGGTTAAGGTCGGCGTTCATGGCAAAGTTCGTGTTGATGATTGAGATGTCGACGTCTTCGAGCGTGCGCGGGAGCTGGGCGGCTTCGACTTCCTGAATCTTCAAGTTCTTGGGATTTTCGGCGATGTCTTGAACGGTTGCCATTTCGTTGACGCCGTCTTTAAGTTTGAGCAGCTCAGCCTTTTGCAAAAGGAGAAGAGCACGTCCGCCGTTTGTCGGGTCGTTGGGGATTGAAACGGTCGCGCCGTCGGAAAGATCCTTCAAGTCTTTAATTTTTTTGGAATAAATTCCCATTGGCTCGATGTGCACGCCGCCGGCATTTTTGAGCTTAACGTCTTTGTGCTCCTTAATAAAGTCGTTGAGGTAAGGCTCGTGCTGGAAAAAGTTCGCGTCGAGTTCTTTGTCGTTGAGGGCGATGTTGGGCTGGACGTAATCGTTGAACTCGACGACTTCGAGCGTGATTCCTTTTGCTTTGAGGTCGTCTTTAATTTCCGCCAAAATTTCCGAATGAGGAACGGGTGTCGCGCCGATTTTGAGCGTGACTTCCTTGGCCGCTTTGTCGCCGGATTTTTGAGCGGGCTGGTCGCCGCCGCCGCAACCCGTGATTAAAAGCGTCGCCGCCAAAGTCATCGCGGCAAAAAATTTTCCGTTCATGATTAAGCCTCCTTTAATCTGTTCGCCGCGAATTATATCAAACGAAAAAATTTTGTCCATAAAAATTTTGCAACCGTTGCCAAAAATCGCGCGTTGAATTAAAATCTTTGAAAAACTTTTGGAGGCGAACGAAAGATGACGGACGTTGAGAGGCTGGCAAAAATTTTGTCGCAGAGCACGAGCGCGGTTTTTTTCGGCGGCGCGGGCATGTCCACCGAGTCGGGCATTCCCGATTTCCGCAGCGCGAACGGAATTTACAATCAGAAACTCAATCAAACTTTTTCGCCCGAAGAAATGGCCTCGTATGATTTTTTCGCGAGCCACCCCGAAGAATTTTTTGAATTCTATCGCGCGCGCTTCGTTCACCTGGACGCCAAACCCAACGCCGGTCATTTTGCCTTGGCCGAGCTGGAACGTCGCGGGATTTTGAGCGCGGTCGTCACGCAAAACATCGACGGGCTTCATCAAATCGCCGGCTCGAAAAATGTTTACGAACTTCACGGCTCGATTCGTCGGAGTCGTTGCGTCAAATGCTCCGCGCCGTACGGAATTGATTTCGTCATGAAAAATATTCCCGTGCCTCGTTGTGAAAAATGCGGCGGAATCGTCAAGCCCGATGTCGTCCTTTACGGCGAACAACTCGACAACGAAACCGTCGGCAATTCCATTCGCGCGATTATGAATGCGGACACGCTCATCGTCGGCGGCACAAGTTTGATTGTTTATCCCGCGGCCGGGCTGATTGATTATTTTCGCGGGCAACATTTGATTCTGATAAATAAAACTTCCACACGCGCCGACGCTCGCGCCGAACTCGTCATCAGAGAAAAAATCGGCGAGACTCTCTCGAACGCCGTCGCCCTTTTGAAGGAGGATTCCGTTTGAGCTTTCAACGCTTGATGCGCACGATGGATTCTTCGCGGTCGCTGATTTTGTTCGCGGCGTTTGCGGGATTTTTTTTCGTGCGGACTGCTCTTTGCCCGCTGAGTCACGACGACTTCGGTTACGCGTTCATTTGGGACGGTGCGCACGGCGGCAACTTGGAGGCAATGCAATTCGGCTCGCCCGAAATCGAACACAGAGACCGCGTCGAATCTCTCGGCGATATCGTCACGTCCATGACGTCGCATTATTTTGATTGGGGCGGAAGAATTTTTGCGCACGCTCTCGTTCAATTTTTTATCTGGGTCGGCAAGCCCGTCTTCGATATCGCCAACACGATAATTTTTGTTTTCCTCGTGCTGACGATTATAAATCTGTCGAACACGTGGCTGAAAATTTCGCGGGCGGCGGCATTGTGGATTTTTTTCACGATGTTTTTCTTAATGGCTTCGTCGATGATGAGCACGCTGTGGCTGACGGGTTCTTGCAATTACATGTGGATGACTTTCTTCCAACTTTTTTTCCTCACGCCGTACGTCAAAGCTCTGCGCTCCCACGAGGCGGCAAATTCCGCGATAAACGTCGTGCTGATGATAATTTTGGGACTTTTTGCGGGCTGGTCGAATGAGGCGGGCGCGTTGGCCACGGTCGCTTTAACATTTTTTCTTCTGGTCATGTGCAAAGTCCAAGGCGTCTTCCGTCCGTGGATGGTCGCGGGATTTTTGGCCGTGAGCGTCGGTTGCGCGTTGATGTTGTTCGCCCCGGGAAATTTCGCGCGGCTGGAGTTCGCTCACCCGAATTTTTCCTACACGAAAGAACTTTTCCTTTCGCACATGTCCAACGGATTTTTGCGTGTGATTGCGGCCGACTTCATCGCGCTGATTCCAATGTTCGTCTACTTCGCGCGGCGCACCTCGACGAAAATAACCGTGGCGGAAATTTTAATGCTGGCCTTCACGGCGACGGGCTTCCTGGTTCCAATCGCTCTGCTTTTCTCGCCCGAATACAACTCGCGAATTTCGATAACGTCGCTGTCTTTCATCTCGGTCGCGTCTTGTTCGGCGATTTTGGAATTGGAAAGACAAAATTTAAAAGCCGCGCTCAACTTCCCGAAAAAGTTTCTGCGCGGCGTATCGATTGTCTTGGCCGTGTGCTGCGTGTCATATTTTGCGACGCTCATTTACGTCGACATTTCAATTTTCAACGCGGCGCGCCGTCAAGTCCGTTACATTCACCGCAACGCTTACGCTGACCCGATTCCAATGCCGAGAATGCCGATTCGTCATCGCTTTGAAAAAATTCACGGCGACAGGAGCGCGGCCTCCGAGCTCGATTTTTTTGCGGGCATCGAAGGAAAATTGAACAGCTGCCGCAACTCCTGCGTCGCGCAATATTACGGCGTGCGTCACGTCATCGCCGTCGACAACTGAGGAGGTTTTAAAATGGCCGATTGTATTTTCTGCAAAATCGCGGCGGGAGAAATTCCCTCGCAAAAAGTTTATGAGGACGAAAGCGTCGTGGCCTTCAAAGATCTTTCGCCCAAAGCACCCGTTCACGTTTTGATCATTCCGAAAAAACACATTCAAAGCGTCGCGCACTTTCAAGCTGAAGACAAAGATTTGGCCGCGCACATTTTTGTTGACGTGGTGCCCAAGCTCGCGGACGAATTAAAAATTTCAAGCGGCGGTTTCCGAGTCGTCATGAACACCGGCAAAAACGGCGGTCAAACCGTCCACCACCTGCACGTTCATCTTCTCGGCGGAAGAAAAATGACTTGGCCGCCCGGCTGATCAGTGATTGTCGAAAAAATTTTTTAAGGCTTCGGCGGCGGCTCGCGTCATTGTCGGCACGGCAGAGAGCTCCTCGACCGAAGCCGATTTTATTTTTGCCACCGACCCGAATTTTTTTAAAAGTTCCGTCCGCCGCTTTTGACCGATGCCCGCCACGTTGTCGAGCTCCGATTTCAAATTGCGTTTGCGCCGAAGTTTTCGATGATAAGTTATCGCGAAGCGGTGAGCCTCGTCGCGGATCCGTTGCATGAGTTTGAGGGCTTGAGAATCTTTTGGAAGTGCAAGCGGCACGGACGAACCCTCGACGAAAATCAATTCGAATTGTTTGGCCAGACCGACGACGGGAACTTGATGACCCGCGCCACGAATAATTTCCAGCGCAGAATTTAATTGGCCGAGGCCGCCGTCAATTACGATCAAGTCCGGCAGATTTTCCGTCGAGCCGTAGCGTCGAGATGTGACCTCACGCATGGACAAAAAATCATCGGGCTTTCCTTCCGTCGAACGAATTTTAAATCGGCGGTAATTTTTTTTGTCGGGCACGCCGTCCGCGAAGACGACCATCGACGCCACGGTTTCCACGCCTTGAATGTGGGAGATGTCGAAGCACTCCATGCGCCGCGGAAGTTTGGGCAGGTGCAAAAAATTTTTCAGCTCTTCGACCGCGCCGATTGTCTGAGCGTTTTTGAGGCGTCGACGGGCTGCTTCTTCTTCCAAAAATTTTTCGGCGTTGCGGGCGGCCAGCTCTACCAAAGAAAATTTCACGCCACGTTTGGGCACGAGAATTTTCACGCCGAGCCACTCGCTCAAAATTTTCAAATCGTCGTCGGGAATTGTGACGGGCAAAAAAATTTCCGCAGCCGAAAGTTGCGCCCGCGAATAATATTGCTTGACGAATTCGGTGACGGCTTGAGCGTCGGTCTCGTCGTTTGCTCCGCGCAACAAAAAATTTTCGCGACCCGTGACTTTGCCCTCGCGGATAAAAAAAATCTGCACGCAAGTTTCGTTTTCCAATCGCGCCAGACCGATTGCGTCCGCGTCGCCGATGTCGCTTACGATTTTTTGTTTTTCCGTGACTTTTTTTATCGCCGACAAAATATCTCGCAGCCGCGTAGCCTGCTCGAAATTCAAAGCCTCGGCCGCCGCCGTCATCTGAATTGTAAGTTCGCGTTCGATTTGAGCCGTGTGACCCGCCAAAAATTTTTCGGCCGCCGTCACGAATGAAAAATATTCTTCGCGGGAAATTTTTTTTGCACAGGGAGCCGGGCACCGTTTGATGTGAAATTCCAGGCACGGACGAGAGGCAAAAGTTTTGCACGTGCGCAGAGGAAAAATTTTTCGCAAAAGCTCCACGGTTTCTTTGACGGCTTGACCGCTCGTGTACGGTCCGAAATATTTTGAGCCGTCATGAATCACGCGCCGCGTCAAAATTATCCGCGGGAAATCTTCGGCCGTCACGCGCAGGTACGGATAACTTTTGTCGTCCTTGAGGCTGATATTGTAGCGCGGGCGATATTTTTTAATCAAGTTGCATTCGAGGATCAAAGCTTCGACTTCGCCGGCCGTGACAATCGTATCGAAGTCAGAAATTTTCGCGACCATGGCTCTGACTTTTGCTCCGTGATTTTTATTCGCTTGAAAATATTGGCGGACACGATTTTTCAGCACGCGAGCCTTGCCGACATAAATTATTTTGCCGTTGGCGTCGTGCATGAGGTAAACGCCGGGCGCGTCGGGCAAAGTTTTTAGCTTCTCTTGGAGATTTTCCATGGCGAATCCTTTCTGAATTTTTGTTTGAAAAAATTTTGAGCGTGTGATATATTCGGCGCGGCAGTTGGTAAGTCGGCTTCCTCTCGCATGAGAGGGGGTGACATCATGGACAACTACAAATGGTTCGTGCTCATCATGAGCCTCATCCAGACCGTCGTGATGTTGCTCACGTTCCTGAAGTAATTCGGAAACGAAAAAAGCCGCGAATGCGGACGCGACCTTCTTCACCAAAAACTTTCTTAATCAAGAGAGGGGGTCGGCGCCGTCAAACACCGACTGCCACTGATTTTGTAATTCAGACCGTGCGAATCATAACACACGACAAAAAATTTTTCAAGCCTGCGACCTCGACAGAATTTTTGGAGGACGAACGATGATTAAAATTTATACGGACGGCTCGTGTTTGGGCAACCCCGGCGCGGGCGGCTGGGCGGCTGTTCTCGTCGACGAAAAAAATCGGCGCGAAGAAATTTTCGGCGGAGAGGCGCACACAACCAACAATCGCATGGAGCTGACCGCCGCGATTCGTGCCCTGGAAAAAATTTCGCCCGGACAAAGCGTCGAACTTTTCACCGACAGCAGCTACCTCAAAAACGCCTTCACGAACGGCTGGCTGGCCAAATGGAAACGCAACGGCTTCAACAACGGCCGCGTCCTCAATCAGGATTTGTGGCAGGAGCTCGATAATTTGGTTGCGACCCGCGCCGTGAATTTTAATTGGGTCAAAGGCCACGCCGGAAATTTTTTCAACGAACGCTGCGACCAACTGGCTCGCTCGACGGCCGAAAAATTTCAGCAAAAAAAATTTGAGCCGCCGAAAAAAATTTTCCGCCCGAAAAAAATTTCACAGCCGAAAAAAATTCCGCCGCGCGGTCAGCTCAGTTTGTTTGACTTCTAAATTTTTTCTCGCTCGAAAATTATTTGCCGCGCCGAAAAATTTTTCAGCCGCGAAAAAATTTTGCTCTTCATGTAATCCGCTTCAAACTCCGTGGCTTCGGGCAACAGAGCCAAAAATTTTTTCCCGCACATCGTCACGCAATCGCTCCGCCGCAAAGATCCGATTAAAATTTCTTTGAATTCCTCCGCGAAATTTTCTTCCGTCAACGTGAACTGCACGAGCACCAAATTTTTTTTGCAACTTTCGGCCACGCGCACCAGCAACCGATAAATTTTTTTGAACGTCTCGAACTCGACGAAAAACGCGCCCGACTCGGCGTTGCGTTCCGCCAAAATCATTCGCATTTGAGAAATTCCTTCGACCGAAGAATTTTCCGTGCGATTTTTTTTTCCGAAGAAAGCAATCCCGTGCTTGCCGCGATGTTTGACTTCGTAGAGCGCACTGTCTGCCTTCTCGTAAAGTTTTTGGAAAGTGTCCCCCTCGTCGGGCACGAAAACCACACCGACGCTCGCGCCCAAAGGAATTTGCATTTCGCGGCCGAGAAGATTTTTTGCGGCGATTAAAATTTGTTCGTTGAGGAAAATTGTTTTGTCCTTCAAAAATTTTTCGTCGTCGACGTTCTGCACGAAGACCAAAAATTCGTCGCCGCCCATGCGCCCCGCCAAATCTTTTTCGCGAATAATTTTTTTAATCAGCTCGGCGAATCGAATCAAAATTTTGTCGCCCGCCGCGTGGCCGTAAATGTCGTTGACGAGTTTGAAGCTGTCCAGGTCAATCATCAGCAACGCGCCCGAAGAATTTTTTACAAGCTCGCCGATTTCTTTTTGGGTGGCCGACTTGTTCAAAAGTTTCGTCAGCGGGTCGGTCGAGGCAGCAACTTCCAGCCCGCGGATTTTATCCAGGTGCTCGATGATATTTCCCACGCGCCGCAAAAGAACTTCGGGCTTGACGGGCTTGCGAATGTAATCTTCCGCGCCGAGTTCAAAGCCTTTGCTTTCGGTCTCTTCGCTCTCGTCGGCCGACATAAAAATTATCGGGACGGGCACCGAACTTTTTTCCTGCAAAATTCTGTGCAACTCGTAACCGTCCATCTCCGGCATCATCAAATCCGTCAAGACCATGTCCGGCCGCTCGCGTTCAAAAATTTCTATCGCCTCTTCGCCCGTGGCGGCTGTCACGACTTCATATCTTTGCGACAAAATTCTCCGCGCTAACATCAACATCATTTCTTCATCGTCGACAACCAAAATTTTGCTCATGCGCCCGCCCCCGACAAATATTTTTTGAGTTCCGCGCGAACTTTTTCGTAAGCCGTCATCAAGTCCGCGTGACCTGCCAAAATTTTTTCGGAAGCTTTATTCTTCGCGGCCAATTCCAAATCCTTTGCTCGCTCGCTCAATTTTTCCGCGCCGATTGACATTGACGTCGATTTGAGCGCGTGCACCAGGATTTGATAATTTTTCCAGTCGCCCGTTTCGAACGCCGCTTGAATTTTTTCCGCCCGCTTGTCGTCGGTGAAAGTCTCGAACATCTGAATCAAAAAACTTTTGCTGTCCATGCAATATTTCAAACCGACTTCCAAATTTATTTCGGGACAAGCTTCGGCAAAAATTTTTTTCTCCTTCGAGCTGAATTCATCTTCGCCGACGACTTCCTCAATCTCTTCGACCTTCGGCGGCTCCAAAATTTTTTTATCTTCCACGAACTTTATCAGCTCCGCGGGCAAATATTTTTCCAGCATGCCTTCGAGCTGTGCAACGTCAATCGGCTTGCTCAAATAATCGTCGAAGCCCGCCTGCAAAAAAGTTTCGCGCATGCCCGCAATCGCGCTGGCCGTGAGCATGATGACTTTGGTTTTCTCGCTCAAAATTTTTTCCTCGTGCATTTTTTTCAAAGTCTCCACGCCGCTCAAGCCGGGCATCATGTTATCCAAAAAAATTATGTGGTAGAAATTTTTCTTCGCAAGTTCAATCGCCGAGCCGCCGTTTTCCGCCAAGTCGAGAGAAATTTTGTTGCGCTTGAGCAGGCCGCTGATAACTTTTAAGTTCATGTCGTTGTCGTCGACGGCCAAAATCTTCGCACCCGCCGCCGTCAAAAATTTTTTCGTCGCCTTGTCGAAATTTTTGTCGCGGTTGACTTCGTAGTCGCCCAGAGGTGTTTTGTCGATGATCTTTTGCTTGAGCTTGAAAGAAAATTCCGAGCCGCGACCATAAACGCTCGAAACTTCCAGACGGCTTCCCATCATGCTCAAAAGTCTTTGGACAATCGCGATGCCGAGCCCCGTGCCTTCGATGTTGCGGTTTTTTTCTTCGTCCAGGCGAATGAACGATTGAAAAAGTTTTTGGATGTCTTCGGGCTTGATTCCTATCCCCGTGTCAGAAACTTTCACGTGCAATTCAAAGGTGTCCGCGTCGAGCTCCGCGCCGTCGATTTTGAGCGTGACTTCTCCCGCGTGCGTGTACTTGACCGCGTTTGTCAAAAGATTCGTGATGATTTGCCGCAAGCGCACGTCGTCGCCGTACAAAACTTTTGGCAGCCGCGGAGAAATTTCCGTCTTGAGTTGCAAACCTTTTTTCTTCGCGCGTTCCCGTGTCATGTTTATCAAATCGTCCGGCAGATGTCGCGTCTCGTAGCTCACGGGCACGATTTTCATTTTGCCGTCTTCTATCTTGCTGAAGTCGAGGATTGAATTTATCAGCGTCAACAAAGTTCGACCCGCGCTTCTTATGTTCGTGGCGTATTCCATGATTTGAGCCTCGCCGCTCTCGCGCAAAATCATTTCGTTCATGCCAAGCACCGCGTTTATCGGCGTGCGGATCTCGTGGCTCATCTGCGCCAAAAATTGTGACTTGGCCGAGCTTGCCGCCATTGCCGTATCCGACGCTCTCTTCAGCTGTTGATTGACGCTTTCTTGCCAACTGACCAGATGATTTATCAGGAAGCGAACGATTAATACACTGGCCGCCAACAAAATTATAAACACCACGCCCATCAGCATAACCGAGCCGTAGATATTCCACCAGTTGCCCGCCACGATGACAGTGAAGTCCGAAAGCTGATTTTTTTTCGCCGCGCACGCCACAAAATTTTTCGAGTAATCTTGCACCGTCGTCACCGCGCCGCCGTAATAAGTTTGCGCGTATTCCGTCCCGTCGATATCAATCATTTGGCTCTTGGAAAGTTGATAGGCGTTGTTGGGGTGATTGATGATGATTCCGTTCCTGTCGACCAAAAATGCGTAGCCGTCTTTGGTGTAGCTCGCGCCCAAAACTTGTATCAATCTGTCCAGATAAAAATCAATTCCGAAGATCCCCAAAAATTCTCCGTTCTTGCCGTAAACCATTTGAGCAAAAGTCACGCAATACAAACCCGTCTGCGCGTCGTAATAGGGTGCCGAGACGCTGAAGCCGTCTTCGGATTTTTCCGTCTCCATGTACCACGAACGCTTATCAACTTTCCAATTCGGGTCGGGCGACTCCCAGCCGTTGTTCATTATGACTTGATGAGCCTTATAAGGATTGGCCATGTAGCACACGGAAATTTCGGGATAATTTTTCGCGATGGAGTCCAAAAATTTTACGGCCGATTCGTAGTCGTTCATCACTTCGGGGTTTTCGCCGATGACGTTGACGAACATGCTCAAAATGCTGCGCTGCTTTTCCACCCAATTTGAAAGTTTGTGCTCATAGGTGTCGACTTCGCGGCTCATCTTCGCGTCGCCCCACTTAACTGTCATGTTGAAGCAAATCACGAAGGCAAAAATCATCGCGCTGACCAAAACCGAAATGATCCCCACTTTCGAGAAACGGCTGACTTTGGCCAGCTCTTCGTCGCGGAAAATTTTGTCCGTGCTGAAATTTTTTTTCGCGTCAGAAACAATCGTCGAGAAGGAAAAAAGATTGTCGAGCATGTCGGAAAGTTTTAGAGCGGCCTCGCGGACTTCGGCGGCTTTGTCGGCGGGGTTTGCGTCGGAATTTATAACCTTCGCGCTCGAGGCGTCCAAAATCGTCTTGAGCGGGTCACGAAGTTCGCCCGACAGCCGCGACAAAAATTCTTCTTTGACGTGCAAGGCCTTCTCCGCCAGCAATCCGTTCTTCATCGCGTTCAAATAAAAAATTATTATCGCCAGCATCATCATCAGGCTCGATATCGTCATCAATGCGATTTGCCGATAACTTTCCCGATAAAAATTTTGATTGTCCACGCTCAGGATCATATACCAATCGTTTTCGGTCTTGGCGGTGAAAATCGTGCGCTCTTGACCGTCGACTTGCGCCACGAAACTTTCCCGACGATTCGTCTGAATAATTTGATTCAAAATGCTGTCGTAATCGGTCAGGTGCTGCGAAAGTTTTTCGCCGACCAAGCGCGGGTCGTTATAGCCGATGATCATTCCGCTTTTCGTCACGATTAAAGATTCGCGGGAGCCGGCCTCGTTCATGAGGCGGATAAGATATTGCACTTCGGAAAAGTTGAAGTCGAGGGCAACAACCGTTTCATTGTCGGGCAACATCTTCGAAATCGTGTAGCAGGTGATGCCGGTCATTGCGTCGACGTAGGGCTCGCTGATACAAATTTTTCCGGGATTTTCCAGCGCGCTTTTGTACCACAATCTCTCTTGAGCGTGATAATCCGCGGGCATGTTGAAGTCGGGGATAATCGCCCAATCTTTGCCTGCGATGTAAACGTTGAAGCAGACGCCGCCCGTCAAATTTTTTTGCTCGCGTTTCCGTTTGTAAAAATAATCTTCAATGTCTTTGCGCGTGGCTTTGCTTTGAAGGAGCTGTTCGGCTTCCAACGCCATTCTCAACGTCGAGCTCTGCGCGGCCTGCAACGTGCCTTGAAAATCCGAGCGAATTACTTCCAGTTGCATTTGGCCGATCTCTTCCGTTTGGTTTGCGGTCAGCCGGAACATCAAGCGATCGTTCATGGCGATGACGATTAAAAATATGGCGGTGATTGCGGTGATTATCGCGAAGTCCGAACGACGCCCGCGTTTTAAAATTTGCCAATCCCGAAAAATTTTCATGACACGCGCTCCTTTCCAAGTGAATCGATTAATTATAAAACATAAAAGCGCGGCTCCCGTCAATCACTTTTTGAAAAATGTTGTCAGTTTTTTTCGTTGCGAATTGAGCGGCGATGTAGTATATTTGCACGCGAACATGAAAATTGGAAGGGAGAAAATTTTTCGTGAGGACGAACAGTTTAATCAAGCTGATAATCTGCCTGGGCGCAATCGTAATTTTGTTTGTGATGTTCATAAAACCGCTGGCAGAATCGATACGCCAGGGGCTCGACTTGCAGGGCGGCACGCACGTCGTCTTGCAGGCCGAAGACACGGAGATAGCTCAAGTCAACGAGGACGCAATGCAGCGGGTCGTTTCAATCATGGAGCGGCGCGTGAACGAATTGGGCTTGACGGAACCGATAATCCAGCGCGAAGGTGAACGACGCGTGATAATCGAATTGCCCGGCATAAAAGATCCCGACAAGGCGATAGAGACAATCGGCAAGACGGCCATGTTGGAGTTCAAAGACGAGGCGGGCAAAACTCTTTTGACGGGCACGGATTTGAAAGATGCGCAAGCCGCGATGAATCAGCAGAACGGTCAATGCGTCGTCAATCTTGAATTCAGCGACGAGGGCTCACAAAAATTTGCGGACGCGACACTCGAAAACGTCGGGCGGACGATTGCCATTTTGCTCGACGGAGAAATTTTGACGAATCCCGTCGTGCGCGAACCGATCCTCGGCGGCAAAGCAGAAATTTCAGGCCAACGCGATTTGGAAGAGGCTCAACATTTGGCTGTCCTTTTGAGGAGCGGCGCGTTGCCCGTGAAAGTCAACATCATCGAAACGCGCACGGTCGGCCCTTCGCTCGGTCAAGATTCCAAAGACAAATCGGAATTCGCGTTCGTCGTGGGAATCGCGGCGGTTTTGATTTTCATGCTTTTGTTTTACAGACTGCCGGGCTTCATCGCGGACATCAGCTTAATGGCCTACACGTTAATGCTCCTGGGCACGTTGAAAGGTTTGGACGCGACGTTGACGTTGCCGGGCGTTGCCGGAATAATTTTATCAATCGGCATGGCGGTCGACGCGAACGTTTTAATTTTCGAGCACTTCAAGGAAGAATTCAGGCTGGGCAAATCGATTCGGCTGGCCATGGACGCGGGCTTCAAGCGAGCCTTCACGACGATCTTTGACTCGAACATCACAACGATAATCGCGGCGGGCGTCTTATTCCTCTTCGGCACGGGAACGATCCGCGGCTTCGCGATAACGCTTGGGCTTGGCGTGTTATTGAGCATGTTGACGGCGATAACTTTAACTCAATTCATGCTGAAACTTTTGGTCAACGCAAAAGTTGTGGAAAATCCCTCGGCGTACGGTGCTGACGGATTCGTCCTGTTCAAGGAGGTGAAATGATCATGCCGAACTTTGACATTGCCGGCCGCGGCAAGATGTGGTTCATCATTTCCCTCTTGGTGATTGTCCCCGGCTTGATTTCCATGGCGACGCGCGGCTTTAATTTCGGAATTGATTTCACGGGCGGCACGATTATGGATTTGAAATTTTCTCAGCCCGTCGGGATTGCTCAAGTCCGCGAGAGTTTGAAACCGTTTGGCCTCGACGGCGCGACGATTCAGCTTTCCGGCGAGACTTCGGACGTTGCGACTTCGACGGACGTTATGATCCGCACGATTGATTTGGAAGAAGTTCAACGCAAAGAAGTTATGACGGCCATTCGTGAAAAAGTCGGCGGCTATGAAGTTTTGCGCGAGGAAAAAGTCGGTGCGGTCATCGGCGGCGAATTGATTTTGAATGCGGTTTTGGCTCTGGTGATCTCCTGGCTGCTGATAATTTTATACATCGCCTACCGCTTTGAATTTCGTTTCGGGCTGGCGGCGGTTGCGGCTCTCGTCCACGATATTTTAATCGTGCTGGCCATGTTCTCGTTCACGCAGCGGCAAGTTGATTCGTCGTTCGTGGCGGCCTTGCTGACGGTCGTGGGGTACTCAATCAACGACACAATCGTTATCTTCGACCGAATCCGCGAAAATTTGAAGTTGCACTTTCGGCGCGGCGGCAACGTCGTCGAGCTGGTCAATCGCTCCGTCTATCAAACTTTGACGCGCTCGCTGTACACGGTCTTCACCTGCCTGTTCACGACGTTCGCGCTGTTTTTCTTCGGCGGGGAAACGACAAAAGATTTTGCGTTCGCGCTCATCGTCGGTTTCATGAGCGGTTGCTACTCGTCGATATTCATCGCGCCGCCGCTTTGGTTGGAATTCAGAAAGTTTGGCGGCAAAAAATAATTTCCGAAAAAACTTTACATGGAGTCGGCTCAAAATTTTATAATCGAGGAAAAAATTTTTGGAGGTTTTATCATGGACATCAGCAGACGAAATCTTTTCAAAATGGCGGGCGTTGCGGCTCTCGGTGCGGCCGTCGGTCAATTCAACACCGCCAACGCGGCTCCAAAAATCCTCAAGCTCAAGGCGGCTCCGGTCGTGGGCTCAACCAACGTCACGGGGAAAAAATTTTTGGGGACGGCTGCCAAAGTCTACTTCACGGACAAACTCGACGCCGCTCACCTCATCAAACTTTACAACATGATTAACGGCGAAATTTTCGGCAAGGTCGGAATCAAAGTTCACACGGGCGAACCTCACGGCCCGAACATCATCCCGCGCGATTGGGTTCGTCAGTTCCAAGCTCAAATTCCAAATTCAAACCTCATCGAGACGAACACTCTTTACAACGGCAACCGCTACACGACCAAAAATCACCGCGAGACGATCAAAATCAACGGCTGGGATTTTTGCCCCGTCGACATCATGGACGAGCAGGGCGGCGTCAATTTCCCCGTCAACGGCGGCTTCCACCTAAAAGAAGTCACCATGGGAAAAAATTTGGTCAATTATGATTCTGTCATCGTCCTCACTCACTTCAAAGGTCATGCGATGGGCGGCTTCGGCGGCTCGCTCAAAAATATTGCTATCGGCATGGCCAGCGGCCAAGACGGTAAAGCTCAAGTTCACGCCTACGATAAAGCAACGGCTATGCCCCCCGCCAGCGACTGGTGGAAAAACATTCCCATTACTCAAGAATATTTTATGGAGAACATGGCTGACAGCGGCAAGGCGACCTGCGACCACTTCGGCAAGCGAATCGTTTTTATCAACGTCATGCGGCGAATGAGTGTCGATTGCGACTGCGCGGGCGTGGGTGCCGCCGAACCGACGATGGCTGACGTTGGGATTTTGGCCTCGACTGATATTTTGGCGATTGACCAGGCCTGCTGCGATTTGGTTTGGACGGCCGCCGACTCGAAAGATTTGCGCGAGAGAATCGAAAGCCGCAAAGGTCTGCGTCAGCTCTCCGCCATGGCCGAACTCAAAATGGGCAACCCGCAATACGAATTAATCAGCGTTGATTGACGTGACGCCGCTTTGGTTGGAGTTCAGAAAGTTTGGCGGAAAAAAATAAACATGGAGCTTGCGAAAAAATTTTTGGACGAATTCAAGCCGACGGAGGCTCTCGAACGTTTGAAAGAAATTTTGCCGACTTCGGCTGAAAAATGGCGCGTGCACGAGATGATTGGCGCATGTTTTCACGATCTTTGCGACGCAGACGGCGCGGCTCAAGCTTATTTCAACGCGGCATGCACGGATAAATTTTTGCGGAGCCAGCGGGCGCATTTCTCGAATTATTTGTTCGCGCTGCACTATTTGCCGCAACTTGACGCCGAAAATTTGATTCACGCGCTGAAAATTTACAATTCACTTTATCGAGACGCTCAAACTTTCCCAAAGAAAAATTTTCCGTCAAAAAAAATATCCGTGGCGTATTTATCGCCGAATTTTTGTGATTCGTCGGCTGCAAGATTTTTTGAGGCGTTGTTGACGGATTACGACCGCGAAAAATTTTCCGTGACTGCCTGGAGCCTGTCGAAGGAAGAAGACGCTTTCACGAAAAAAATTCGCCGCAACGTCGACGGATTTTTTGATATTTCCGAGCTGAGTTTTTTTGACGCGGCGGAAAAAATTCGCGGCACGGATTTTTTGATTGACTTGGGCGGGCACACCGAGGGCGGCTCGACTTTGCAAATCGCCTCTTATCGGCCGGCGCGCGTGCAACTTTGCGGAATCGGCTATTTTGACTCGACGGGCGCGGATTTTATTGATTTTTTTATCGGCGACGGTTTTTTGACCGAGCACGACGAAATTTTTACGGAAAAAGTCTTAAAACTGAACAAAACGTTTGCATTTCGGCCGAATTCCCGTATGATTCGCGAAAAAAAGGCTCTCAAAACGTTTCCGCACAAAAATTTCACCTTCGGCATCCTGAATAACTTCATGAAACTAAGCGACGACTATTTATCGGCCGTAAAAACGATTTTAGACGCAATTCCCGACGCAAAAATCATTTTTCGGGACACAACGCCGCTTAAAAGTCGCCAAAAAGTTTTGATTGAGCGATTAAATTCGTTCGGGATTAAAAATTTTGACGTTCGCCGCGGTTCTGATGATTTTTTCACGGATTACAGCGAAATTGATTTGATTTTGGACACTTTTCCGTATCCCGGCGGGCTGATGACGGCTTTGGCGTTGTATATGGGCGTTCCTGTGCTGAATCTTTGCGGAAAATTGCCTCACACGCGGACGGGCGCGGATATTTTGCGAATTTCGGGCGTAAAAGATCTGATTGTTCATGATTTGGACGCTTACATAAAAAAATCGGTCGATCTTGCAAAAAATCGTTCAAAACTCGCGGCGTTGACAGAAAAAATTTCTCTTGATAAACTGACTGACACGAAAACTTTTGTCGAAGACTTTTACGCGCGATTGGAGGCGATTTAAATGGAAATTTTCAACGAGCGGGAGCTTTATCCGTCTTACGAAATCATTGGAGGGAAAAAATTTATGGCACCTTCTGCAGCTCCCACTCACGGCAGAGTCATCATGCGACTCGGAACGATTATCGAAAATTATTTGTACGAAAACAATCTCGGTTACGTTTTCGCAGATGACGTTGACATTTATTTTTCTGACGGCACTCTCTTCAAACCGGATTTGAGCGTCGTATTGAAAAAAAATTCGGCGATCATCGATTGGCGCAAAGGAATTTTCGGCGCACCCGACATGGTCGTCGAAGTTTTGTCCTATTCCACGCGCAAAAAAGATTTAACGATAAAAAAAGACACGTACGAGGCGCACGGCGTCCGCGAATATTGGATAATTGATCCTTGGGCAAAAATCATTGATGTTTATCTTTTGCGCGACGGAAAATATTTTTTGGACGAAGAATATATTTTTCCCGATGAAAAAGATTTGGAAATGATGACGGAAGAAGAACGCGCGGCAATCAAGCACGAGGTGCCGGTTTCCATTCTCGACGGGCTGAAAGTTCCGTTGGAATTTGTTTTTAGTTGGGGATATTAAAAATGTTGAACAATTTCGAGCGGCGCGGGCTTTTGCAGTTCGTGCCGCCTAATTTTTTGCCGATAGCGGTACTTTTGGTCGAAAACGAAGAATTTTTGCCCGATTTGCGAGAAATTTTGCCTTCCGCGAGGATTGCGTTGCTCAAAAAGGAGCCTACAGACGAAATAAAACGAATTTGCGACGAATTCCGCGCGGATTTAATCGATGAACTGCCGATTTCGCCGAAAATATTTGAATTTATAGTTGCGCGGGACGTTTTGACGGTCGGAGAGGACTTTTACGCGCGATTATTGGCCTTCAACCACCTGCTGACGTATTCGGGGGCACTTTTGACGCAATTTTATAACGTTCGATACGTAAAAGTGCTGGAAAATCTGCGTTCGGGGCGATTTTTCAACAACGAGCAAAGGCTTTGGGCTAAATCGGACGTTGTGAGGCTTTTAGACGATGCGATTTACAAAGAAATTCACTTTTTGCCCGGAAAACGTGAGAAAATTTCGGTTCAAGCGTGGGAAAACTTTAATTTTGAGAACTTCAACGAGGATTTGGCGACAAAAATCTGGTTTGTCAAGGCTTGCAAGTGCACGGCGGAGGTTGCGGCGTTAAAAGAGCTGTTTTCGCCCGAAATTCGCGCGGAATTGGCCAGAATCTTGCACAGAATCGAATATGACATTGATTTGGAGGAAAATTTTGGTCGGTTGAAGGAAATTTGC
Organism: uncultured Selenomonadales bacterium; assembly: GCA_946536925.1. Taxonomy (GTDB): domain Bacteria; phylum Bacillota; class Negativicutes; order Selenomonadales; family Selenomonadaceae; genus Quinella. The sequence continues at coordinate 1,918 of CAMNFC010000023.1, read as the reverse complement.
GCTCGCGAAGGAATTTTTGACGATTATTTGAAAGATTTTATTGATCAAGTGGTTATTCACGCGTCTGCGAAGGAATTTATTGCGAATCGGATAAAAAATGGGGTATAAAGTCATGCGGAAGAAAAAAATTTTGGTAATCGACGACGACGAAATGAATTTGCAAATCGCGCAGATGATTTTGGAAAAAAAATTGCCGTGCGAGGTATTTTGTGCGTCAAACGGCGTTGAAGGGCTGGAAATTTTAAAAAATCGTCGCATAAATTTAGTTTTGCTCGATATTTTAATGCCGGACTTCGACGGAATAGAAACTTTGCAAGAAATTCGTGCTGACGAGCAAATAAAAAGCGTTTCGGTGATGATGTTGACGGCGACGGCCGAACCTGAAACGATAAAAAAAGCGAGACTGCTCGGCGTGCGCGATTACATAAAAAAACCGTTTTTGCCGGCGGATTTGGTCGCGCGAGTCGAAAAAAAGTTGTCGGAGATACACACGGAAGAAATTTTGCTCTTGGGCGACGACGAAAACAGATTATTTGCGATGAAAAATATTTTGGAAGAAAATTTCCCGCACGAGGCATTAACGGCGATTTCGACGGAATTTGCGGAAAAAATTTTGCGTGAAGCGGAAATAAGTTTGATAATTGCGGATTCGGACATGAAATTCATCAACGGATACAAATTTTTGGCGATGCCGGCGGCGGAAAAGCTTCCTTTTGCGATATCTTCGCCCGAAAAAATTTTGGAGCTCGTGGAAAAAATTTTACAGCCCGAAAAAAAAGTTGAGCCCGAAGAAATTTCGCAGCCCGAAGAAAAAATTATTGAACCCGAAAAAATTTCTCCGCCCGAAGAAAAAATTATCGTGCGCGAAGAAAAAAAGAAAATCGCAAACGTCGTGACGAGTCTTATCGGCTACAAACTCGTTTAAAAAAATTTTTGCACGAAAAAAGACGAGCTCGCGGTTGAGTTCGTCTTTTCGTTTGCAAAAAATCTTTTTTATTCGTCGGCGGAGGGAATTACGATTTCGGGCGCGTCAAAAGTTTTGTCGAGCTCCAAAATTTTTTCTTCAACGACGTTATATTTCACGTGCTGATAATTTTTTCCGTCGAGCGCGAGGCCGTCGGCGAGTTTAACATTTTTATCCGCGTCGAGCGTGATTTTCCCGTAGAAATCGACGATTTTTTCCTGCCAATTAAAAACTGCGGTGTCGGAAGTTATCGCGAGGCTTTTTTTGTTTTCAAACTTGACGGATCCGGTGACTTCGGCGGTTTTCGTCTGCCACTGAAGATAGGCGCGCTCGCAGCTGAAAATTATATTTTCCTGCGCGAGTTTAACGTTGCCTTCCGCCCAACATTTTTGTTTGGCGACGGAAACCAAAGCCTCGTCGGCGGTGACGGTCGCCTTGAAGCCGTGATTGTCCAGCGCGACGTGCACATTTCCTTTCAAGACGTAAACGCCGCGGAAAATATCAAAATAAGTTTCGCCGGCAGAAATTTCAGGCATCGCGGCGAAAATTTTTCCTTGCGCGAAAAAAATCATCAGCAACGCGAGCCCGAAAATTTTTAAAGTCTTCATGAAATTTCCCTCCTCATTAACTGAACGAAAATTAAAGTTGCGTCGACGACGGCCGCGATCAAAACGAGCAAGACGATTGAATCCATTTCGATTTTTCCGGCCGAATTCAAAACCGGCGACGGGTGCAACGAAAAATACATTCGCGGAATTATAAAAACCAAAAACGGAACCGTCAAGACGCTCAGCAGAGAATAGACCGCCGAAACTTTTGCGCGGGTTTTTTCGTCCGCGACGGCCGCTCGCAACGTCAGGTACGCTCCGTAAATCAGAATCAGCACGAATATTGTCGTTTGCCGCGGATCCCAATTCCAATACGCGCCCCACGTCAGCTTGGAAAAAATCGCGC
>CAMNFC010000022.1 GCA_946536925.1 uncultured Selenomonadales bacterium | reverse complement strand
TCGTCGCGGCGTTCATCGATTCGGTCGTGGGCGGCGGCGGATTAATTTCCGTTCCTACTTTGATGTGGGCGGGCTTGCCGATGTTAAACGTCTTGGGCACGAACAAAATCGCCTCGACGATGGGCGCGGCCGCCGGCTTTTTAACTTATCTGCGTTCGGGCACAATCGACAAAAAAATTATGCGGGTGATGTTCCCGCTCTCGTTCGTCGGCTCGGTCGCGGGCGTCTTTGTCGTCAGAGAAATCCCGCCGGATTTTTTGCGGCCGTTGGTCGTGGTGATGTTGATCCTCATCGCGATTTATTCCGTGGCAAAAAAAAATTGGGGCGCGGATAAAAAATCTGTCCGCGTCTCCCACAAAAATTATTTGCTCGGAGTGATTCTGATTTTCGCGCTCGGTTTTTACGACGGATTTTTCGGGCCGGGCACGGGCTCGTTCATGTTGTTTTTGTATTTGATGATGGGCTACGGATTTTTGGGTGCCGCCGCCAACGCCAGAGCCGCAAATTTCGCCAGCAACATCGCCGCCGCAATTATTTTTTCCGCGCTCGGTCTCGTGAATTTTTCTTACGCTATCCCGATGGGTTGCGGAATGATTTTGGGTGCGGCTTGCGGTGCGAAAATGGCAATCACGAAAGGCGCGGCTTACGTTCGCCCGCTGTTCATCGGAATGACCGTAATTTTAATCGGCAAACAAATTCTCGAACTCTTCAAGTAAAAATTTTTCGGCGAGTCGTCCTTCACGGGCGGCTCATTTTTTTTCGAGCGTCGCGTTGAATTTCTCAATCATTTTTATCGGGCGATAAGATTCTTTCGCGCGGCGCAAACCGTCAAGCCCCATGTCCTCTTCGCGGTTGATGTAAATCATGTCAGACCATTCGTGCTCAACGAAACTTTGATTGATCGCCGTATAAATCCCGCGGATATTTGAATCTGCTTTCTCGACGTGAATGACGGCCGTGTCCGAATTTAATTTTTCGCCGAAGGTGAACGCCGCAACTTTTCCGTCAATCAAAATTGCTCCGCCCTTAATCTTGAACTTGTCGAAGTGATCAAAAATTTCGTGGATGGCCGCCTGCTCGTAATCGATGAACGGGTTGGAAGGATTGGCGCGCTTGTGAGCCTCCGCCCAAACGTTTAGCTCTTCGCGGCACTTCGGGATAATTTCTTCGGTTATCGGAAAATATTTTGCGTCGGGATAAAGTTTGCGGAAGGCGTTGAGATGATTTTTTTTCCTGTGAAATTTTCTGCCGCTCAAGCTTATCAAATCCTGCGCAAGATAAACGTAATCGAAACGGTCGCGCTCGGCGGTGATGTTGAATTCGACGGGATATTTTTCCAGCTCGTCGGCAAAAATTTTTTCCACGACGAAGAACCTGAATTTTTTTTCGCCTTTAAGTTCTTCGGTCGCGTGCAAAATTTTTCCGATGGACTCTTGCATTTTTTCTTGCGCACCGATCGGTTGCCACGCCGAAAAAAATTCTTCGTCCGACGAAAAAATATAAAGCACGCCGTCCTCGACCGCCCAAAGATAATTTCGCATCTTGCGCCACATAAAAAAATTCGTGAACGTATAGCCGGAATTTTCGCAGTAGCGCGCGCCGAAAAACTCATCAAAAATTTTTTTGTCCGTGCAAGTCAGTTGTTGCAGATTAATTTTGTCCACCTTCCTCGAATAAAAGTTCAGCCAAGTGAAAAACTTTTGCGCCGCCCAATTTTAATCCGCGCACGCAATAATGACAATAGGCCGCAACTTTTTCCGTCGGGATTCGGGCGCAGTGTTCCTGCATAAAAAATTTTTTTTGTTCGGGCGTGTGTTCGCGGAATAAATTTTTTGCGTCGTGAAGAAATCTTTTTGGGGCGAGTTTCGGGTTGCGCGGCGGCTGCGGCTGATAGAGTGAGTAGCCGCAAAATTTTGTTCGCGCGTGATTTTCTTCAAGCTCGACGACTTCAAAGTTCATTCGCCGCAAAATTTCTCTGACGGCCTCCTGCTCCGCGAAATTTTCTTTCGACCGCCAACAATCTTGCACGGAAATTTTTTCGCCGCCGAAATTTTTGTACGGAAAATTTTTGTCGGACAAAATCAATTCCCAAATCGATTCGCGGAAAATTTCGGGGTGCCGCTCCTCAAAAATCGCCGAGCAGTTGTGGCAAATTGAAACCATCGTCGAGCCCGCGGGAAATTTTTCAAAATGTTTGATCGCCCGCCACTCGTCGCGAAAATTTTCCGGCATGCGATTTTCAAATTCGGCGACTTTGTATTTGTCGACGCAGCAGCGGATAATCGGCAGATTGAAACGCTCGCGGACGTAAGCTTGAACTTTTTTGCTGAGCGCGGGATATTCTTCCGTGAAAACGCAACTCGCAACGAAAAATTTTTGACTCATGATAAGACCTCCGAAAAAATTTTAATCACCGCCGCCGTCTCCGCCGTCACTGTCGCCGTCGCCGTCGAAAAATCCGAAGAAGCCGCCGTCGTCGTCAGCGTCGTCGTCTTTTTTGTAGCCGTTGGAGTCCGCGCCGTCCGCGTCGGAATTTCTTCGCCGCAAAGTTTCCCGGCTGTCACTTAAACGCCGTGTGAAGATTGACATTTAAAACACCTCAATCAAAATATTCGACGCCTGCCTCAAAAATTTTTTGATCCTTCCGGCCGAAAATATTTTTGCAGACGTTTGAGCCGATTCGTTCGGAGTGCCCCATCTTGCCGAAAATTTTTCCGCTCGCGTCGGTTATGCCCTCAATCGCCCAAGCCGAGCCGTTCGGGTTGAACGGGAGTTCATCGGTCGGTTTGTCGTCGAAGTCAACGTATTGCGTGGCGATTTGTCCGTTGTCGAAAAGTTTTTTCAGCCAGGCCTCATCGGCCGCGAATCTTCCTTCGCCGTGAGAGACCGCGACCGAGTGCACGTCGCCCAAAGAATTTTTCGCCAGCCACGGAGAAAGATTGCTCGTGATTTTTGTGCGGACGAATCGGCTGACGTGTCGACCCAAAGAATTGTGCGTGAGCGTCGGGGAATTTTCTTCGAGCGCGCGAATTTCTCCGTACGGCAAAAGTCCCAGCTTCATCAAGGCCTGAAAGCCGTTGCAAATTCCCAAAATCAATCCGTCGCGAACTTTTAAAAGTTTCATGATCTCTTCGGCCAGGCGAGGATTTCTGAACGTCGCCGCGATAAATTTTCCTGAGCCGTCGGGTTCGTCGCCGCCGCTGAATCCGCCGGGCAACATGATTATCTGCGCGGCGCGAATTTTTTTTGCCATGACCGCGATACTTTCCTCGACGGCTTGAGGCGTCAAATTTCTCACGACAAAAACGTCGGGGAGGCCGCCGGCCGCCCGCCAAACTTTCGCGCTGTCGAATTCGCAATTAGTGCCAGGGAAAACAGGAATAAAAATCCTCGGCCGCGCGATTTTGAACTTCGCGGAAAAATTTTTCGGCGCGTCAAAATTTTCGTTCGGAATTTTTTTCGCGGGCGATTTAATTTTTGTCGGGAAAATTTTTTCGAGCGGCTCAGTCAAAGATTTTTTCACGGCGTCGAGAGAAATTTTTTCGTCGTCGAAAATAATCGCAGGCTCGCAAACAGTTTCGCCCAAAAGTTTGAAGTCGAGCTCGTCGGTCGCCTCGACAATCAGGCTGCCGTAATTTTTCTCGAAAAGATTTTCCGCCGCCGAAAATTTGAAGCCGATATCGTTTCCAATCGCCATCTTTGAAATCGCCGCAAAAATTCCGCCGGCCTGCACGCTCATCGCCGACAAAATTTTTCCCGCGCAGATGAGCCGGTGAACTTCGGAAAAATTTTTCTTGAGCGCGTCGAAGTTCGGGAGGCCGTCAACATCGCGCGGGCACTCGACGAGATAAATTTTGTGATTCGGAGCTTTGAATTCGGGCGAGATAATTTTTTGCGCGTCGACGACAGCCACAGCAAAACTAACCAGCGTCGGCGGCACGTGAAGATTTTCAAACGTCCCGCTCATCGAATCTTTCCCGCCGATTGCCGCCACGCCGAAATTTTTTTGAGCCTCGAACGCGCCCAGGAGAGCCGCCAGAGGTTTGCCCCATTTTTCGGGAACGTCGCCGAGCCGCTCGAAATATTCTTGAAACGTCAGATAAGCTTGAGAAAAATCCGCGCCGAGTGCAACCAATTTTGCCAGCGAACTCGTGACCGCGTCGATTGCTCCGTGGAAAGGGCTTTGCTCGGAAAGTTGAGCGTCGAAGCCGAAAGTCATCGCCGTTGCCGTGGAAGTCTCGCCGTCGCAAGGAATTTTGGCGACCATGCCTTCCGCGGGCGTGAGCTGATTTTTTCCGCCGAAGGGCATTAAAACGGTCGCCGCGCCGATTGTCGAATCGAAACGCTCGACCAAACCTTTTTGCAAACAAACGTTGAGCCTGCGAAGATTTTCAAGCGGAGAAATTTTTTTCGGCGGCGAAATTTTTTTCGGGGCTTGCACGCGAACTTTGACGTGGCGTTTAACTCCGTTCGTGTCAAAAAATTTTCGGCTGATGCTGACGATTTCTTTCCCTCGCCAAGTCATGATCATGCGGCCGGTATCGGTGACCTCGGCGACTTCGTAAGCTTCCAGATTTTCTGCGTCGGCCAAAGCGATAAATTTTTCCGCGTCGTTTTTGTCCAAGACAACGGCCATGCGCTCCTGCGATTCGGAAATGGCAAGCTCGGTTCCGTCCAGCCCGTCATATTTTTTTCGCACGGCGTCCAAATTTATTTTCAAGCCCGCGGCAAGTTCACCGACTGCAACGGCCACGCCGCCCGCGCCGAAATCGTTGCAGCGTTTGATGAGTTTGGAGGCTTCGGGATTTTTGAAGAGCCGCTGAATTTTTCGTTCGGTCGGAGGATTTCCTTTTTGAACTTCCGCGCCGGCAGTCGTGAGCGATTCGGTCGTGTGAATTTTGCTTGAACCTGTCGCGCCGCCGATTCCGTCACGACCCGTTCGCCCGCCGAGCAAAATAATTTTGTCGCCGCAGACAGGATTTTTTCTGACGACGTTGACTTGAGGAGCCGCCGCAATCACCGCGCCAATTTCCATCCGTTTTGCCAGATAACCTTCGTGATAAATTTCTTGGACTTGACCGGTGGCCAGCCCGATTTGATTTCCATAGGAGCTGTAACCTTGAGCCGCGCCGCGAACAATTTTTTTCTGCGGAAGTTTTCCGGGCAAAGTTTCGGAAAAATTTTTTCGGGGATCGGCCGCGCCCGTCACGCGCATTGCCTGATAAACGTAACTTCTGCCGCTGAGAGGATCACGAATCGCGCCGCCAAGACACGTGGCCGCCCCGCCGAACGGTTCAATTTCCGTCGGGTGATTGTGCGTCTCGTTCTTGAACATCACCAGCCAAGGCTCGTCGCGCCCGTCAACCGTCGCACGAATTTTTATCGAGCAGGCGTTAATTTCTTCGGACTCGTCAAGATTTTTCGGGCGAACAATTTTTGCGCCGATCGTCCCAAGATCCATGAGCGAAATATTTTTTTCGTCGTGAATTTTTTTTCGAGCGGCCAAATAATTTTTGAACGCACGCTCGATAATTTCTGCGCCATTTTCAAAAGTTACGTCGTCAATGGCGGTCGTGAAGGTCGTGTGGCGGCAATGGTCGCTCCAATACGTGTCGATGACTTTTAATTCCGTAATCGTCGGCGGGCGGTTCTCCTCGTCGCGAAAATATTTTTGACAGAATTTTAAATCGTCGAGGTTCATGGCCAGGCCGCGGTCGTTCAAAAAATTTTTCAGCGCGTCGTCGTCCGCGTCGTTGAAATTTTTTAAAACTTCGACATCGGGCGGAACGTCGGCAAAAATTTTCAGCGTCTTCGGAAGATTGAAGCTTGCCTCGCGGGATTCAATCGCGTTTATCGAGTAGGATTTGATCTTGGCGAAATCTTCGGCTGAAATGTCGCCGAGCAAAGAAATTATCCGCGCGGAGTGAATCGTCGGCAAATCTTTTCCCGTGACGAGCTGAACGCATTGGGCGGCGGAGTCTGCGCGCTGATCGAATTGCCCCGGCAAAAATTCCACCGCGAAAGTTTTTTCGGCGTCGAGATCGTCGGGCAGCTCATAAAAAAAATCGTCGACGTTCGGCTCGCGGAAAACGATATCGCGCACGCGCAAAAAATCTTCGTCGCTCAAACCCTCCACGTCATAGCGAACGAACAATCGAACGCCCGAAAGTTTCACGTCCAAAGTCTCGCGAAAATCTTCGAGCAGTTGGCGGGCGGGCACGTCGAAGCCGGCGCGTTTCTCAACGTAAATTCTTTTAACCATGTCAGTCCCCCGAAAAATTTTTTTCCATTGTAAAATTTCGCGGTGTCTTTTGCAAGCGCGGCCGTTTGTGATAAAATTCGTGCGGAGGTGAATGCCATGAAAAAATTTTTCAGCCTGATGATTTTGATTTTGATGATTTGCTCGACGGCTCTGGCCGCAGAAAACCCGCCGACAATTTCCGTCACCGGCGAAGGTCAAGTTGAAGCTCAACCCGACCGCGCAACAATTTCCGTCGGCGTCGTCACCCGCGAAAAAAATCCTTCCGCCGTTCAAGCCGCCAACGCTCGCGTCGCAACTTCCGTCATCAACTCGATTGTCGCGCTGGGCATTGAACGCAAAAATATTTCCACGGGCAACTACAACTTTTCGCCGAACTATCGCCACACGGACAGCGGCAAAAAAATTCTTGAAGGCTACGAGGCGACAAATTCCGTCACGATCATCGTCGACGATTTAAATCTCGTCGGAAAAATTATCGACACGGCTTTGAGCCACGGAGCAAATCGCGTCGACAGCTTGAGCTTCGGGCTGCGCAACAAAAGTTTTTATCAGGACGAGGCTTTGAGGCTGGCCGTTCTGGACGCAAAACGCAAAGCTGAAATCGCGGCCGCCGCACTGGGCAAAAATATTTTGGGTGTTCGTTCCGTCTCAATCAATTCGAATTCCGTTTCTGCCCCGCGAAATTATAAAATGTCTCGCGCGATGGCCGAAGACTCCGCAGCCTTCGATACACCCATTGAGAGCGGCACGTTGACTTGTTCGGCTTCCGTCCAAATTTATTTTGAGATCAGCCGCTAAAAATTTTCTTGCAACCGCCCGACAAATAATGTAGAATCAAAAAAAATTTCAAGGAAGTTTTTCGATTCAGGGAAGGTGATTAAAATGGCAGGGATAAATTCTTTGGGCGCGAACAATTACGCCTGGCTCTTCAACTCGAACAAAAATCAAAAGCAAAATTCGATCAATCAGCTGTGGAGTGCTTACGGTAACTTTCAATCCAACGCGACGAATTCTTTGGCCGGGCTGACGGAAATTAATTCCAACATGAAATCCGTTTTGGCAAGCTACGACGACGCAAAGGCCGCGTTCAATTCCGAATTCTCCGAAGCAATGGAAAATCTCGACGAGGCCGCCGAAAAACTCAAAGGCTACAACTTCAACGTCGAAAAGGAAGGCGCGATAACTTCCACGACCCAAACCGACAAGAACGGCGTCACCACGACCACCACGACCTACAGCAAAGATTTGCAGGCCGCGCTCGACACCGTGAAAAGTTTCGTCGACGATTACAACAGCGCGGTAAAATTTTTCGGCGAACACAAAGACGTTTCCAAACGCATCGAACAGCTCGCCACGACTTTTGCCGACACGACCTATCGCTCCGCAAATTATTCTTCAATCGGGCTGCTGACAAATTCGGACGGCTCTCTCTCAATCAACGAAGCAAAACTCGCCGACACGATTTTGAACGACCCCGAAAAAGTTTCTTCAATCCTGGGCAAGGACGGGCTCGCGGGCAAAACCGAAAGTCATATCAGCTTCGCCAACAGCCAGGCCGATAAACTTTTCCCCACCGCCAAAGAAATGCTCGGCGACCAACTCGACACGGCTTCACTTTACACCGGCAAAGCTTATCGCAACATGACGGCCTACACCAACATGGGAAATCTGATCAACATGATGTTCTGAAAAAAATTTTTGCGCGAAACCAAAAAAGCCTCGGACGATTTGTTCCGAGACTTTTTGTTTGAGACGTTTTCAGCAGATGAAAATTCCGTTGTTGTAGTTGTGAATCGCGGTGTTCATCGCGGTTCTTTCGTCCAGCGCGCGGATTCTGTTTCCTTGACGATCCAAGAGGTAGTACTCGTTGTCTTCAAAGACACCGCCGTGATCTTTGATTTTGATGCCGCAGCGGAAGAGGATATCGCGGAATTGCTCTTTGCTGTGGAGGCGCATTCCGGTTTCGCGGGTGAATCTGTCCATGTCTGCAGCAGTCTGTGCCAGGGTGCCGCCCGCCACTCCTTCAAGTTGTTCGTCCTTGAGGATTTCATCTTTGAGGATTTCATCTTTCAAAATTTCTTTCGCCATTGTTATCAATCTCCTTTGAATTTTTTGTTTGTGATTTTTTCTTTCTGCCTATTATACGACAGCCGAGCGATTTTGTTACACGTTTGGAAAAAAATTTTTTCGCCTTGAAAAACTTTTCGCCGTGATTTATAATTTTCTCGGATCCAAAGAAAAATCTACATGTTATCACCAAACGTGCCGCCTCCTGTCGCCCAGCCAGCGATTGGAGGTTTCGCGCTTTAAAAGAACAGAAAACCCCGCCGCTTTTCGTCGGAGGGGCTTGCGCCAAGTGAAGACGCGTTGCAGAGTGATCGAATCAACGCCGCTTGAAGAAGTGGTCGAGCACGCGATGGACGCCATAGCCAATGACGGAGCCACCTATAATTTTAAAGATCCAAAAGAAAAAGTCTGCCATGTTATCACCTCCCCTCCGTCAGCCGGAAAGGGATTCACGGCATTGATGAATTAATTTTACAGCGGAGCAAGAAATTTTTCAAACAGCCCGCCCTCGATTTGAGCGGCGGAATTTTTTTGTGATATAATCGGGAAAAATTTTTCGCGAGAGGTGAAAGCATGAAGAGAATTTTTTTGGAGAACGTCACGGGCGAAGTCGTCACGATCGAAGGCGGCGACGCAAATCATCTGGCTCGATCTTTGCGTGCGCGGCGCGGCGACAAAATCACGGCGGTGGACGGCGCAGGAAATTGTGCGGTCATGGAGCTAATCGACTTCGACAAAGAAAAAATCATGGCCAGGCGCGTCAGCAAAGTCGAAAAAATTTCCGTCGAGAGAAAAATTATTTTGGCCGACTGTTTGCCCAAACAAAATCGCTTCGACAACATCATCGAGAAGGCCACGGAGCTCGGCGTCGAAAAAATTTTTCCGCTCATTTCCGAAAGGACAATCGCTCGACCCGGCGGCGCGCGCATTCAATCCAAACTCGAACGCTGGAAAAAAATTGCAAAGGAAGCTGCCGAACAATGCGCCCGCGACACTATCCCCGAAATCGAAAATATTCGCGGGCTCGACGATTGGCTCAAAGAAATTTATCCGCTCGAAGACGACACGATTTTGCTTTTTTGTTGGGAAGAGGAAAAGGAAACGACCGTCCGAAAAATTTTGAGCGCGTGGAAAAAAAATATCATCGTGCTCATCGGGCCCGAAGGCGGCTTTTCTCCGCGCGAGGCTCAGGCGATAAAATCTTTCGGCGGCGTGAGCGTCACCTTGGGCAAAAGAATTTTGAAAACGGACACGGCGGCCATTTCCGTTTTGGCGATGATAAATTATGAATCGATGTAAAAAAATTTTTTTCCTGACGCTGGGCTGCAAAGTCAATCAATATGAGACGGAAGCCATGCAAAAACTTTTCGAGGCGGCGGGCTGGCAACTCGCCGAAAAAATTTCTGAAGCCTCCGTCGTCGTCGTCAACACGTGCACCGTCACACAGGTCAGCTCTCAAAAGTCGCGGCAGATGATTCGTCGCGCGGCGAAAAAAAATTGCACGGTGGTCGTCGTCGGTTGCTACGCTCAAAATTCGCCCGAAGAAATTTCCAAAATCGACGGCGTGGACGTGATCATCGGCACGAAGGACAGAATCCGAATCGTCGAGCTGGTCGAGAGTGCTCTTGCCCGTCGCGAAAAAATTTTTCAAGTCGGGAGCGTCGAAAATATTTTTGAGTTTGAGGAACTTCCGCACACGCCGCACCGCACGCGAGCTTTTTTGAAGATCGAGGACGGTTGCAACAATTTTTGCGCCTATTGCATAATCCCGCACGTTCGCGGCCGAGTGAGGAGTCGCAGTCTTGAAAATATTCGCGCGGAATGTTTGCAGCTCAAAGCGGGCGGCTTCCGCGAAATCGTTTTGACGGGAATTCACATCGGCGCGTACGGTCGGGACTTCCGCGAAAAAATTTCTCTCGTCGACGCGATTAAAATTGTTTTGGATGCGGCCGATCCTCTGCGCTTGAGGCTGGGCTCGATTGAATCCGCGGAGATGACCGACGAGCTGATTGACTTGATAAAAAATGATTCGCGCATTTGCAACCACGTCCACCTGCCGTTGCAATCGGGCTGCGACAAAATTTTACGGGCGATGCGTCGGCCGTACACCACGAAAAATTTTTCTGAACTGACGGAGCGGCTCGTCAAAGAAATTCCGGAAATTTCAATCGGCACGGATTTAATCGCGGGCTTCCCCGGCGAAACCGACGAAAATTTTTCCGAGACGCTGAAATTTTTGCGGGCGCAACCGTTCAGCAAGATTCACGTCTTCCCGTTTTCGGCGAGGGTCGGAACTTTGGCGGCGACGATGCCCGATCAAATCCCTCCGTCGACAAAAAAAATCCGCGCAGGTCGAGCGTTGGAAATTTCGCGGGAGAAGTCAAAAATTTTTTCTGAACGATTGATCGGCCGAACGGTCGAAATCATCGCGGAGACATCGGCGGGCGGGCTCGTCGACGGCCTGACAAAAAATTATGTTCGCGTCTTCGTGACAGACGAAAAAATTTCTCTCGGCTCAATCGTCAAAGTTCGCGTTGAAAAAATTTTTAAGGACGGAGTTTTCGGCGCACTCGAAAGAAAGGAGCACGTGCTTTGAAAAATATCGGCGAAGTTCATTTGGATTTTTCGGCTTACGACGCGAAAGATTTTTACAGCGACGGCGGAGTGGAGGAGGAAATTTTTTTTCACGCCAAGGCCGGCGACCTCGAAAATTTTTTGCGCAGCGACAATCGTTTTCCCGTGCTGTGTCATCTGTCGCCGCTGCGAAATTTTTTGTTGGAGTGGTTGCCCGTCGGGAAGAATGATTCGGTTTTGGAAATCGGTTGCGGCCTCGGAGCGTTGACGGGGACTCTGCTCAAAACTGGCGCGCAAGTCGACGCCGTGGAAATTTCTCCTCGCCGCGCACAAATTTGCGCACTGAGAAATCGCCGCGAAAAAAATTTGACGATTCACGTGGGCAACCTCAACGCCATGACCTTCGACAAAAAATTCGACTTCGTTTTTCTGATCGGCGTCCTCGAATATGCCGCGCGGTTCACGCACACGAAAAATCCTTACGAAGATTTTCTGGCCAAATGCAAAAATTTTCTCAAGCCCTCCGGCACGCTCGTCCTGGCGATAGAAAATCGTCTCGGCCTGGAATATTTGAGCGGCAAGCCCGAAGATCACACGGGGAAAATTTTTGACGGCATCGCGGATTATCCCGCGCCCGTCGGAATAAAAACTTTTTCGCGGCTCGAACTGAAAAATATGCTCAAAGCTTGCGGGTTCGTCGAACAAAAATTTTTTTATCCGTATCCCGATTACAAATTCCCGTACATGATTCATTCCGACGAGATGTTGCCCACGGCCTCGGAGCTCTCGCACTTCTCCGACAATTTTTATGACACGAACAGAGTTGAAATTTTTTCTTTGGCGCGGGCGTGGCCGACGATTATAAACGCGGGGCTTTATTCGGAGCTGGCGAATTCTTTTTTGGTCGCGGCGAGCCAAAACAAATCGCAAAGAATTTTTCCGCTGAAAGTTTTCTCGAATAATTGTCCGCGGAAAGAAAAATATCAGCTGCGTACGGAAATTCATCGTGCGGCGGGCGGCCTCGTCGTGAAAAAAATCGCGCGAAATCCTCTTGCCCGCGAGCATCTGAAAATTTTGGTCGAGAACAGCAAAATTCTTTCCGAAGTTTACGGCGCGGCTCACGTCGCCCAAATGAAACTCCTTGACGCGGACACGGCCGAAATGGAATTCGTCGACGGCGTGATTTTTGAAGATTATCTTTGCGAAGTTTTGGAGGCGGGCGGCCTGGAAAGTTTTGCCGGCGCGTTGGATTTTTATTTCCGAAATATTTTGCGCGGCGGCGACGACGAAAATTTTTCCGACGACCTGCTCGAATTCAATTTGCCCAATCGCCGCTTCGAGATGGACGTGAACTTCCGCAACATCATTCTGCGCGAAAAAAATTTTGTCCTCATCGACAGTGAATTTTTGTTGCCGGCTCTCCCGAAAAAATTTGTCGCGTGGCGAGCGTTCAACGTCTTGAGTCACAATCGTTTGGAATTTTTACATCGGCACGGAATAAATCTTGAGCAACTTCACGCGACGCTGAAAATTTCGCCCGAAACTTTGGAAAGATATCGCGCCGAAGATTGGGTGATTGCTTACGCCATTGCGGACGAATATGATCGCGCGTACAGGAAAAATCGTCTGCCGATCACGGGCTTCAAATTCGATTGAAAAAAAATCCCTCGCCAAAAATTTTTGACGGGGGATAAATTTTTTTTCGAGCTCAAAGATTTTTGCAGATGATTTCGGTGGCCTGCGCCGTTCCGATTTTTTTGAAGCCGTCCGTGAAGATGTCAGCCGTGCGCCAGCCGTCAGCCAAAGTTTTATCGATCGCAGCCTCGACAGCTTTTGCGGCGGCCTCTTCTTTCAGGCTGTAACGAAGGAGCATTGCCGCGCTCAAAATCGTGCCCATGGGGTTTGCCAAATCTTTTCCGGCGATATCGGGCGCGGAGCCGTGAATCGGTTCGTAAAGGCTTGTGAGGGAGCCGATTGACGCGCTGGGCATGAGACCAATCGATCCGCCGATGACAGCCGCCTCGTCGCTTAAAATGTCGCCGAAAATATTATTCGTAACGATGACGTCGAATTGTTTTGGATTGAGAACGAGTTGCATGGCCGCGTTGTCGACGTAAAGATGATTGAGTTCAACGTCGGGGAAATTTTTTGCAACGTCGACGACAACTTTCCTCCACAGACGACTTGCGGCCAAAACGTTTGCTTTGTCGACGGAGGTGACTTTTCCGCGGCGAAGTTTTGCTGTCTCGAAGGCAAGCTTTGTGATTCGTTCGATTTCGGGCACGGAATAAATTTCTGTGTCCCAGGCCTGCTCGACGCCGTCCTTGAGTTCCGATTCGCAACGAGGCCCGAAATAAATTCCGCCGACGAGTTCGCGAACGATGAGCAAATCACTTCCGCCCACGAGGTCTGCTTTGAGCGGCGAAGAATTTATCAGTTCGGGATAAACTTTCGTCGGGCGAAGATTCGCGAAAAGTCCCAAGCCTTTGCGCAGACCGAAGATAGCTTTTTCGGGTCGAAGGTGCACGGGCAAGCTGTCCCATTTTTTTCCGCCGACCGCGCCGAACAAAACTCCGTCAGCTTTCTTGCAAGCGTCGAGTGCTTCGTCGGTGAGCGGCGTCCCGAATTTTTCGTAAGAGGTGCCGCCCGCGTCGCGCGTTTCAAATTCCAAACCGATGTTAAATTTTTCGTCGACTTTTTTGAGAACTTCGACGGCGGAGGCTGTGATTTCTTGGCCGATTCCGTCGCCGGGGATGACAACAATTTTTTTCATGAGCAATCACTTTCCTGCGAGAATTTTATAGCCGTTGATTCTGTCCTCGGCGTCGCGTTGAGTTTTCTCGAAGAGAGCCTGCGCGGCGTCGGGGAAATTTCTTTTGAGCGAGGAGAAACGAACTTCGCCCATCAAAAATTCTTGGAACTTGCTGAAGTCGGGCTCCTTGCTGTCGAGCGTGAACTTTTTGTTGACGGGATTGTACCGCCAGTTCGCCCAATAGCCGCATTGAACGGCGAGTTTTCCTTCCAGCTGAGAAGAGCCCATACCTTTTCTGATTCCGTGGTTGATGCAGGGCGAATAGGCGATGATGAGCGACGGGCCGGGATAAGCTTCCGCCTCGGTGATTGCCTTGAGCAACTGATTTTGATCCGCGCCCATAGAAACCTGTGCGACGTAAACATAGCCGTAACTCATCGCCATCTTACCGAGATCTTTTTTGCGAGTCTTTTTGCCGGTCGCCGCGAACTGAGCGATGGCCGCCGCGGGTGTCGCCTTGGAGGCTTGGCCGCCCGTGTTGGAATAAACTTCCGTGTCGAAAACGAAAACGTTGATGTCTTCGCCGCTGGCCAGAACGTGATCGAGTCCGCCGTAGCCGATGTCGTAAGCCCAGCCGTCGCCGCCGAGAATCCATTGCGAACGCTTAACCAGAAAATCGCGGTTGTTGTAGATTTTGTTCAGCAAGGCGTCGTCGCCGCGTTGAGCCTCAAGAAGTGCCGTCAACTTATCGGCGCGTTCACGGGTGCCGTCGCTGACGTTGAGATTGTCGCGCCAATCGGTGAGCGCGGCTTTAAGTTCGTCGCTGATTGAAAGTTCAAGGGCTTTGGTCGCGTCGTCGGCAAGAGCTTCGCGAATCGCCTTGACGCCCAAAAACATTCCCAGCCCGTATTCGGCGTTGTCCTCGAAAAGCGAATTGCCCCATGCGGGACCGCGTCCGAATTGATTTTTTGTGTAGGGCATTGCGGGAGCCGACGCGCCCCATATCGACGAACAGCCCGTTGCGTTGGCAATCATCATCCTGTCGCCGAAAAGTTGCGTCAAAAGTTTTGCGTAGGGAGTTTCGCCGCAACCCGCGCAAGCTCCGCTGAATTCAAACAGAGGCTTCTCGAATTGGCTGCCGATGACGGTCGTCTTCTTCGTCGGATTATTTTTCGGCGAAACTTTCATGCCGTAGTCGAAAACTTTTTGGCGAGCTTTGGCGGCGTCGTCGTACTTGACCATAGTCAACGCCTGCTTCGGACAAACTTGCGCACAATTTCCGCAACCGAGGCAATCCATCGTCGAGACGGCGATTGTCAGATTGTACGCACCGCGAGAAATTTTTGACGGGATCGACTCGAAACCTTCGGGTGCATCTTTAAGTTCGTCGTTAGTCGTGAGGATCGGACGAATAGCCGCGTGCGGGCAAACGAACGAACATTGATTGCAGCCGATGCATTTTGATTTGTCCCATTCGGGAACTTTGATAGCCGTGCCGCGTTTTTCAAAAGCCGTGCCGCCGACGGGAAAAGTTCCGTCCGCCAGAGCCATAAATTTGCTCACGGAAAGTTCGTCGCCTTCTTGCCGATTCATGACGTTTTGAACTTCGCGGATAAATTCGGGCGGGTCGACCTGCTGCGACTTGTGATTGAGGCTCGTGTCTTCGACGTCCCAAATGCTCGTGTCAACTTTGTGGAGCGCGGCAATTCCTTGGTCAATCGCGCCGCAGTTCATGTCCACGACGTTTTGTCCCTTCGAGCCGTAAGATTTTTCCACGGCGTCCTTGAGATATTTGACTGCTTCATCAATCGGAATGATGTTTGCCAGCTTGAAAAAGGCGGCCTGCATGACCATGTTGAAACGCCCGCCAAGTCCGAGTTCGCCCGCGATTTTCACGGCGTTGACTGTGTAGACTTGAATATTATTTTCGACGATGTAGCGTTTCATGTAAGGCTGAAGTTTTTTGCCGAGCTTCTCGTCGCTCCAGTCCGTGTTGAGCAGGAAAGTCCCGTTCGGCTTCAAGCCCGCAATCAAGTTGTAATGATGAACGTAACTTTTTTGT
The DNA here is from genome assembly GCA_946536925.1 of uncultured Selenomonadales bacterium. Classification (GTDB taxonomy): domain Bacteria; phylum Bacillota; class Negativicutes; order Selenomonadales; family Selenomonadaceae; genus Quinella. Next base: position 9,469 of record CAMNFC010000022.1, on the reverse strand, counting down.
GAGCAGGAAACGAAATCGGGTTTGGTGATGAGATACGGCGAAGTTATCGGCAATTTCCCAAAGCGCAAATGGCTCATGGTGATGCCGCCGGATTTTTTCGAGTCGTAAGCAAAATAAGCTTGAGCGTAGAGATCGGTGTTGTCGCCGATGATTTTAATGGCGGATTTGTTCGCGCCGACGGTTCCGTCCGAGCCGAGCCCCCAGAATTTGCAGGCGGTCGTTCCTTCGGGCGTGAGGTCGACGTCGTGATTGCCGGTCGCCAAAGATTTATTTGAAACGTCGTCGTTGATGCCGATTGTGAAACCGTTGAGCGGCGAATCTTTTTTGAGTTCCTCGAAGACGGCAAGCATTTGATCGGGCGTGGTGTCTTTTCCGCCCAAACCGAAACGTCCGCCGACGATGACGGGTTTATTTTCAACGTCGTAGAAGGCAGCTTTCACGTCGAGATAAAGAGGCTCGCCGACGGCTCCCGATTCTTTTGTGCGGTCGAGGACGGCGATTTTTTTGACGGTCTTTGGAATAGCGTTGAGGAAATGTTTAACGCTGAACGGACGATAAAGATGCACGCTGACGACACCGACTTTCTCGCCGCGCGCGTTGAGATAAGCGGCCGCCTCGTTTGCAGTTTGACAGCCCGAACCTATGGCGATGATGATTCGTTCGGCGTCGGGTGCTCCGCTGTAATCGAAAACGTGATGAACGCGCCCCGTGATTTTGGCCACGTCGGCCATAATTTCTTCGACAAGATCGGGCAAGCTCTCATAATTTTTGTTGACGGTCTCGCGGATCTGGAAGTAAACGTCGGGGTTGGTGGCCGTGCCGCGCATGACGGGATGATCGGGATTGAGGGCGTTGCGGCGGAAATTGTTCACCGCGTCGAAGTCCAAAATTTTTGCAAGGTCTGCGTAATCAATCAGCTCAATCTTTTGAATCTCGTGGCTGGTGCGGAAGCCGTCGAAGAAATTTATAAACGGAATGCGTCCTTTGATTGCCGCAAGATGTGCCACGGCCGACAAATCCATAACTTCCTGCACGCTCGATTCGGCGAACATGGCGCAACCCGTTTGCCGCGCAGCCATCACGTCTTGGTGGTCGCCGAAGATTGACAGCGTGGACGTTGCCAAAGCTCTGGCCGAAACGTGGAAGACGCCCGGCAACATTTCGCCCGCGATTTTGTACAGGTTCGGAATCATCAGCAAGAAGCCTTGCGACGCCGTGTAAGTCGTGGTGAGTGCGCCCGCTTGCAACGAGCCGTGAACGGTTCCGGCCGCGCCGCCTTCCGATTGCAATTCCACCAGACGAACTTTTTGCCCGAAAATATTTTTGACGCCCTTGGCCGCCATGACGTCGACATCTTCTGCCATGGGCGACGACGGCGTTATCGGATAAATCGCGGCCACGTCCGTGAAGGCGTAGGAAATATACGCTGCAGCCTGGTTGCCGTCCATCGTCTTCATTTTTTTTGCCATAAACTTTCAAAGTTCTCCTCTCAATTAAATTGCCCGCGATTATATCATGCGGCTATGAAAAAGTAAACCGCGCCGCATATTTTGAACGTCACGCGCGGCTTGAGCAAAAAAATTTTTTCTGATAGAATCTTTTCAAAATCAAGGAGGTTTTTTTATGGCAAAAAATTTTCAGCAGCAACAGACGACCGACGAGAACGAGTTGATAAAAATTCGTCGCGAAAAACTTCAGGGCTTCGTCGACAAAGGAATTGAACCTTTCGGCGCGCGCTTCGAGGTCACTCATCACGCAGCCGACGTTCGCGAAGAATTCGGAGAGATCGAGGGCGAGACCGACGCCGGAGAAGTTTCGATTGCCGGAAGATTGATGGCGATTCGCGGGCACGGCAAAGCTTCCTTCGCAACGCTGGCCGATAAGAGTGGCTCGATTCAAATTTATTTCAAGCTCGACGTCCTGGGCGAAGAAAAATACAGCGAGTTCAAACTCCTCGACATCGGCGACATCATCGGCCTGCGCGGACAAGTTTTCAAGACCAAACGCGGTGAGCTGACCGTGCGCGTGGAAGATTTTAATTTGCTGGCAAAATCTCTGCGGCCGCTGCCCGAAAAATTTCACGGGCTCAAAGACGTGGAGATCCGCTATCGTCAACGCTATCTCGATTTGATCATGAATCCCGAAGTGCGCGAAACTTTTTTGAAACGCAACAAAGTTATCAAGGCCATCCGAAAATTTTTGGACGAGCGAGATTTTTTGGAAGTTGAAACGCCCGTGCTCTCGACGATTGCCGGTGGCGCGGCTGCCAAACCGTTCATCACTCATCACAACGCCTTGGACGCCGATTTATATTTGCGCATCGCCACGGAATTAAATCTTAAGCGTTTGATCGTCGGCGGCCTTGAGCGCGTCTACGAAATGGGCAGAGTTTTTCGCAACGAGGGAATGGACGTTCGCCACAACCCCGAATTCACCAGCGTGGAAATTTATCAGGCTTACGGCGATTACCGCGACTTGATCGATGTTACGAAAGGTATCGTCTGCGCGGCGGCCGAAGAAGCTTGCGGCTCGACGAAAATAATTTATCAGGGCGTTGAAATCGATTTGTCCAAAGCTCCGTGCCTGAGCATGAACGACGCCGTAAAAAACAAAACCGGCAAAGATTTTCTCTCCTGCCAAACCGTCGACGAGGCGCGCGCCATGGCTGACGAACTCGGCGTGGCGTACGAAAAAAGATTCGGCGTCGGAGGAATTTTGAACGCGGCCTTCGAGGCAAAAGTCGAGGACGATTTGATTCAGCCGATCTTTATAACTCATCACCCGACGGAAATTTCTCCGCTGGCCAAAAAAAATTTCGACGACCCGCGCGTCACCGATCGCTTTGAATTTTTTGTTTACGGCAGAGAACTTGCCAACGGTTTCACGGAGCTAAACGACCCGATTGATCAGCGCGCACGTTTCGAGGAGCAACTCAAACAGCGCGAGGCCGGCGACGAAGAAGCTCACGTCATGGACGAAGATTTTCTTCGCGCGTTGGAATTCGGAATGCCACCGACGGGCGGGCTCGGAATCGGCGTCGATCGATTGGTCATGTTGCTGACAGATTCGCCTTCAATCCGCGACGTGCTCTTCTTCCCCACGATGAAAATTATCGGAGAATGAAAAATGCAATTCATTGACAGAGGAAAAATTTTTGTTCGCGCGGGCGACGGCGGCAACGGCAAATCTTCTTTCCGCCGAGAAAAATTTGTTCCCAAAGGCGGCCCCGACGGCGGCGACGGCGGCAAGGGCGGCGACGTTGTTTTGGAAGTCGACAAGAACGTCAACACGCTTTTAAATTTCAGATTCAATCGAAGATTCACGGCCTCGAACGGCGGAGCGGGCGATGTCAAAAAACAATTCGGGCGCGGCGGACAAGATTGCCTGATAAAAGTTCCGCTCGGTACTCTCGTCAAAGATGCTCAAAGCGGAGAAATTTTGGCGGACTTGATAAAAATCGGTCAACGCGCTGTCGTGGCCAAAGGCGGTCGCGGCGGAAGAGGCAATGCAAAATTTAAATCGTCTTCGAGGAGAGCTCCAACCTTTGCGGAATTCGGCGAACCCGGCGAGAGTCGCGAACTTTTGCTTGAGCTCAAACTTTTGGCGGACGTCGGGCTCGTCGGCTATCCTTCCGTCGGCAAGTCAAGTTTGATCGCCGCGGTGAGTGCTGCCCGCCCCGAAATCGCCGATTATCATTTCACGACGCTGGTTCCCGTGCTCGGAGTCGTAAGTCTCGGCTATGAAAAATCTTTCGTCATGGCTGACATTCCCGGCTTGATCGAAGGTGCGGCTGACGGCGTCGGGCTCGGCCACGATTTTTTGCGCCACATCGAACGCACGAAAATTATTTTGCACCTCGTGGACGCGGCAGCGGTTGACGGAAGAAATCCCGTCGACGACTTCAAAAAAATCAACGTCGAGCTCTCCCGCTACAGCGAAAAACTTTCCAAGCGTCCGCAAATTCTCGTCGCCAACAAAATCGATCTTCCTCAGGCAAAAGAAAATCTTCCCGCGCTGGAAAATCTCGCCGCTCAAGAAAATCTTCCGCTCTTCAAAATTTCTGCCGCCACGCACGAAAATTTGGACGCGCTGATAAATTTCGTCGGCAAGCAGCTGGAAGAGATCGTCCCGGAAGTTGAGAGCGTCGACGCCGTGAAAATTTTTGACGTGGAAAAAGAAGACGACCCGATTATCATTGAGCGCAACGACGCCGCAGAATTCATCGTTCGCAACAAAAATCTTGAAAAAATCGTCGCCATGACGAATTTCGACGACACGGAAGGTTTGCGACGTTTTCAATTTATTTGGCGCATGAAAAATCTTGACGCGCTGCTCAAAGCCCGCGGAATCAAAGAAGGCACGAGCGTTCACATCGGCGGCCTGGAATTTGAGTGGCACGAATAATTTGGGGGAGAAAAAATTTTTATGAAGTACGGTTTAATCGTTCACCTCAAGACCAGAAATATCGGCGACGACATTCAATGTTACGCCATGGAAAAATTTTTGCCGCGCGTGGATTATCTGATCGACCGCGAACACCTCGACAGCTTTTACACGGAGACAGGCGAGAAAGTCGCGGCATTTCTCGGCGGCTGGTATTTGCACAAACCGCTGAATTGGCCGCCGTCGCCCTTCCTCAAACTTTTGCCGATATCTTTTCACTGCGCGAACTCGACAGGCCAAGGAATTTTTATCCTGAAAGATTACGGCGCGGAGTGGTTGAAAAAAATTGAGCCGATTGGTTGCCGCGACGAAGGAACCGCCGAGCTGCTCGAAAGTTACGGGATAAGCGCGTACATTTCGGGCTGCTTCGCCTTGACGCTGAAACCTTTCGCGGACGTCGAGCCGCACGGAAAAATTGTTTTGGTCGATTGCCAAAAAGAAGTCATTGACTTTATAAAAAAGAAAACGAAGAAAAAAATTGTGCTCGCCTCTCATCGTTACGCCGTCGACAGACTCCCGCCCGAAGTCGTCGCCTATGCTCAAGAGCACGACAGGAAAGATATCATTCCAACTTCTCACGAACCCGCTCAAGCCGACGAGCCGCACAAAAAAGTTTTTTACAAAGGCAGCTGGAGTTATCGTCGCGCACTGATGGAAGGCCTGCTGAAATTTTATCAAGGAGCCTCGCTGGTGGTGACGAAACGTCTTCATGCAGCTTTGCCGTGTTTGGCCATGGGCACGCCCGTCTTGATGATTAACGGCCAAGAAGGACTTTTTAATTACAGATGTTCCACGTTCACCCCTTACATCAATCACACCACGCAGGAAAATTTGCTAGCGGATATTTCTGCCGCCGACACCGCGCCCGACGGTTTTTTCTTGAATGATCCGTATTTCAAATACGAAACGCTGGAAAATTTTTCTTTGGATGCTCCGTATGTCAACTGCGCCGCGCCCGAAGATTTGCTCGCGGGAAATTTTTCTTTCGACTTCGATGATCCTTTGCCCAACCCCGGCGGCCACGAAAAATTCGTCAAGGAAATTCGTGCGGCGTGTAAAAAATTTATCACCGCGTGCGAAAAATCCGACGAGCCCAAAGTTGATCTCGAATCTTGGCGCGACTATAACGAACGAGCTTTGCGGCTGAAAAAAATTATGCAGACGCTTCTGCCCAAACCTTTTTTGCCGAATTTTGGTCTGTTAGAGAACGACGTTTGACCTTCGCGCCCGAAAATTTTTGCAGGAATTTTTTTCGCCGCGTAGAAAGTTTTTGGAAAAATATTTTGGGAGTGACGGTTGAATGGACAAAGAACAGCTGGCGAAAATCGTTGCAGATAAAATCGACGCGGCGTTGCAGGCGAGCGACCACCCGAAAAAATTTTTCATCACGGCAAACGGGCGCGGCGTGACCGACGGCGGAGACCTTTACAACGCTCTGCTCAAAGACGTTTTGGGCGTGGTGAGCGTGGCACTCGTTGACATCTTCCAAGAATTGGCGGCGGCCTCTGCTCGTTCGGCTGAAAAACAAGCCGCAAAACCTGCCGACAAAATCGCCAAAGGAAAAAGATAATTTCATTCGGGAGTTACGAATAGGGAGTTAGAAAAAATTTTCTAATTCCCTATTCCTAATTCCTAATTTTTTTTGAGCTGTACGAAGGAGGACGGACGCATGGCTCTGATTGTAAAAAAATTCGGCGGCTCTTCGGTTGCGACGACGGAAAAAATTTTGGCGGTGGCACAAAGGATCCTCGCCGAAAAAAAATCGGACGACAAAATCGTCGTGGTGGTTTCGGCAATGGGCAAGACGACCGACAATCTGATTTCTTTGGCCGGCGGAATCGACGCCGAACCCTACAAAGGAGATTATCTGCGGGAAATGGACATGCTCTTGACGACGGGCGAACAAGTTTCAATCGCGCTGTTGGCAATGGCCTTCAAAAAGTTGGGTCAGCCCGCAATTTCTTTGACGGGACAAATGGTCGGCATGAGGACGAGCTCCGTGCACACGAAAGGCAGAATCCTTGGCATCAAACCAAAACGCGTGCACGACGAACTTAACCGCGGGCAAGTTGTCGTTGTTGCCGGCTTCCAAGGTGCTGACAGATTCGGCGACCCCGTGACGCTCGGCCGCGGCGGTTCCGATACTTCGGCTGTTGCTCTGGCCGGTGCTCTTAAAGCTGACGAGTGCGAAATTTTCACCGACGTCGACGGCGTTTATTCAGCCGACCCTCGAATCGTCAAGAACGCGCGCAAGATGAAAGAGATCACCTACTTTGAAATGCTGGAGATGGCCAGGCTCGGCGCAGGTGTCATGCAGCCGCGATCCGTTGAAATGGGACAATACTTTAACATTCCGATTCACGTCCGCTCGACCTTTACAAAAGACGCGGGCACAATCATCAGGGAGGATTATACGGTGGAGGAAAAAGATTTTGAGATTCGCGGCGTCGCCCACGACATGAAGGTTGCAAAAATTTCCGTTATCGGCGTGCCGAACAATCCCGGCATCGCGCACACTCTCTTCAAAGCTTTGGCCGACGCAAACATTTCCGTCGACATGATCGTCCAGAGTATCCGCAACATCGACAGAAATATAAACGATATCGTCTTCACGATTGACCTGAACGATTTGGCCGAAGCAAAAAAAATTATCGGTTTGGCGGGCGAAAAAGTTCACGCGGCGTCCGTTCTCGTCGAAGAAGACATGGCCAAAGTTTCAATCGTCGGCGCGGGTATGTTGGGCTCTCCCGGCGTGGCGGCCAGAATGTTCGGTGCTCTTGCTCGCGCGGACGTCAACATCGACATCATCTCCACCTCGGAGATCAGCGTCTCGTGCCTGGTCAAAGGTTCGCAAGTCACAGAAGCCGTCAACGCCATCCACGACGAATTTTTCCCCGACAGATAAAGCCATGAAAGTTTTCGACTGCTTCCCCTTCTTCAACGAGTTCGAACTTTTGGAACTGAGGCTGGAAACTTTTTACGACATCGTGGATTTTTTCGTCATCGTCGAGGCGGACAAAACTCACGCCAACGTTCCCAAGCCTTTCAACTTTTTTGAACGCAAAGACGACTTCAAAAAATTTTTCCCGAAGATCCATTACATTATGGACACGACCGACGTCCCGTACAAAGGTGCGGGCGATTGGTCGATTGAAAATCATCAGCGAAACTCTATCGCCAAAGGTTTGGTCGACGCCGAGCCCGACGATTTGATTTTGATTTCCGACGTCGACGAATTTCCCAATCCAAAAATTTTAAAGACGCTGATTGAAAGTTTTTCCGACGCCGGCAAGTTCGTCGATTTCATCGCTTTCTATGACACGACGCCCTTCACGAAAAATAAATTGGTGCCGTTCCACTCCGGCATGAGGATTAATAATTTTTTGGACTTGAGCCCCGTCACCTTCCAACAAATTTTTCACAGCTATTATTTCGATTGGGTCAATCGCGATCTTCCGTGGGCGGGCACGGTCATCGGCAAATTCAAACACATGCAATCGCCCCAAGCTTTCCGAAACGCGCGAATGACTTTGCCGCGAATCGTAAACGGCGGACGACACTTTTCCAGCATGGGCGGCGCAAAAAAATTTTTGGAAAAAGTTCGTGCTGCGCCCGACTTCCAAAATTTTTCCGGCGTCGACGAAAATTTTTTGGAGGAAGCTTTGAAGAACGGAAAATATCTCGTCAGCCGCGCGAAATTTTCTTCCTGCGACGTGAACGAGATCGAGCTGCCCGCGCTGAAAAATTTTTTGAAAAAATATCCGCACTTCGTCCGAGGCTGAAGAAAGTGTCGCGGAAAAAATCTGCGACGCTTTTTTGTTGCGCAATTTGCCTTGCGCCGCTACAATAGAAAAAAATTTTTCGGAGGCTTTCAAAATGACTGAACCCGAATTAACAGGCATAATGCATGAGCTTTTATCGCCTGAAGAAAATCCCGAATGTTGGCGGCTCTATCTCGAATTGTTCGATAAATACGTCTTGCGCCTTGAAATGTCATCGGAAGAATTGGACAGCGCAAAAGTTTACAAAGAATATTTGACAGAATTTGTAAAACGAAAAGCTTCTCTAAGAATAGATTTGGCAATCATCACGGCGAAACGTTTCATTCCGATTGAAGTCAAAATAAAAGGAAATAAAGATGTCGTCGAGCAATCGACGCAATGCTATAATTATTGGCGCGAGGCTAAACTTCACACCGATAAATATTTCTTGAGCGAGCCGCCCGTTCTCTACTACTTGACGCCGGAGGGATATTCTCCTTCAAAAGAAAGTGCAAAAGATTTTAGCTACGTGGGCGATTTAAATCTAATTCGCTTGGACAAAATTGATAACGTGGCGTTTCGTTCGGAGCTGATTCATTGGCTTGACGCTTGCAGAAAACAAACGCCGGAGAATTTTTCTTGCAGGCGAAAATTAAATTTGTTGTACGATGAAATTATAAGAATTGTTAATAGACTTTGCAGAACCGAGCCGCAGTTAGAAAGTCTTATGTTTAAATTTTTCTCGGCTCTTGACGCCCGTCTTACCGAAAATTTTTGCAAAGAATATCGTCTCAAGCGTGGCAGCAAACGGCGCGGCGAAGTTGGCGACTATCATACTTATCGGCGTTATATCGACAGATTTTTTGACAAAGTGTTTGCTGAGGCGGCAATAGCTCTTCTTTGCACGGACGCTGACGGAAGAATCATAAAGCTTACCAAAGATAAATACCTTTGCTTTTATTTGGGCGGTTATAACGGCATAGCAAATGATCTTGGTTGTCCAACGACGCTCAGCGCAAGCTTTCTTATTTTTGATCACAGCGAGAGCGAATGTCTTTATGAACCGGCGGACATTAAGCGATTGCTCGGCGGAAAAAATATTTTGCCTGAAGAATTCGTTAAAAATCTTAATAAGAAATTATCCGGCATGATTGGTTATACGGAACTACACGACGAGCACGGCAACACCATTGATTTTAAAAACGTTGATAAGACTTTGAGGCAATTTAGGACGCAAGAAGACATTATCTGTGCAGTCGATAACA
>CAMNFC010000021.1 GCA_946536925.1 uncultured Selenomonadales bacterium | reverse complement strand
TCGTTTTACTTGCTGCTTGTGTTATTCACTTTTAATTTACCAACAACCCCTAATTTCCAACGGAATGAAATCGAACGTCGCGTAGTCGAAGAGGCCGCGCGCCGTTAATTTTATTTCGGGAATGACGGGCAGCGACATAAAAGTTAAAGTCATGACGGGTTCGACGTCCGCGCTGATTTCGAGTTCGGCGTGGGCTTTTTCGTGGAGCGCGTCGAGTTTTTCTTTGAGTTCTTCGCCGCTCAAATCACTCATCAGCCCGGCAATCAGCAACGGTATCACAGAAATAATTTTCCCGTTCTTGACCAAAACCATTCCGCCTTCCATTTTTATCAGAGCTTCGACGGCGCAAAAAATTTCTTCGTTGCTCACGCCGGCCGCGATGATGTTGTGCGAATCGTGCGCGACGGAAACGGCAATCGCCCCGCGTTTGATTCCGTAGCCGCCCAAAAGTCCGAGCCCGATTTTGCCCGTCTCGTGGTGGCGTTCAATCACGGCGACTTTGCAAATGTCCTGCGCGGGATCAAAAATAAAATCGCCCGTCTCGTCGAGCTGAACTTCGGCGAGAATTTTTTTTGTGACGACGCCGCCGGGCTCAATCCCGATGACGTTTACCTTGCCGCGCGACAAATTTAATTTTAAACGGTCGGCAGAAAAATTTTTCACACGAACGGAGCCGCGAACTTTTGAAATATCTGCGGGAAAAATTTTCGGCAAATATTTTCCGTCCTCCGCTACGAGCTCGCCGCCGATCCAAACTTTTTCCGCGCGGAAATTTTTCAGGTCTTCGAGCAAAACCAAATCCGCGTGCGCACCAATGCCGATGAAGCCGCGGTCGTAAATCCCGATTGATTCGGCCGCGTTTATCGTCGCCATCTGAATCGCGGTTATCGGATCAAGGCCTTCCTCGACGCACATTCTTATATTTTTGTCGATGTGGCCGCGTTCCAAAATCGTTTTCGGCTGGCAGTCGTCGGAGCAAAGCAAAATTCTGCGGCTGTTGAAATTCGTGACGCCCTTGACCAAAGTTTTCAAGTTGTGGCAGGCGGAACCCTCGCGAATCAAAACGTACATGCCTTTGGAAATTTTTTCGTGCATCTCTTCGACGGTCGAGCATTCGTGGTCGCCGCCGACGCCCGCGCTCATGTAAGCGTTCAAATTTTTTCCCGTGAGGTTGGGAGCGTGCCCGTCGATGAGCTTGCCGAGTTTTTGAGCCAGAAGAATTTTATCCAAAACTTTTTCGTCGCAGTTGATGATGCCCGGCGCGTTCATGAATTCGCCCAGCCCGAAAAAATTTTCGTCGCTCAAAAGTTCTTCCATGTCCGCAGCTTCAATCACAGCTCCCGCGTCTTCAAACGGCGTGGCCGGCACGCAAGACGGCATCGCTTGAATGATGTTTAGCTTCGTGTGATTGGCGGCGTCGAGCATGTAGCGCAGGCCGTCGAGCCCGCAAACGTTTGCAATCTCGTGGGGGTCGGCGATAATCGAAGTCGTGCCGCGCGGAACAATTATTCGGCCGAGTTGTTCGGGGCTGATGTAACTCGATTCGATGTGGATGTGCCCGTCGATGAAACCCGGCGCGAGAAATTTTCCGCCCGCGTCAAAAATTTTTTCGCCGTCATAATTTTCTTTGCCCATGCCGATAATTTTTCCGTCAGTCACGGCCACTTCGCCCGAAAAAATTTTTCCGCCGAGCACGTCGACGATTTTACAATTTTTTATCACGAGGTCAGCTTTGCGTCTGCCGGCCGCCGCGTTGATTAAATTTTTCAGCTCGCTCTTTGTCAAGTCAATCACTCCCAATCAAAGCAGCGCGTACTTCAAAATGAACAGCACGGTCAAAATATACATCAGCGGCGTGACGTCTTTGCCTTTGCCCGTGCCGATGTGCAGGAGCGTGTAGCTGATGACGCCGAAGCAAATTCCTTCCGAGATGGAATACATGAACGCCATAGAAAAAATCGTGATGTAAGCCGGAACCGCCGTGAGCACGTCGCTCGTCCAATTTATTTTTGAAACTTGCTGCATCATCAAAAAGCCGACGATGATGAGCGCGGGAGCCGTCGCGAACGCCGGAATCGCCAAGAAGACGGGCGAGAAAAATAATGCCAAGAAAAATAATGCGCCGGCAGTCACCGCCGTCAAACCGGTCTTGCCGCCCTCAGCTATGCCCGCCGAAGATTCGACAAAAGTTGTGATCGTCGACGTGCCCAAAAGTGAGCCGGTCGTCGTGCCGATTGCGTCAGTCAACAAAACCTGTTTGACTTTGGGGAGCTTTCCGTCTTTGTCCAAAAGGTTTGCCTTCGACGCGCAGCCGATGACCGTACCGATTGTGTCGAACAGATCGACGAAGAGGAACGCCATCAAAATCGAAAAAAATTCAAACGACAAAACCGAGCTGAAGTCAACCTGCATGAGCGTTGGTTCGAGCGACGCGGGCATAGAAATTATTCCCGACGGGAAGAGGCTGAAGAATCCTTTTTCGGGATTGGGAACGTAAAGCCCCGTCGCCTGGCAAATCATTCCCAGACCCCACGTCGCCACGATTCCGAAGAGCACCGAGCCTTTGACATTTTTTATCAGCATGAAGGCGGTTATCAGCAGGCCGACGAGCGCGAGCAAAACAGTTATACCTTCCGAATTAAACGTGCCGCCTTCGACCGAACTTTTGAACGAATAGAGCGTGACGAGCGTGGGGCCGGCTACGACGATGTGCGCGTTTTGCAAGCCGATAAAACTTATAAAAAGACCGATGCCGACCGACACCGCGATTTTCAGCGACGGAGGAATTGCATTGAAGATTGCTTCACGAATGTTGACGAGGGAGAGGAAAATAAAAATGACACCTTCAACGAAAATCGCTGCCAGTGCCTGCTGCCACGTATAGCCCATGCCGATAACGACCGTGTAGGCGAAATAAGCGTTAAGACCCATGCCCGCGCTCAAAACGAACGGCATGTTCGCCAAAAACGCCATGATAAAAGTTGCGAACGCGGAGGCCAGAGCCGTCGCCGTGAAAATCGCGCCCGTGTCCATGCCCGACGCGCCGAGGATAATCGGGTTGACCGCCAAGATGTAAGCCATCGTCATGAAGGTCGTTATCCCCGCCATGATCTCCGTCTTGACGTCGGTACCGCGTTCTTTGAGTTCAAAAAATTTTTCCATAAAGAGCTCCTTTCCGAAGCAAGATTATGGAAAGGATTTTACACGAAAAATTTTTCTAAGTCAAAAAATCTGCGCGGCCGAAAAATTATTTTAAAGCCTCTTCGAGATTATTTTTGATCTTTGGGACTTGCACGCCGTAAACAATTTGAACGCCGACGCCCTGACAGATGATTCCTTGTGCGCCGCTCGACTTCAAAATTTTTTCGTCGACTTTGGCAGCGTCATTTACCGTCACGCGCAGGCGAGTCACGCAACAATCGAAATCGACGATGTTTTCTTTTCCGCCCAGCCCCGACAAAATTAATTTCGTTTGCTCTTCGTCGCTCAAAATTTCTTCCGTTAAATTTTCGTCTCGACCCGGCGTCTTGAGGTCGTACTTTTCAATCAGATACTTGAACGAAAAATAATAGAGGAAGAACCACGGCACGCCGATTAGCGGCACGTACATCCAATTCGTTTTGGCCTCGCCCTGCGCCACGCCGAACAAAATAAAATCGATCAGCCCGCCCGAAAAAGTTTGACCGATTGTGATTTGGAAGATGTGAGCCAGCATGAACGCGCAGCCGTCGAAAAAGGCGTGAAGGACGTAAAGCATAGGCGCGACGAACAGAAACGAAAATTCCAGCGGCTCGGTTATTCCCGTCAAAAAAGATGTCAGCGCGGCGGAAAAGAGCATGCCCCCGACGATTTTTTTGTTTTGCGGCTTGGAAGTTTTGTACATGGCAAAAGCGGCACCCATCAGCCCGAACATCATCGTGATAAATCTGCCGGACATGAAACGCGAAATGCCCTCGTAAAATTTTGTCACGGACGGATCATTCAGTTGCGCGAAAAAAATTCTTTGAGTGCCTTCAACGAGCTGACCGTTGACAATTTCCGTGCCGCCCAGTCCCGTCGTCCAGAACGGCAGATAAAAAATGTGGTGTAGCCCGAAAATTCCCAGCATGCGCAAAAAAAATCCGTAAGCCAAAGTTCCCAGATAACCCGTTTTCAAAAAGAGCGAGCCGAAATCTGAAATTATTATTTGGAAGCCCGGCCACACGACGTAGAAAGAAATTCCAAGGCAAACGGACGCGAACGTACAAATTATCGGGACGAAACGCGAGCCGCTGAAAAATCCAAGGGAAATCGGCAACTCCGTCGTGTAAAATTCTTTGTGCAGGCGATAAACCATCAGCCCGATGATCATTCCGCCGAAAACGCCCGTCTCCAAAGTTTGAATGCCCAGGCACATTCCTTGACCGGCGGCGGCCAAATTTTCTTGAGCCAACTTGCCCGTGATTTTCAGCGCGGTGTGAATCGTGGCGTTCGTCACCAAGACGGAAAGAATTGCGGCGAGCGCGACGGTTCCTCTGTCTTTGCGAGCCAGCCCCGTCGACAAACCCACGGCGAACAGCACGGGCAAATTTTCAAAGACGATGTTGCCGGCCGAAGCCATGAGCATAAAAATAATTTGCAGCCCGCGGATATCCAAGAACGAAAAAATTTGGAGCGCGTTTGAATTTGAGAGCGTCGAGCCGATGCCCAGCAAAAGTCCCGCCGCCGGCAATATCGCTATGGGCAACATCAACGCCTTGCCGAAACGCTGGAGCGTCGCGAACATATAACCGATTTCTTCCGAGAAAAAATTTTTCATTGAGGCTCATCTCTTTCGAGAAAAATTTACGGCAGGATTGTACATGAAAATTTTTTCTAAGTCAAAAATTTCCCGCCGCGCGAATTTTTTCTTTGAAGTCGTCCGTGCCGAGCCTCTCCAACATTTTTCCGAGACGTTCGCGAGGTTTTGCGTGATCCGAAAAAATTTTCAAGGCCGCGTAGAAAATTTTATACAGCTCATCTTCTTGCACGGGCGGAAAAAAATCTTTCCCCGCGAAAAAAATTTTCAGGCCGACGGAACCTTCAAGCGCGGAATTTTTGCAGACCTTGACGCAGCGGCCGCAACCTACGCATTTGTAGCGAGCAATCATCCAAAGTTTTTTCGCGCGGTCAACTTTAATCGCACCGACCCGACAAATTTTTTCGCACGCGCCGCAATGAACGCAATTCTCCGCAAAAAATTTCGGCTCGACAAAACCTTTGACGCCGATATCGTTCGCCTCGACCTTCATGCAGTTGTTGGGGCAGCCCGTCACCGCGCACGTGATTTTGTTCGGAAATTCTTGGCCGCCGTGAAATCGTTCGAGTTCGCCGGCGATTTTGGGCGCGTCGATTATCCCGGCGGGGCAACTTTGCGTTCCTTGGCAAGCCGTCACCTGTTTAAAAATCGTGCCGAGCGGAGAAATTTTCAAATCGTTTTCCGCGCAAAAATTTTTCATCGCGTCGAAATTTTCTTCGCGAACGAACGGCACGGAAATTTCTTGCCGCGAAGTGAGATTGACGAAGCCCGCGCCGAATTTTTCCGCCAGATTGTGAATCGCCAAAAGTTGTGTCGCAGAAAGTTTTCCCGCCGCAGATTTTAATCGCAACGTAAAAAATCCGTCCTGCCTCTGCCTTGCCAAAAATTTTTTCATCTGCTCTCCCTCCAAAAAAAAATTTGCTCAAGCTTAGAATAGCTGAGCGGTTGAAAATTTTCTTGAAACTTTTATGAACCTGAACTATAATTGCCGCATGGCAGTTGATGTGTCGGCTTCTTCCTCGAAGGAAGGAGGTGGCGCGAATGGACATTAAGGACTGGCTGGAGCTCATTTGCCAAGTCGGAACGCTCCTCTTCGCGGCACTGACGTACTTCGACAACCACAAGTAAGTGAAGAGCCGTCCGCCACGACGGCTCCCGAATCGTTCCTAAAAATTTTTATCTACTAACGAGGAAGGGGTCGACGTTACGGCATCGACTGCCTTCGATTTTTTTATCTGATCGCGCGAATGATATCACACGGCTCAAAATTTTTCAAGCTTGCGTTCGGAAAAAGTCACGGGCGTCAAGTCCAGCTCGCGGAGAAAATCCAAAGCTTCGGAGAAAAAATTTCCGACGGCAGAAACTCTGTGAGCGTCCGAGCCGATCGTCACGAATTTTCCGCCGAGCGCGCGATATTTTTTGTAGACGGGCACGAGCTCATCAATCGCACGAGAATTTTTGAAGCGGCGCGTGTTGAGCTCCAAAACTTTTTCGCGGCCGACGATGACTTTCAAAACCTCGTCGATGTCTTGGGTGAACGCGGCGTAATCGATTTCGGGATTGTCATAGGGCGCGGTGCGGCAAATGTAATCGATGTGACCGAGCGCGTCAAAATCTGCCACGGCCGCCTCGTCCGCCATCTGCCGAAAATATTTTTTGTAAGCTGTCGTCTTGTCCTTGTCCGCAAAAAATTCAGGATAATAAATGTCCAGGTCGTCGACGAGATGAATTGAGCCGAGGACAAAATCGAAATCTGCCTGCGCCAAAAAATTTTCGTTGGCCGCGCGCGCAAATTTCCTCAAGCCGACCTCGACGCCGAGCCGAATATTTTTCCCGCGAAAATTTTTGTACTCGTTCATGTAGGCCGCCGCGTCGAAGGCGAAATTTTTTCCGTCGAGTTTCAGCCCGAAGTCGAAATGCTCCGTGAAGACCACGCCCAAATTCAAACTCGCCGCGCGGGCAATCGCTTCGACCGCCGTCATTTTCGAGTCCGCAGAAAATTTCGTGTGGAGGTGGGAATCGAAAATCATTCGTCGTCGTCCTCGTGGTGATGATGAAAAATTTCTTTGCCGCGAATATTTTTTATGGCTTGAGCGACGTCTGCCGCACCGTAGACCGCCGAGCCCGCGACCAAAATATTTGCGCCGGCCTCGCGAACGTCAACGGAAGTTTGGGCGTTGATGCCGCCGTCGACTTCGATATCGCATTCCGTTTCCATCTCCTCGATCATGTGATAGAGCATGTGAATTTTTCCGAGCATTGACTCGATAAATTTTTGGCCGCCGTAGCCTGGGTTGACCGTCATAATCAAAATCATGTCGGCTTCTTCGATGAGTTCTTCCACGGCGGAAAGAGACGTTCCAGGATTGAGCGCGACGCCTGCCTTGCAGCCCAGCTCGTGAATTTTTTGAATCACTCGATGAGGATGACGCGTTGCCTCCACGTGGAAAGTTATGATGTCCGCGCCGGCTTGAGCAAAACTTTCCAGCTGCGTTTCGGGGTGCTCAACCATCAAGTGGACGTCCAAGACCGCGTCGGTCACTTTGCGCAAACTTTTCACGACGCCCGCGCCGATTGTGATTTCCGGGACGAAGGTGCCGTCCATAACGTCGACGTGAACATATTCCGCGCCCGCGTCCGTAACTTTTTTAATTTCGTCGGCCAAGTGAGCAAAATCCGCCGAGAGAATCGACGGAGCGATAATCGTTGCCATGAAAATTCCTCCAATAAATTTTTCTCGCCGTATGATAGCGAATTCGCGGCCTCTTGTAAAGTTGACAGCGGCGCGGAAAGGTTATAAAATTTCGGCGCGAAGAAAGGAGCGGTTACCATGAAAGATTTGCCGCGTTTTGTAAAGATCGCCGAGGACAGAATCAACGCCGAAGAAATCGTAAGCTACGGGCTGGCCGTGGACGAAGACGACGATCATTATCTTTACGTCGAGACCAGAACGAGCGAAGACCTCGCGCAATATTACGCCGACGATGTTGACTTCGACTTGGAGGCAAAACTCGCCGAGCTGGATAAATTGTTCTTGGTCAATTAAAATTTTTGGGAGGAAAAAAAATGTCAGTCATCGATGAAATTTTGCAGACGAACGAAAAATTTTGCGCGAACCTGCCGGAAGATTTCAAAGCTTATGAGCACGAAGACCACCACGACAGCAAGATGCCGAAAAAACATTTGGCGATCGTAACGTGCATGGACACGCGCCTCGTCAACTTTTTGGAACCGTGCCTGGGAATCAAACGCGGCGACGCAAAAATCATCAAGACCGTCGGCAACTGCCTCAACGGTGTCTTCGATACCACGGTGCGCAGCCTGCTCGTTTGCATTTATGAACTCGGCGTCCAGGAAGTCGCGATCATCGGTCACCACGAATGCGGCATGTCAAAAACCACGTCCAAGAGTTTGACGGGCGGAATGTTGGCTCGCGGCATCTCTCCCGACGCAATCAAAATGGTCGAAAAGGAACTCGTCGAGTGGACGGACTCCTTCCAAAAGCCCGAAGAAAATGTCATCAAAGTCGTCCGTCAGTTGCGCGAAAATCCGCTCATCCCCAAAGACGTAAAAATTCACGGGCTGATGTTCCACCCCAGAAGCGGCAAAGTCGAACTGCTCGACAAACAAAATTGAATTGAATATTTTTTTGCTCCTGACAATCGCGCTGGCGATAATCATCGTCTTGTTGCGATTCAAAATCCAAATCGGCTTGTGCATGTTGGCCGCCGGAATTTTCATCTGGGCTCTGCGTTCTGCGAGCCCGATTTCTTTAGCGCAAGCTTTTTGCGAGACGTTCAGCCTGCCGCGCACGTACGATATAATTTTCGCGCTGTACTTCGTGATGTGTTTGGAAATCGAGCTGCGAAAGAGCGGCGCGCTCAACGATATGGTCAAAGCACTCAAGCGCATGGTCTCGAACGTGAAAATTTTGTTGGCGACGATGCCCGCGTTTTTGGGACTTTTGCCCAGCGTCGGCGGTGCCAGATTTTCCGCACCAATCGTCGAGGAGCTCAGCACGAATTTAAAACTTTCGCCCGAACACAAAGCCGCCATAAATTTTTGGTTCCGTCATCTGTTTGAATTCTCCAGCCCGATTATCCCCGGAATGATTATGGCCTGCTCGATTGCGGGCGTGACTTTCGGCGAATTCATCAGCCATCTTTGTTGGGTGACGGTTTTGGCGGTCGCGGTCGGCTGGCTGATTTTGATTCGCCCGATAAAAATTCCCGCGTCGAAAAAAATTTCTGAGACTACGGAAGAGATTCGCCACGAACGCAACGGACTGATCTTGGCTCTCGCGCCCGTGACAGCAGTTTTTTTGGTCGTCGTCTTCTTCAAGCTCAACGCATCAATCGCGACGGGAATTATCGTTTTGGCGTGGATTTTCGTTTTGGCGGCGGTCGGTCGACGTGTCAGCGTGAAAGAAATTTTCCTCGGCGCGCTCGATTTAAAAATGACGCTCAACATCTGTTGCATTTTATATTTTATCCAGCTCTTGAGCGTGACGGAGGTTTTGGGCGAAATCGTCGCGGCCTTCCAAGCGTCGCCGTTGCCAATCCCAGTCATCATCGCGTGCGTCTCGTTCATCATCGGAATTTTGACGGGAATGAGCCAGGGTCACGTCGCAATCGTCATGCCGATTGTTGCGGCTTTTGGCACGGGCGATTTAAATTTGGCGGGCGTGGCTATGGCTTTCGGCGTCGCGGGACAAATGCTCACTCCCACGCACGTTTGTTTAATCGTCACGGTCGATTACTTCAAGGCGGACTTGCTCAAAACTTTGCAGCCGATTCTTCTGGCCGAAATATTTTTGCTGATAATTTTCAGCGCGTACACGTGGCTGACTTGGTGAAAAATTTTCCTTGAAAAAATTTCCCGCGTCGATTATAATTTCTCTGCAAGGAATTTTACTTCAATTAAAGCTTCGATTGGTCGCCTAAAGCGTAGCGAGCTTGGGCGGCAAAAACAAAATGCCCCGCGTTTGCGAGGCGAAGATTGCTTGAAGGCGGTTTAGCTCCCGTCGTATATATTGGTGAATCAAAAGAATTCAGCCGCTATGCCTGTGGGAAAGCTTAGGCGGCTGTTTTCGTTAATGCCCAGAGGATTATCCCCGTGAGAACAACAACGCGAATGATAATCTTAAACATCAGCTTCGCCCCCTCTCCGGGAGCCTTGGATTCAACCGCCGTTTGCCGCGAGGCATCAAGCACGCCGATTATAAATCAAGTTCAGATTTTTTTCAACGTTCATTTAAACTTCAAGTTGTAAGCCGTGGCGAGGACAACATTTTTATTGCGTTCCCAAATCGAGCCGAAACGACTTTGCGGGACGGGATTAATCAAGCCGCCAGTTTCTGCGCCGACTTCAATCGTTATGCTCGGCACGCCCAACTTGTAAACCGCCCAATCTTTGTAGCCGGCCGCGTCCAAAGCTGTGTAATCGTCGTCGAGCGGATAATTCGTCGCGGAAGAAATTTCCTCGGCGAATTTTTTTGATTCGGCCAAAACGGAGCCGCTCTGCTTGTAATACCAATAAATCACCGCGCCGCACGTGTGATAACTTATCGCGCGTTTGATGTGATAATCTTGCGTGAGACGGATTAGCGCGGCGGCTTCGGGTTCGCTGCCGGGGGACGTGCCTTTGTAGCGTTCGGAGCCGGGATAAGTCGAGCCGACGTATTCGTGCCAGCCCGCGTCAAAATTTCTGTTCAAGTCGACGCCGTTGGCATTTGATTTCCATTGCTCGAAGTCATCGGTCATCGCGGCGACAGAATTTCTGATTGAAGGATTTTTTATGCCGTTCAAACCGAATTGACTTATCGCCACGCCGTCGGGGTTGCTGTCGGGGACAAAATGAATCGTCACGCCCTGCAAAAGTTCGGCGGCCGGAACTCCACGATAACTTGCGCCCGTCGGATTGAGAGTTTCGCAAAGCTGACGCATGACGATTTGCATTGTGATGTATTCGCGGGCGTGCATCGCTCCGAAAATCAAAATTTGGTTGTCGCCGTTGATATCGCCCAAAATTATGTCGACGACTTGGCGGCCGTCGGGTGTCGTGCAAAGATTCAGCACCTGAATTTGATTTGGATAGAGCGCGCGCAAAATTTCAACGTCGTGAATAAAATTTTCGTAGGAATATTTCGCGGGGCTCGTGTTGATGATCAAATCTTGCAAAGAAAAGTTCGTTTCGACCGCCGCCGCAACTTTTTCCGTCGAAATTTTTTCAGGCTCGCTCGCCTCGGAACCGCAACCCGTCATTAAAAAAATCGCCGCAACAGACGCGGCCAAAAGTTTTTTCATGTCGAATCATTCCTTGATGTATTTTATGTAGGCTGAAAGAACATAACCGTGCATTCCGTTGTATTCCGCCTCCAAAAATCCGTCGGCGTAGGAATTGTTGTAAATCCAGACCCATTCGCCCAGCGGAATCGTCGTGCGGCGCGGTGCCTCGGTCGAACGATAGGTGCGCAGAGAAATCCATTCGCGGCAGTTGACGACGAGCCCCCAATAGGCTTCAGCGCGATTGAACTGTCCGCCGGCCACAATCAACGTCACGGCCAGCAAAAATGTCGCAAAAACTTTTTTAAACATGAGAATCCCTCCTTTTGAACGGATTATAACTTGAAGGAGTGAATTCTTTCTGATAAAATCCGCGCGGGTGAGAAAATGTTTTATAAAATCTTCAAAATTATCTGTCGGCTGTGGTTCGGGGCAATTTTAAGGACAAAAGTCGTCGGAACAGAAAATATTCCTGCAAACGGCGCGTTTATCCTGGCCGCAAACCACGTGAGCAACTGGGATCCGCCTTTTCTCGGAACTTTCATCGATCGCGAGATAAATTACATGGGCAAGGAAGAACTCTTCAAAAATCCGATTATGGCGTGGGTTTGCAGAAATTTGCACGTTTTTCCCGTCAAACGCGGCACGGCGGACAAAAATGCGATAAAAACTGCGCTCAAACTCCTAAAAGACGGAAAATGCTTCGGAATTTTCCCCGAAGGCACGCGTTCAAAAGACGGCAAGCTCGGAAAAGCCCAAAACGGCGTGAGTTTGATTGCCGCGATGTCAAAAGCTCCGATTGTCCCCGCCGCAATCGTAAATACCGAGAAAATTTTCTCCCGCGACGAATTTTTTCCTCAAACCGCCGTAATTTACGGTTCGCCGATGAAATTTTCGGGCTCAACCAAGGATAAAGACGCTCTGGAAGACTTCGCGCAGGAAATCATGAATGAAATCGCCAAACTCAAGGAAAATTCGCCATAAAAATATTTTTCCGTCGAAAGGCGGGTTTTTTTTTGCTAAAACCAGCGTGAGGTGAATTATTTTGCTTAATATTAAAATTTTCGGGATCGTTCAGGGCGTCGGATTCCGTCCGTTCGTAAAAAATCTCGCTGACGCCAATAAAATCGTCGGAAACGTCGCTAATCGCGGCTCTTACGTAGAAATTTTCGCTCAAGGCGACGATTTTAACCTAAAAAACTTTTTAAACGCTCTCCAAACAAAAAATCCGCCCCGTTCTGCCATTTTGAAGGTCGATTCCAACTTTTTGCCCGATAAAACCTTTTTTGACTTCAAAATCGTCGAAAGCGTCCACGAATCAGGCGATATTTTCGTTTCGCCCGATATTTCTATCTGCGAACAGTGCAAAGAAGAACTTTTCGACAAAAATAACCGCCGTTATCTTCACCCGTTCATAAATTGCACCGCTTGCGGCCCCAGGCTAACAATTTTAAAAAATATGCCTTACGACCGCGAAAGAACTTCCATGAGCGATTTTCCCATGTGCGACGCCTGCAAAAACGAATATTTTGATAAAAATTCGCGAAGATTCGACGCTCAACCCATTTGTTGCAACGATTGCGGCTGCGAAGTCTATATTATCGGAAAAAATCTGCGCGGACACGACGCAATTAAGTTTTCGCGGAAAATTTTGGCTCAAGGCGGCATTATCGCGATAAAAGGTATCGGCGGCTTCCATTTGGCCTGCGATGCACGGAATTTTTCCGCAATTCAACGCATCCGCACGTCAAAAATTCGTCCAAATAAGCCTTTTGCCGTCATGTTTAAAGATATTTCCGCAATTCAGCGAGAATGTTTGCTTTCTGACGTCGAAAAATCATTTTTGGACAGCCCGCAGAAACCAATCGTCCTTTTAAATAAAAAAATCGGCTCAATCGCTCAAAATGTCGCTCCAAACATAAATAAACTCGGCGTTTTGCTGCCGTACACGCCTTTGCACCTGCTTATCTTCGATTTTCCCGACGAAATTAAAAATTTCCCCGACGCATTGATTATGACGAGCGGAAATCCGTCCGGCGTGCCAATTTCGATTGATGACGACGACGCAATTAAAAATTTTGACTTCTGCGACGCAATTTTGAGCCATAATCGCCGAATTTTGCTCCGCGCGGACGATTCTGTCGCTGATTTTGTCGAAAATCGCCCGTCAATGATTCGTCGAAGCCGCGGATTCGCTCCTTTGCCTATTTTTTTTGCCTCAAATAAAAAATCAGTCCTCGCGCTCGGCGGTGAACTCAAAAATACCTTTTGCCTGGCGAAAAACGATTTATTTTACGCTTCTCCCTATATCGGCGACTGCGAAAACCTTCAAACCGTCGAAATTTTGGAAAAATCAATCGATCGCATGAAAAATTTGCTAGAAATTCAGCCAGAAGTCGTAATTTGCGACAAACACCCGCGTTATCACACTTCAGAACTTGCAAAAACGATTTCTGACGCTTTAAACGTGCCGTTAATTAAAATTCAACACCATTACGCGCATATTTTGAGCTGTTTGGCGGAAAATAATCATCACGGCGAAGTTATCGGCGTTGCATTCGACGGAACGGGCTTTGGCGACGACAAAACCGTTTGGGGCGGCGAATTTTTTATCTGCGACACGAAAAATTATGAGCGCGCGGCGTCAATTGAGCCGTTTTTGCAGGCCGGCGGCGATAAATCGGCTCGCGAAGGCTGGAGAATCGCTTTAAACTTCATAAATCTCGATATTGCACGCGAATTGAGCCTTTCTGACGAAAAAAATATGCGCGGAGTGAAATTTTTGCTTGAAAAAGATATAAATTGCGTGGTTTCGACGAGTGTAGGAAGGATTTTTGACGCGATTGCCGCGATTTTGGGAGTTTGCAAGGTTTCGACGTACGAAGGAGAAGCCGCAATGCGTTTGCAAGCTTTAGCCGAAAAATCCGTTCACAAATCACAAATTTCAAGCAAATTCATGACAACGGCCGAAATTTTCCATGAAATTTTGAATCGACGCTTGAACGGCGAAAATATTTGCGATTTGGCACGATTATTTCACGAAAGACTGGCTGAAATGGCCGCGCAGATGATTTTTGGCCTTAGTGAGCGTTCAAAAATAAAAAATGTGGCCTTGAGCGGCGGAGTTTTCCAAAATTCGCTGCTGACAACGCTTTTAACTGAAAAATTGCGGCAATTTGGATTAAAAATCCTTCTGCACAGGCTGATTCCGTGCAACGACGGCGGAATTTGCCTCGGACAAGCGATTTTCGCGGCTCAGACGTGATTTTGGGCTTTAAAACGGATTTTTTCGGCTTAAAACTGATTTTGGGCTTCAAAAACGATTTTGGATCTGTTAAAATGATTTTGAGCTTGAAAAACTGGTTTGAAAGTGATTTTGGAAGCGCAAATGACGAAATCCAATATATTGGATTTGAACGGCCAAAAAATGGCGTCATTATGCGGCTAAATTTTACCCCCGCCAAATGAGGGTGTTTTTTTTGCTCAAAATCCGTTTTCCGCGTCCGTGGAAAAAAAAATCGCCCCGAAAGGCGTTTTTAACGTTCAAAGTGCAAAATTCGCTGTTTAGGCGGTCAATCGAAGTCAATTCGGCATTCAAACATGCGATGCCATGGATTTGACACTACAAAATCGTTCCACTGCGGAAAATACTTGACTGCGAACTCGTGCATCCAAATATTTTCCTTTTTTACGAGTTGCGGCTCATAATCTCCGTAATTCAAGCAAATTTGCAGGCCGTTTGGGATTTTTGCGAGTTCAGCGGCAATTTTCGTGCGAACATTAGCCTGATAAGCCCAATCATCGAGATATCGGCGTGCAAGGAGCCTGTCAATCGATTTTCGGCTCATTTTTTTTGCCAAAATGCCTGTTCCGAGCGCAAAACCCGAAGAATTGGTCGCGGTGTTCCATCCGCCGTAACTTTGGAGTTTGAAGAGCAAATTTTTCTCGTAAAGCTGTTCCATTAAAAAGTTATCGGATCCGTTCGCGGTGATGATATCTGCGACGCCCACGGGCAAATTTTGATTCACGGCGTCTTCAATCATCGCGGAAAAGTTTTTTGCGTTGCGTTCAAGGTATTTTTCCTGTTTTTTGGTCAAAATCACGGGCGGAACGGAATTATGCAGCTCAAAAGTCTTTCCGTTGGGGTCTGTGTTGACAAAAAGGACAAAATCGGCATTTTTCGGCTTCGGAACGTACATTGCGCCCGCGATAATGATTTCTTCGCGAATTGTGGTGCCGATTTCCTCGTCGGAGTAGTGCGGAACGGTTTTTTCGCCTTTTCCGCGATTAAATTGGACATTTACGAACGGAATTGAGCCTTGAATGTCATTTACGGCGCGTGTGAGCAAAAGCATTGCGAATTCGTCAATTCCGGCGTGCGATTGAGCCTTAGTTTTGGGAATATCCTTCATATAAGCCAAAAGTTGGCGATTTTCGCGGTGAGTTTGACTTAAAGGGGCGTTATCGTCGCGTCCGATGATAAAAAAGTCGATATAACCCTCGCGAACGAAATTTAACAGCTTTTTCGTGGCGGAAAGGTTTTTTTCGCGTCGAGAGAAGTAATTTTCCAAGATTTCTGCGGGAATTTCCATTTGGAGCGTGTTGAGATAGAGTTTTTCCTGATTATTGAGCTTTGAAGTCTCTTTTTTATCCAAAAGCATGGTTAATTGGAAGATTTGCGTGCCATATTGGCCGTAATAATCGGATTCTTCGCGATCACCGGGGGTTCCGAACATCGGAGTGCGCATTAACGAGCCGAAAAGGTAAAAATTTAGGTTTGGATTGTTATTTCGCAGGATTTTGAAGTTTTCGACGCGAGAATTTAAAATTTCGGCGGGAATTTCGTGTGAACGGGACGGAATCAGCCCTCCGTAAAGCAAAGCGTCGGAAGAAACGACTGCGGCGTTGCAAAATGGCGCATTTTCAAAAAACCACGCCCAAAGTTGGTCAGGTTGCGTCAAAAATTCGGTTGGCGGCGAAATAATTTCGTATCCGAGCTGTTTTATGACTTCGGCGGGCTGTTGAAACGAAACTGGGCGGTTATCGTGCGGGATAAACAAGATTTTTTCGGCTGAAACGCTCGACGCAAGGAAAAACATCGTTACGAGCGTCAAAAAGAACTTTTTAAGCATAAAAAGACCTCCAAAAAATAATTTTGACGACGCGGCAGGTAAAAATCGCCTGCGCATAGAAATTTACTTCAAGATCAAGCGGAAGGAGACTGATACGGTGGACGCAAAACTCGTCAACCCGATAATTGATGCATTCATGGAAGTTTTGCCGCAAATGGGCTTCCCGATGCCTCGGCGGAAAAGAATTTATTTGCAAGACAGAAATGTTATAAGCAGCGGCGTGATTTTGGCGGTTGGTTTTACTCGGCAACTGCGCGGAAAGGTTGTTTACAACATGACGGCCGACACCGCCCGTTACATTGCCTCGACGATGATGTTGGGCGTGCCCGTCGAAAGATTCAACGATATGGCTAAAAGTGCCCTGCGCGAGATGTCAAACATGCTCACGGCGCGTGCAGCCACAAATTTTGCGAAATTGGGCATTGAAGTCGACATAACCACGCCCGAACTCGTAATTGAAGAAGATCACACGATAAAAATCAGCGACGCGCACTTTTTGACGGTTGAAATGGAAATCGGCGGCCGGCGGATTGATATCGCGCTTTCCGTCGACCGCGAAGCATAAATTTCCCCGAAAAGCTCCCCGCGCGGGAGCGATTTTTTTTCAAACGAGTTTCTCGACGATTTTTTTCAGCGTGTCGACTTCACCGACGTTGCCGGGAAAAATTATGTAGCTCATGCCGGGAAATTTGCTTTCCGCGCCGATTTTCCAGACTGGGACGCCCGCCGCCGCTTGACCGAGGACGAGAGCTTTTTTTACGGCCAAACCGTTCGTTCCGACGTCCGCAGAAGTGATTCCGCCCTTGGAAATCAAAAATTTCGGGCGAACGTTCAAATTTTTTACAATTTTCGTCAGCGCGTCGGAAATTTTCACGGAGGCCGCAAGATTTTTTTCCGCATCGCCCAAATCCAAAACTTTTCTGCTCGTGAAAATCGCCGTCGTCCGTCCGCGAGAAAGATTTTCCTCTGTTTGACGAATAATTTCTTCGGCCGCATTCAAATCCGCAACGTCAAACTCGATAAAGGCGATTGACGGGATTTTTTTGAGTTCTGCGAGCTGAGCGGTGGTTTTTTTGACGTGAGAGCCGATTATTATCAATCCGCCGTTGAAATTGCCCGAATCGACGAGTTCTGCGCGTGTGAGAAAATTTTTGTCCGCGACGCCGCCGATAATTTTTGTAAAAGCCGCCGCCGTCCTGAAAAGAAAATTTTTCTTCGATTTTATCAGAGCCAGCGCGAAAATTTCCACGTCGACGTAATCAATCGCGTTGACAATAATTTTTCCGAAGCCGCGAACATTTTCGAGCCGCGCAGAAATTTTTTCGATGTCGCCGCCGCGAATTTCATCAAGGCTGATGCTCGTGACGGAATTTTTTTTGAACGCGCCGCAAGTTTTCTCCTCGACGTAGGCCGCGAGATTTGAATTTTTGTAGCCGAAAGTTTTATCGCGTGCGAATTCGGTTTCAGCGGCGGGAATGAGAAAATTTTTTTCCTGCACGTAATGAACGTCGTCAATCGTGAAACGCCCGCCCTCTTTGAAAAACGGAATCAAAACTTCGCCGTCGATTTTTTTCCCGCAAGCCGTCAAAGTTTCGTAAAGCGTTTGCGTCTCAAGCGGATAATGGCCGCGGAGCGTCGAATCGGAGCGACTGACAATCAAAAAATCTTTCCCGAAATTTTTTCCCGCCGCGAAAATTCGTTCGGCGATTTTTTTGTGTTCGGCGCGAGTTTTTTCTTTGGAGAAGGCGCGCGAGTTCGTCAAGATAAAGAACATGGAATTTTTTTCCGCGAAGCCCGCCGCGATTGCCTCGTCCGTCCAGTCCGTGTAAACCGAAATGCCGTTGACGGTTTGGACGCCGGTCGGGTCGTCGTCGAGCACGACAATTTTTTTGTCGAAATTTTTTAATGCCGCGTGGAGTTCGTCGTGAAAAAATTTTTCGTCGACGCGCGGGATTTTCGCGAACAGTTCGCTTTTCAAAACTTCAGCCATCGTTCAAGCCTCCCAAAAATTTTTCGGTCGCAGAAAATTTCGCGGGAAAATTTTTCTTTCCTTCGCCACGAAAAACATTTATAATAACCTTGAAAGTTATGACAGTTAATTTCTCGGACGGTGAGGTTTTGGCAATGAAAAAAATTTTAATCGTCGACGATATGCTCGTTCCGCTGATGATGACGGAAAACATGCTGGCGGGTCAATATGAAACTTTCTGCGCCCAATCGCCAAAAGAGGCAATGGAAATTTATCGCGAAGAACACCCCGATATGGTTTTGTCCGATTTCCGAATGCCGGGTATGACGGGCTACGAAATGCAGATAGAATTGCAAAACGAATTCCATAAAAAAATTCCGTTCATGTTCATGACGGCGGACAGCTCCGAGGAAGTTGAAAGCAAGGGCTTCGACAACGGCGCGATGGATTTTATCCGCAAACCGTTCAAGCCTGAAGTTTTGCTGCGGCGCGTGGCGAACATCCTCCACACCGTCGGCGAGATTCAAGACTTGAAAAAAACTTCGTCGACCGACAAGCTTACGGGACTTTTTAATAAAGGTTCGTCGGAGGAGGAGCTCACGAAAGTTTGCAAGAAATCGCACGGCTCGCTGATGATGATTGACTTGGACAGCTTCAAACTCGTAAACGACATTCACGGGCACGCCATGGGCGACAAAATTTTGATTGCGTTCGCGGATATTTTGCGGGCGGCCATGCGTTCATCAGATTTGATCGGGCGAATGGGCGGCGACGAATTTGTTGCCTTTTGTCACGGCGTCAACGAGGAAAATTCAATCGCCTCCAAAACTCAATTCATCAACGAGAAAATCACCGAGGCCGCAAAAAAATTGATGGGCGAGGATATGAACATTCCCTTGGGCGCGTCAATCGGCTGCGTGCTCGTCCCTCAAGCCGGCACAGATTTCGTCGAACTTTACAAGAAGGCGGACAAAGCTCTTTACATCGTCAAGCAGAACGGCAAGCACGGCTACAATATTTTCAGCGAGGACGCACCCGAAGAAAACGTCGAAACCGTCGTCACTCTGGCGCAGATTGAAATGATTCTTTCCGAACGCAACAAAGAGCCCGGCGCATACATCTTGCCTTTTGAAAGTTTCCGCAACATTTATCGTTTCCTCAAGCGCACGCGTGCCGGTTACGCCAAAACGATTTGCATTGTCCTGCTCGCTCTCAAACGGACGGGTGACGGCGAAAAAATTCCTCTCAAAGTCGCGGGCGAAAAATTTATCGAATGCCTGCACAAAACTTTGCGGCGCGGCGATGCAATTTCTCAGAACGGCTCGAATCAATTTCTCGTCCTGCTGACGAACACCGACGGCCACCACGACGTCACCCGTGCAATCAGCCGCGTCGTCGAAAATTGGGGCAAGCTCCCCGAAAGCAAAAGTTTTTACTTCACGAACGAATGGGCTGTGCTCGACACTTGAAAATTTGCAAAAAAAAAAACGGCGGTGAACTCCTCAGAGCTCATCGCCAAATTTTTTTTCCGAACAAATTTTATTTGAGTTTGGAGCCGCTGATTTTGTAGCTCGTGCCGTTGATGTTGAAAGTGTCGCTCGTGCTCACGTCGTAGAGGATAATTTTGCCGCCGCCGTTGATGGTGAGTGTCAAATCGCCGCCGCTGTATTTGGATTTTTTGAAGGAACCGTTCGAGCCGTCCGCATTTAAAATTTTTAACATGTCGCCGGTCTCGTAATCAAAAATTTTATCGGTGCCTTCGCCGGGCTTGTAGATAAAAGTGTCGTTGCCGCTGCCGCCCCAGAGCGAATCGTTGCCGGCCTCGCCCCAGAGAGAATCTTTACCGTCGCCGCCGTAGAGTAAATCATTTCCGTCGCCGCCATAAAGCTTATCGTTGCTCGCATTGCCGTAGAGTTTGTCTGCGTCCGCGTTACCATAGAGAGAATCTTTACCGTCGCCGCCGACGAGATAATCGGAGCCGTCGCCGCCGTAAAGTTTGTCGTTGCCGGCTTCGCCGAAGAGAGAATCTTTTCCGGCTTTTCCATAGAGTTTGTCGTTGCCTGCGCCGCCGTAAAGCTTATCGTTGCCCGCGTCGCCGTCTATCTTTTCGGCTTTTTTTGTGCCGATAATTTTGTTGGCAAGAGCGTTGCCCGTGATGTTGACTTTGTGAGTAACAGCGGAGGCGTCGAGATTTTTCAGTCCGGAAAAGTCTGCAAAGTCGAAGCTGTCCTTGCCGTAAGCTGCAAGAAGAGTGGCAGCCGTGCTCTTGGAGTTAAATTTTATCGGGGAAAAAGTTTTTTTGCCGGCGGCGTCCTCGTAGCTGACAATTTTATCTGCCGCGTTGTCGAGAGTGAGATTTCCGCTGCCGATTTTTAAAACGACGGAGCCCGCGCTTGTCGTTGAAATTTTATCAACCTTGCCGGACGTAATTTTGATCAAATCTTCTTCCGCGTAGTCGGTGATGATATCGGAGCCGTCGCCGGAAGCATAGAGGAAGACGTCCGCGCCCGCGCCGCCAATGAGCGTGTCGTTGCCTTTTCCGCCATAGAGAGTATCGTTGCCTGCGCCGCCAAAGAAACTGTCGTTGCCGGAGCCGCCCACGATTGAATTGGCCGGTGCGCCGGCCGAAATTTTAATTGCCTTTGTGCGTTTCGAGCCGTCGACAACTTTTGTCATTGAACCGAGAGTCCAATTTCCGCCCATGGCGTCGGTCAAAGTCAAAGTCGTCGATTTCTTTCCCGAAATGTTGACTTTCGACAAGGAGGCCGCGCCGCTCAAGGTTATCATGTTTTCTCCGACCTGAACGATTAAATCTTTGCCGTACCAAAAGTCGAAGTAGGTGCCTTTGCCGCCGCCGATTTTGAGCGTGGACGAGGCGTTGAAGCCGGTGATAAGATCGTTGCCGTCGCCGGAGGAATATTCAATCACGTCATTTGTCCCGGCGCCGGAAGCCAAATTGATTGTGTCGTTGCCCGCGCCGCCCGTGATTGTATTGTCGTGACTGGTCGAGCCTACTTCATTAATTATGTCGTTGCCTTTGCCGCCCAAAATCGAAGCCTTCGAGCCAGTGTTGCGAATTGTGTCGTTGCCGCCGAGCCCTTGAATCGTAGCACCGACCAAAGTGTTGTTAAAATTGTCTGCGGTCTCTTTGCCCACGATAAGCAGAGGATTTTTGTATTCGCCCGAAACGTTGACGCTCGACAAGGAGCCCGCGCCTTCCAAAGTGATTTTTCCTTCGCCGACAGAGAAGACATAATTTTGGCCGCTTTTGACCGACGTGAACGCGCCGCCCGAAATCGAGAGCGTATCGGAAGCAGTGAAGCCGCGAATCAAATCGTTGCCGTCGCCGGAGGCATATTTGAAGAGCGTGCCTTTGGTGTTGCTTATCAGCGTGTCGTTGCCTTTTCCGCCTGCCAAAGTATAATCCCAATATATGCTTTTAACGCTGATAAGATCGTTGCCCGCGCCGCCGTCGAGATAATTTTGGTAGCCGCCGAAATCGATGATGGTGTCGTTGTCTGCTCCGCCGTTGACCGTGACGTAATAGCTGCCGCTCACGCTTATGGAGTCGTTGTCGTCGCCGCCATTTATCAACGCGTAGTTGCCGGTGCCTCTGCCGCTCTTGATGATGTTGGAAATGGTGTCCGCGCTTTTGCCGCCGGTGATTGTAACTTTGGTTCCCGAATTGATGATAGTATCGGCATAATCCGTGCCGGTGATTGAAATGTTGTTTTCTTTTGAGTCGACATTGAGCCCCGCAGAGGATCCTTGCTTGGCCAGGTAGCGCAAGAACATGTAGCCGCCCGCGTAAGCCGAAGCTTGAGAAGAGCCCGTGTTGTTCAAATCCAGAGCACTGTCAATCAAAGACTGATTGCCGGCCAAGGTTCTCATCCAACTTTGATTGGAAGCACCGTCATCGCCGCCGTGAGTCAGTTCGGCCATGCCCTCTTTGATGAATTGCGGCAAAGCAGTGTAGTAGTTGATGTTGGCCGCCATCACGCAATGAGTAAATTCGTGCGCCAAAGTTCGGTCGATATATTCGCCGTTGTTGCCGGCACCGTTGGGGTCTGACATATTGATTTTGTCGAACTGGTTCATGTTGATGCGGAAAACCAGAGCGATCGTCTTTTCTTTGGTGTTATTGTCGTTGTATGACAAAGGGCCGCTTTCGGCCATCGACGAATCGTTCCGATTGTAAAAGCCGAAGTAAATTTTCTTGGGAGTAATCAAAGTACTTGAGCCGAAACCGAAATTCGAGCCGTAAGATTCGGTAATGAGGTCGAGAGCCTTTTCAGCCCATTGCGAATTCAAGCCCTGCCAGATGTAGGCCTGTTGAGGAGTTAAAGTATTAAAATCCAAGCTCGGAACTTCATATCCGCTGACGAATTTTTGATTAACATAGCCGTTGGCGTCAATTTCGCTGAGATAAAAAGTGATGTCGTATTTTTTGTTGTAAATCGAACTGTACTTGTAGCTTGTGTCAATCGCGCCGCTTTCGGGGACGATGCTCTCAGCGGTCTTGACTTTGGAGCCGCCCGCGTCTTTGCTGGTTATCGCGCCCGTGTCCGTGTTGGTCAGGTCGATGCCGCAATAATTTTTCAAAAAGGTGTCTGCGTTGTTCACCGAAGCGATATTTTTTTTCATCTCGTCGATGACTGCTTTGATGGTGGAATATTTGCCGCCGGTTGCATCTTTAACCGCGTCGTTGAGAGCCGCCTCGCCCTTTTTGGTCGTCGTGTCGAGTGACGCCATAAATTTTTTGATGACTTCTTGCTGGGTTGCCATGAGATCATCCTCCTTTGCGAAAAAATTTAATCTCGTTACATGCATTATAATAATTGTTTTTTTTTGTGTCAATTAATTGTCGAAAAATTTTTTGCAAAAAAAATTTCCGCCTTTCGACGGGAAAAATTTTTCGTCACAGATATTTTTCTTTAATTTCGTCCAGGCTGATTGCTTCGGCGTAAAAATTTCCTTGGACGTTCGTCACGGGGAAAGTTTTAATCTTCTCGCGAATGGCGGCGTCCTCCACGCCCTTAATGCAAACTTTTGTTCCGAGTTCGGCGGCCAGCTCCGAAAGGTGGCGCACGATTTGCAAATTGCCGGGGTCGTTTATGTGCGTGATGTAATCGCGCTCCAGCTTGATGAAATTGGGAGACAGATCGCGCAAAAAATCAATCGAGGCGACGCCCGAACCGAAGTCGTCAATCAGGCACAGAATCCCTTTGCGTTTGAGAGCTCGAACGATTCGCCGCAAAATATCCGGCTCAATCAATCGGCAACTCTGCGTCAGCTCGAAGCAAAGATTTTTCAGCGGGAAGCCGACGAACTTTGAAATTTTGTCGATCTCTTCAAACAGGAAATCGTCGACGATCTGCGCGGGCGAAATGTTCACGTTCAACATCAGGTCGGGCTTGAGTTTCAAAAGTTTCAAGCCGTCCTCCATCGCCCGACGAAGAATCCAATAGCCCAGCTCCTCAAAAAGAAAATCGCGCTCAAGGACAGGCACGTAAGCCGACGGCGGCACGTCCCCGAAACGTTCGCTGTGCCAACAGAGCAGAGCCTCAATCGAAGTCAACTTTTCCGTCGCGGCGTTGAAGACGGGCTGATATCGCAGAGAAAAATTTTTGCAATCCGACAAAATGTCGTCGCGAACCTCGGCGATGAGTTCCAAAGATTCGTGGGTGTTCATGCCGATTGCGCCGTTGTAGTTGATGAGCTTGCCGTTGTGATAAAATTTCGACTCGTTGTAAACAAAATTCAGCGCGGCGTGAATCGTTCGTTCGTCATAAGTTCCGCCGCCGAAATGAATCATGCCGCCGTTGATCGACAGGACTTGACGGACGTTTTCGACGGGAAGACCGGCCAGCGCGGCTCGACGAAGTTTTTCATATTTGACGGCGACTTCTTCGGGCGAAAGACTTTCCGTGAGGAACGCGAACTTTGCGCCCTCCATGCGATAAACGGTGCCTTCTTGCCCGACGACCTCTTGAAGGAGCCAGGCCGTCTGCTGCAGGACGGAATTGCCGAAAGCGTAGCCGTGCTCCTCGTTTATCGAGTTCATGCGATTGATTCCGCACAGGACGACGACGCAATTTCTTTTGAGTTCGGTGGCGGCGACGAGATCACGAAAAAATCCGTATTGGTTGCGCAGAAGTGTCACGGGATCAGTCACGGCTGTGACGCCCTCGTTTTGCATCGTTCCGCCGATAATTTCGGGCTTTCCGTCGGAATCAAAAATCGTCGCGCCGACGTAGCGAATGACAGCGTAGGAGCCGTCTTTGAGCCGCGTGCGATAAGCCAAATCGTAGCCGCGAGTTTGTCCGTCCAAAAGTTTTTTCATCGTCCGCGTGTATTGAATTTTGTCTTCGGGGTGAATGAAATTTTTCCATTCGTCGCAGCCGTTGGGAATAAATTCATCGGGCAGACCGAACAGCTCGACGGCGGCCAGGCTGAAGCGCGTGACGTTGGCTTTGACGTCGTAAACCGCCACGTAATTTCCGCGCCCGATTATCGTAAAAGCGTTGAAAATGTTGTCCGAAAATTTCATGAGTTATCAGCTCCGTTAAACTTCGACAGGGGGAACCTTTGCGCGAATCACAATCATCACCACGGCCAAACACGCCAGAGAAATTCCAAGACCGAGCCAGCCGTTTTCCGTGACGCCGCCGACGAGATAGCCCACGACGCAGCAGCCGGAAACCGTCAAGACGTACGGAACTTGAGTGCTGACGTGTGATATGTGGTGACATTGTGCGCCCGCCGAAGCAAGAATCGTCGTATCGGAAACGGGGGACGCGTGGTCGCCGCCGACAGATCCGGCCAAAATCGCCGCAATGCAAATGACCAAAAGATTAGCCGCCTGCTCCGAGGGAAGATTGACCAGCACGGACAGCGCAATCGGAATCAGAATGCCGAACGTGCCCCAGCTCGTGCCGGTCGCAAAAGCCAGAGCCATTGCCACGACGAAGAAAATCACGGGCAGGAACATCGCCAGCGACGCGTGAGCCTGAACGATTCCGCCGACGTAGCCGCCCAAGTTCAAATATTTATCGGAGCAAATGCCCGAAAGAGTCCACGCCAGGCACAGAATAAAAATCGCGGGAACCATCGCTTTAAAACCTTGCGAGTAGCATTCGCAGTATTCGCTGAAGTTGACAACTTTGCGCGGCAGATAGAGAGCGGAAATAAAAATCAGCGCGATGAACGAGCCCAGAGCCAAAGCTTTGGAGGCGTCACAATCGGCGAAGGCGTCGGAAATTGTTTTGCCCTCATGAATCCCGCCGGTGTAAAGCATGCCGTAAATGCAGACGGAAATCAAAACGATAAGCGGCAAGACGAGGTCGATAATTTTTCCTTGGCCGCCCGAAGATTTTTCTTCGACGACAGCGTCCTTGTATTCTGCGGGGATTTCAAAGTGCTCGTTGTTCTTGCGGACTTCCGCGCCCATTGTGGCAAAATCTCGGCCGGTGATGATGATGAACGCCATGAAAATCATCGTGAGGATAGCGTAGAGGTTGAAAGGAATTGTTTGCAGGAAGAGGACGAAACCGTCGACGAGCGAACCTTCGGGCAGAGACGAACCGACAGCCGCCGCCCAACTCGAAACCGGCGCGATGATACAAACGGGTGCCGCCGTCGAGTCGATGACATACGCGAGTTTCGCGCGACAAATTTTAAATTTATCCGTGACGGGGCGCATAATCGTTCCGACCGTCAAGCAATTAAAATAATCGTCGATGAAAATCAGCATGCCCA
>CAMNFC010000020.1 GCA_946536925.1 uncultured Selenomonadales bacterium | reverse complement strand
CGAGCGTCGGCACGAAACTTTTTCCCAAGCCTTGCAACGTGAAGCGGAAGATAAAAAGCAAGGCCAACGCCCAATACGACAGCCCCGTGATGATTAAAAATAATCTGCCGTACTCGATGACTTGCGCGGCCTGCTCGCCGACGAAAAGCTCAATCATTTCCGCGCCGAGATAAATGTTGAAGGCCGCAACCAAAACGCTGAACGAGCAAGACATCAGGACACATTTTTTCACGCCGTCGATTATCCGATCAAAATTTTTCGCGCCGAAATTTTGTGCGGTGTAAGCGGCCATTGCCACGCCGAAAGACATCATGGGCATGACGGCGATTCCGTCGACGCGATGAGCCGCAGCAAACGCCGCGACCGCCACGCTTCCCAAACCGTTCAAAGCGATTTGCAGGACGACCGCGCCTATCGCGATGATTGACGATTGAAAACCCATTGGCAGCCCGATTTTCAAATGCTCCAGCAAAAATTCTTTGTCGAAGGAAAAATCTTCGCGGCTCACGTGCAGATACGGCACGCGCTTTTTTATGTACACGACGCACAAAATATTTCCGAGCGTCAAAGCGACAATCGTCGCGCCGGCCGAACCAGGAATGCCAAGTCCGAGCCCGATAATCGCAATCGGTTCGAGCAAAATATTTATGCAAAGGGTCGTCGCTTGAATGACCGTCGGCATTTTGCTGTCGCCGAGCGCGCGGATTAAATTCGTCAGCATTTGTTGGAAGACGAACATCACGACGCCGCCGTAAATTATCGCGATGAACGAGTGAGCTCCGTCCAAAATTTCTTCGGGCGTGTCCATTGCGATTAAAAGTTCGCGGCAAAAAATTACGCCGACGATCGCCAAAATAATCGACGCCGCCAAACTCAGCACGAGACAGATCGCCGCAGATTTTCTCACGCCGTCAAAATCTTTCGCGCCGAATTTTTGTCCCGTGCAAATGGAAAAGCCGCTCGTCATCCCGAAACAAAAACCGAGCATCAAAAACATCAGCGGACCCGTGCAACCGACCGCCGCCAGAGCCTCCACGCCCAAAAATCTTCCGACGATGAGCGTGTCGACGAAGCCGAACAGTTGCTGAAAAACATTTCCCGCCAAAAGCGGCAGCGTGAAGAAAAAAATCAGCCGCGCGGGGGAGCCCACCGTCAAATCTTTGACCGCGCCGTTTCCTTGAGCCTGCATAAAAATTTCTCCTCGAAAAAATCTGCGCCGATTATATGACGGAAAATTTTTTATTTCAAGAACGTCAAATTGTCGCCGTATATGAAATGAACATGAAATAAAAATGTTCCGAAAATTTATTGACACTCAAAATTTTTTGGTGTAACATTAAGCACGGATTAAAACCCGGTTCAAGAGTTTCTACAGAGTATAGGGAGGTATTTTTAATGGCAGTTAAAGTTGCTATCAATGGTTTCGGTCGTATCGGTCGTCTCGCTTTCCGTCAAATGTTCGACGCAGAGGGCTATGAAGTTGTCGCCATCAACGATCTGACCAGCCCGAAGATGCTCGCTCACCTTTTGAAGTATGACACGACCCAGGGCGGATATTGCGGCAAAATCGGCGAAGGCAAACACACCGTCGAAGCAAAAGAGAATTCCATCGTTGTTGACGGCAAAGAGATCATCATCTACGCCATCAAAGACGCCAAAGAAATTCCGTGGGGCAAACATGACGTTGACGTCGTTCTCGAATGCACGGGCTTCTACACCAGCAAAGAAAAAGCATCCGCGCATATCGTAGCCGGTGCAAAGAAAGTCGTTATCTCGGCTCCTGCCGGCAATGACCTCCCGACAATCGTTTTCAACGTCAACCACAAGACTCTCAAACCCGAAGACACGGTTCTTTCGGCGGCGTCCTGCACCACCAACTGCTTGGCTCCCATGACCCAGGCTCTGCACAACCTCGCTCCCATTCAAAGCGGCATCATGGCCACCATTCACGCTTACACCGGCGACCAAATGATCCTCGACGGCCCGCAGCGTAAAGGCGACCTCCGCCGTGCCCGCGCAGGCGCATGCAACATCGTCCCGAACAGCACCGGCGCAGCAAAAGCTATCGGCTTGGTTATCCCCGAATTGAAGGGCAAACTCATCGGCGCTGCACAGCGCGTCCCGACCCCGACCGGCTCGACCACGCTCCTGTTCGCGGTTGTCAAAGGCGAAGTCACTGTCGACCAAATCAATGCGGCTATGAAAGCGGCGGCTAATGAATCCTTCGGCTATTGCGAAGAACAAATCGTTTCCAGCGATATCCTCGGCATGAAATTCGGCTCGCTCTTCGACGCAACCCAAACCATGGTCAGCCCCATTGGCGATGGCAATACTCTCGTTCAAGTCGTCTCCTGGTATGACAACGAGAACTCCTACACCAGCCAGATGGTTCGCACGATTAAGTACTTCGCCGAACTGAAGTAATTCACCGGCAACTTAACACGGCAAAAAAATGTGACGGCTCGGCTCTTCGTCAATGTTGAGCCGGGTCGTTTTCCGTTTAACGATTAAATTTTTTGGGGAGGTTTTCTAATGGATAAGAAAAACATTCGCGACATCAACTTGAAGGGCAAAAAGGTTTTCCTTCGCGTCGATTACAACGTTCCCATGGACGAGAACCAAAACATCACCAACACCAAGCGCATTGACGCGACAATCCCGACTCTCAACTATCTGCTCGAACAGGGCGCGGCTGTCATTATCGGCTGTCACCTCGGCAGACCCACCGAAGCTCGCGAGCCGAAATTCTCCACCAAACCCATTGCCGCGAAACTCTCCGAGATCATTGGCAAGGAAGTCAAATGGGCGGAAGATTGCGTCGGCGAACCCGCGGAAAAAGCTGCGGCCGCTCTCCAGCCCGGCGAAATCCTTTTGCTCGAAAACCTTCGCTATCACAAGGAAGAAAAGAAAAACAATCCCAAGTTCGCAAAACAACTCGCCTCTCTTGCTGATATCGCCGTTAATGACGCTTTCGGCATGGCTCACCGCGCACACGCTTCCAACGTCGGCATCACTCACTTCCTCGAAACCGCTTCCGGCTTCCTCATGGAAAAAGAAATTAATTACATCGGCAAGACGCTTGAGAATCCGCAGCGTCCGTTCGTGGGAATCATCGGCGGCGCGAAAGTCTCCGATAAAATCGGCGTTATCAGCAATATGATTGACAAGGTCGACACGATCATCATCGGCGGCGGCATGGCTCACACCTTCGACAAAGCAAAAGGCTACGAAGTCGGAACCTCCCTCCTCGAAGCTGACAAAGTTGAACTTGCAAAATCTCTCCTGGAAAAAGCTGAAGCCAAAGGCGTTAAAGTTGTTCTGCCCGTCGATCTCGTCGTTGCAAATAAATTCGCGGCCGACGCCGAATATAAAACCGTTCCCGTTGACCAGTGCCCCGCCGATTGGATGGGTCTCGACAGCGGCGAAAAAACTTCTGAAGAATACGTCAAAGCTCTCGAAGGCGCGAAGACGATCATTTGGAACGGGCCTATGGGCGTCTTTGAATTTGACAATTTCGCGAAAGGCACTCTGGCCGTTGCAAAGGCTGTGGCTGACGCGACCGAAAAAGGCGCAATCTCAATCGTCGGCGGCGGCGACTCCATTGCAGCTTTGAAAAAGACCGGCCTTGACAAGAAAATTTCTCACATCTCCACGGGCGGCGGCGCGACCCTCGAATATCTCGAAGGAAAAGTTCTGCCCGGCATCGACGCGATTGACGGCGTGGGACGCACACCCGTTATCGCCGGCAACTGGAAGATGAACAACACGATTAAAGAAGGCGTCAAGCTCGTTGAAGAATTGATTCCGCTCGTCAAGAACGCAAACTGCCGCGTCGTCGTCGCCCCGACCGCAACCGCTCTGGCTGCCGTCGCCAACGCCGTCAAAGGCACAAACATTCACGTTGCCGCGCAGAACGTCCACTGGGAAGCAAAAGGCGCGTACACCGGCGAAATTTCCACGGGCATGCTCAACGAGATCAACGTCGATTACGTCGTCCTCGGTCACAGCGAACGCCGCGATTATTTCGGCGAGACCGACGAAGGCGTCAACAAACGCGCGAAGGCTGCTTTCAACGCGGGCATCACTCCGATCATCTGCTGCGGAGAGTCTCTCGAAATTCGCGAGGCTGGCACGTACATTGATTTCGTCACCGGACAAATTGACAAAGACCTCGACGGCTTCACCCCCGCGGAAGTCAAAAAGCTCATCATCGCTTACGAACCGATCTGGGCTATCGGCACCGGCAAGACCGCGACCTTCGATCAGGCCGAAGAAGTCTGCAAAGCTATCCGCGAATGCGTCGCCAAAAAGTTCGGTCAAGAAGCGGCCGACGCAATCCGCATTCAATACGGCGGCTCTGTCAAACCCGCGACGATAAAAGACCTCATGCAACAACCCAACGTCGACGGCGCACTCGTTGGCGGCGCAAGCCTCAAATCTGCCGACTTCAGCGCAATCGTCAACTTCTGAGCGAAAAATTTTTTGCTTGACTGGTAAAGGATAAGTTAAGCCGCCTCTGTTCGTGACATTGGCGGCTTTTCTTACAATACAGAGAAATTCGCACGAAAGGAAATTCGCATGGATTATTGGCTCCACAGAATTTTTTCGCAGGAACCCGAAATCGCCGTTCCATTGCTTGAACGCGGCATCTTGACAATCGGCTTTAACGACGTTTCCAAACCGAAGACACTTGCCGCCCCCGACATTAACGAGCTCAAAAATATTTTGGCGGATTGTTACGGTTGGACAGGTAATTCGCTCGGACAAAATGCGGGAGTTCTTTGGCGTTTTCTGCACGAATTCAAAGTCGGAGATTTTGTCGTCGTGCCGACAAAGCAATCTGTCGAATTCGGAATTTTTGAGATTTTGGAGAAGGCAAAGCTCATCAACGACTTATCGCTCGACAAGCTGAAATTTTTGGGCGTGAGCTTAATTTCCGGCAAAGGTATTGTTCGCGGCGGCAAAGAGCTGGACTTGGGATTTTTTATCAAAGTTCGCGCCGTGACAAATTATGAATCCTCTTCTTTCGTGCCGTGTGACAACAAATTTTTAAATCCATTTTTGAGTAGCAAAGGTCAGCTTACCAACATAAGTTTAAATGTATTGTAAATTCAAAGGAGAGTGTAACGAATGGCAAAAATTAAACACGCGCCGATTTGCTTGATCATCATGGACGGCTGGGGCATCGGCAACGCCCGCGACAACTTCAACGCGATTCAGGTCGGCAACACGCCCGTGCTCGACGAACTGACGAAAAAATATCCCAACGCAAAACTCCAGGCTTCGGGCGAATACGTCGGCCTTCCCGACGGGCAAATGGGCAACTCCGAAGTCGGGCACATGAACATCGGCGCGGGCAGAATTATTTATCAGCCGCTGACGAAAATCACAAAGGCGATTCGCGACGGCGACTTCTTCGAGAACAAAGCCCTCGTCGGCGTCATCGACAAAGTTACGGCCAGCGGCGGCGCACTTCATCTTTTCGGGCTCGTTTCGCCCGGCGGCGTCCACAGCCACACAGATCATCTTTACGGCCTGTTGCAACTCGCGAAGAAAAAAGGTGTCGCCAAAGTTTATGTTCACTGCTTCTTGGACGGCCGCGACGTTCCGCCCAGTTCAGCCGCAGAATATCTCGCCGACCTTGAGAAAAAAATTAAAGAGATCGGCGCGGGACAAATCGCGACAATCAGCGGCCGCTATTACGCAATGGATCGTGACAAACGTTGGGATCGCGTGCAAAAAGCTTACGACGCAATCGCCAAAGCCGACGCGCCCAAGCAACCTTCCTCCGACGTTGCGATTAAAGCTTCCTACGACGCAAAAATCACCGACGAATTTGTCAATCCCGTGGTCATCGGCGATTATCAGGGAATCGGCAAGGACGACGGAATTATTTTCTTCAACTTCCGCCCCGACCGTGCTCGCGAACTCACTCACGCTTTCACGGACAAAACTTTTGACGGCTTCCCGCGCGTGGAAGAGATCGTCGGCATTCCCTTTGCGACCATGACTCAATACGAAGAAGGCTTGAACGTCGACGTGGCCTATCCGCCCGAAAGTGTCAAGAACGGTTTGGGCGAAGTCATCAGCAAGGCTGGCTTGAATCAGTTGCGCATCGCCGAGACAGAAAAATATGCTCACGTCACTTTCTTCTTCAACGGCGGCGTCGAGGAACCCTACGCGGGCGAAGACAGAATTCTCGTTCCCAGCCCGAAGGTTGCGACTTACGACCTCAAACCCGACATGAGCGCGCCGACCGTCACACTCAAAGTTGCCGAGGCCATCCTCTCCGAAAAATACGACTTCATCATTTTGAACTACGCCAACGGCGACATGGTCGGTCACACCGGCGTGATGAAAGCTGCGGTTGCGGCCGTCGAGACCGTGGACGTTTGCGTCGGAATTTTTATCGCGTGCATGAAAAAAATCGGCGGCGAAGTCGTCATCATCGCTGACCACGGAAACGCCGACCAGATGTTCGATTACAAACTCAAGGAGCCGTTCACCGCGCACACGACAAATCCCGTGCCGATCATCGTCGTTTCGGAGCGCGTCGCCGAAGTCAAAGACGGTGCACTCTGCGACGTGGCTCCCACACTTCTGACTTTGGCCGGAATGGAAATCCCCGCGGAGATGACCGGCAAGCCTCTCGTCACCATGAAATAATTTTGACACTTGAAAATTTTTGGGCGGCGGTTTAAACTTTTTAAGTCGTTGCCCATTTTTTTTACAAGGAGGGAAAAATTTTGTTCGATAAAAATCCCGAAGAACATTTTATCAAGGAAGGCGACCCGAACAAGCCGACTTATTACATCATCCGCCGCTTGGACGAGGCCGCCGAACTCCCCGAAATTTTTTTGTTCGTCATGGGTCACGTCCGCCGCGCGCTGTCGAAAGGTTGGTTGCCCGTCGTCGACATGCAACATTATCCGAATCTTTATCTGCCGTCGGAAAAAATCGGTCAAGAAAATTCCTGGGAATATTTTTTTGAGCAGCCGTTTCGTTTCGGCGTGGAGCAGGCTTACGCGGGCGAGAACGTCGTTTTGAGTGACGCAGAGGCCGCCAAGCCCTCGCCCGATTGTTCGATGAATCTTTTGCGCAAAAAAAATGATGAGCTCGTCGAGTGGCGCATGCTATTCAAGTTGGGTTTGATGAAGCTCAAGCCCGAATTGCTCAAAGAATTTTCGGCGATGAAAGAAAAATTTTTCGAGTCCGGCGATATCGTTTTGGGTGTGCTCTTGCGCGGAGGAAACGACAAAAAAATTAAAGGTCAACCGATTGCTCCGCCCGCCGAATTTGCCGCCAACGCCGCGAACGAAAAGTTCAAAGAGTGGGGCTGCGAAAAAATTCTCCTGGCCACGGACGACCCTCTCGTCGCGGAAACTTTCAAGAACACTTTCGGCGACAAATGCGTCTCGCTTGACCAAATTTATACCGTTTGTTATGATACCAAGGCTGAAAATAATTTATTCCTGCAGGGCAAAAAACATTTGGCTCAAAACATCCTGCTGGCCGGCTGCAATTCCTTCGTCGCGGAAAGACGAGCCGACACGACGGTAACGATGCTTTCGGTGAAAAAATTCGAGCACTCGCTTTTCTTCAACCTGGGCAACTATTAATCATTGAGGAGGAAAAATTTTGTTTGATAAAGATCCCGAAGAACATTACCTGAAACAGGGCGACCCCGACAAACCGACTTACTACATCATCCGCCGCATGGCCGACACGACCGGGCTCCTCACGCGATACAGAATGATCATGGGTCACGTTCGCTACGCGCTGTCTAAGAGCTGGATTCCCGTCGTCGACATGCAACATTATCCGAATCCTTACTTGGAGCCCGCAAAGCTCGGCCAAGAAAATTCCTGGGAATATTATTTCGAGCAGCCGCTGCGAATCGGTTTGGAAGAAGCTTACAACGCGGAAAACGTCGTCTTGAGTGACGCAGACGTCGTGAGGCCTTATCCCGCGCATTCGCTCAAACTTCTTGAGAAAAAAAATGACGACCTGGTCGAGTGGCGCATGCTCGTCAAGTTAGGCTTGCTCAAAATCAAACCGGAGCTGATGGAAGAAATTTTGGCGACGCGCGACAGAATGTTTTCCCGCGAAGACCGCGTGCTCGGCGTGATTTTGCGCGGGACAGATTTTCTCGTCAGGAAGCTCAAAGGCCGTCCGATTCCCCCGCCCGTCGACTTCGCCAAAAGTGTCGTTAACGCCAAGCTCAAAGAGTGGAAGTGCAACAAATTTTTCTTGGCGACGGAAGACAAAAAAATTCTCGAATCCTTCCAAGAAAATTTCGGCTATCGTTGCGTGATTCTCGACCGCGGCTACGTCGATTA
This sequence comes from uncultured Selenomonadales bacterium, assembly GCA_946536925.1. GTDB lineage: Bacteria > Bacillota > Negativicutes > Selenomonadales > Selenomonadaceae > Quinella. Next base: position 17,872 of record CAMNFC010000020.1, on the reverse strand, counting down.
CAATTCCGTCAAAGACAAATGGGTCACCGTCTGTAGCATCGACAGGGAGAACGACCGCTACCTTCAGGGCAAAGAATATCTGACGCAAATCGTCCTGCTGTCAATGTGCAATGCTTTGGTTGCGGCGCGCTGCTCAGGCACGACGACTGCGATGGTGTTAAACAACAAATTCGAGCAGACTTACTTTTTCAACGTCGGCAGATACGGAACGATCACTCTCGACTGAAACTCAACTCACGACAAAAAAAAGCTGTCACTCACGGAGCGGCAGCCGATTTTTTTTTCGCTTTGAATTTATTTGAGAACTTTGACCGCGCCTTCGTTCATCTTGATGAAGTCGAGGCCTTCGAGGGCGGTCGCCTTGGTTATGCTTTTTGCTGCGGAGTGAGCGGCCGCGATTTTGTCGAGGTTGTCGAAGATGGCCTTGGTGACTTTTTCGCCCAAAGCCGCGTCGATTTTGTCGTTGGCCACGAGGATAGCCATGACGGAGACGGTTTGAATTTCTTGATCAAAACCTTGATAAGTTCCGGCGGGGATGGTCGTCTTGGTGTAGAACGGATATTTCTCGGAAAGTTTTTTGATAGCTTCGTCGCCGACGGGCAGCAGACGGATTTTGTTTTGAGAGGCGATGTCTTGGACGGAAGCGGTGGGATAACCTGCCGTCACGAACGCCGCGTCGACCGTGCCGTCTTTGAGAGCGTAAGAACCTTCGGCGAAGGAAAGGAATTGCTCGTTGACGTCGTCGTAAGTTATGCCGTGAGCTTCAAGAATTTGGCGAGCGTTTGCTTCTGCGCCTGAGCCGGCCGCACCGACAGCCACGCGTTTGCCTTTCAGGTCGGCGATGGATTTAATGCCGGAATCTTCGCGGACGACGAATTGGCACGTTTCGGGATAGAGCGAGGCAATGCCGTTGAGGTTTTCAACTTTGCCGCCCTCTTTGAACATTTCTTCGCCGTTGACCGCGTAGTAAGTTATGTCGTTCTGAACGATTGCAAGTTCGACTTGTTTGTCTTTGAGCATGTTGATGTTGGCCACCGACGCGCCCGTCGATTGAGCTGAGGCGTTCATGCCGTTTTTGTTCAAAACTTCGGCGATTGCTCCGCCGATAGGATAATAAGTGCCGGCCGTGCCGCCCGTGGCGATGTTGATGAACTGTTCTTTTTCGCTCGAACCGCCGCAACCCGCAATGCCGACCGCCAAAGCCAGAGCACAAAGAGCGGTTGCGACCCGTTTAAAAATTTTGGGCAAACTCATTTTGAAACACTCCTCTCAAAAGATGGGGGAAAATTTTTTCGCGCGAATTATATCACAAAGGCCGCCGACTCGACAAGATTTATAAAAAATAATCTGAAAAAAATTTCACTGTGTCATTAAGCCGCGGTTAAGGTTGACCGAATAAAATTTCAAAGAGGTGATCGACGATGAAAAAAATTTTTTTGAGCGTCGCGATAATTTTTTCGCTCGTGCTGATAAATTTTTCTCCCGGAGATGCGGCGCGACAAATAATCATCGTGGAAGACGACGAGGCGCATTGGACGGAAAAAGCCGCCAAAGAAAATTTCCCGATGGAAGTTTTGCGCCTGGTCAACAAGGAGCGAGAAAAAGTCGGCGCAACGCCTTTGAGATTCGCCAGAGATTTGGAAGCCAGCGCGTACGTTCGGGCGGTGGAGTTGCCGACAAAATTTTCTCACACGCGACCCAACGGCTCGAAATGCTTCACGGCCATGCCTACCCGCGGAAAAATTCTCGGCGAAAATTTGGCGGGCGGACAGACTTCGCCCAAACAAGTCGTCCAAGCGTGGATGGATTCGCCCACACACCGCGACAACATTTTAAATCCGCAATACAAAGAACTCGGCGTCGTCTATTATTATCAGGCGCGCTCGAAATACAAACATTATTGGGTTCAACATTTTCGCGGCTAGAGCAACAGATTTTGTTCGCGAAGATATTCAATGAACGCGTCAAAAATTTTTTCGTTGCGTTGGAGGATGTCGCGCTCCGTGAAATCGTCTAAAGTTTTTGCCAGCCGTCGCAGCTCAAGATTAAAAGTTGCGGGCTGATATTTTTTTGGCTGTTGCCAACCCAAATAATATTTTTTCTTGTCGCCAAAACGATAATCTGCCGCGCCGATGTTTATCCGTTTTTCCAACAGCGACTTGTTGCCCAAAAATTCCAGAGCTTCGGGATTTTCAAGCGGTTCAAAATTTTCGTGACGATTGCGGGCGTAGATATGTTCCTGTTGAAGTTCGCTGTCGGGAGGCGGCAATTCCTGCTCAGGATTTTGAAATGTCCACCACGCCAACATCGCCCGCGTAATCGGCTTACTGTTGCTGAATTTCATCTCACGAAGACGACTGCGAACGAGACTTTCTTTTTGTCTATATTGCTCAAATTTAATCGGCTCGCCGTTGTAAACGTTTTTGAACTCCAACACGAACGGGCGACGAATATTTGACTTGCCGAAATCTAAAACACCGTTCATCAAAATCATCGCCGTCACTTTGTCCAAGAATTGACAAAAATCCTCCTCGTCGAGTTCACGCCAACTCATAAAGTAAAGCGAGACAACATAGCTCCAAACGCTGTAGGGCGAATACTTCAACACGTAAAGTTTTTTTAGAATTCGCGGGGAAAATCGGTTGCTTCTTTTGGTTGCGTCGTCCCAAAACTTTGCGAGAGACTCCAAATCTTCATAAACTTCTTTGTCGCGCAGAATTTCGTAATTGTTCTCAGCGTAAAAATCTCGCATGTTTGAAAAAGTTTCGCTTATATGAGTATTTCTTTCGACGGCCTTTTTTGTTTTGGCGTAATAAGAATATCTCATGAACAAATCGTCGACGGGCGTGCCCTTGCGCGGGTGAAAATTTTCGTTGCAAAGCTTGGCCAGATTCTTCCAACGATTAACGAACATTTCTTTCGACTGTCTGCCGTGTTGCGCGAAAAATTTATAGAATTGCGCCTTGAAGATGTCGGCGTCGGAAAGGGGCATGCCGCGGTCGTTTAGCGTGGTAAAAATCCTCAGCGCGGTGTTTTGATTGTCCGCTTCAATCGGCAAGAGAATGCAGTTGTTCAAAATCCTCATCGGCAAGTAAGAAAAATCATCGGGATTATCATTTTTGAAATTTTTAATCCAGTCTTGGAAGTAGCGGTAATTTTCGGCGTAATTGCTTTTGTTGTTGCGGGTTGCTTCGCCTGTCGACAAAATTTTTTTGAACTCGGTAATCTCTTCGTCGGAGGCGACTTCGGAATTGAGCTTGAGGCTCGTTTTGTCGACGTTTCCAAATTCGTCGCCGTTCCAAATGCATTTTCCTATGCTCGTCAAAATATTTTCTTTGTTCTTGCAATCGATCTTTTCAAACGCCTGATAAAACGCGCGCAACATTAGCAGGAAAGTTATGAGCCGCTGTTGGCCGTCGATGACTTCGTTCTCGTAATAATCGTTTTGAAACGTCAAAATGGTTCCGAGAAAATATCTGTCGTTGCCGGCGTTGAAGGAGTGATCGATGGGATACGCAAAGCTCAAAATATCGTCCCAAAGAGTTTCGCATTCGTCGCGCTCCCAAGAATACGGTCGCTGATAATCGGGAATCAAAAATTTGGCTTTGTTAGGGTCGTTTAGAATTTGATTTATGGTTTTTTGTTCGGCGTTGAGTTGCTTGGCCATGAAAATTTCTCCTTAAAGATCGAGCGACAAAATTTTTTCCGTGAGGTCTTCGAGTTGCGCGGCAGTCGGGAGATTTGCAACGCGAACTTTGTCCAAAATAATTTCACAGCCGGCCGCTTTGAGTTCGTCTTCAACTTGAGCGATGCTTTGTCCGCCCCAACCGTAGCTTCCGAACGCAAACGCTTTGTGATTGACGGGGCGCAAACCTTTCAAGTAGCAAAGGAACGCGGCGACGGTCGGCATCATCTGATTGTTGAGCGTGGGCGAACCGACAGCCAGATATTTGCTCGTGAAAACGTCCGTGATGATTTCGGCAAGCGGCGTTTTTTTTATGTCGTAAAAAGTTGCGGGGATTTTTCTTTTGGCGAAGGCCTCGGTTATCGTGCGCGCCAAAATTTCCGTCGAATGCCACATGGTATCGAAGACAACGACCGCCCGCTCCTCAACGGTGCCCGCGCTCCACTTTTTATAGCAGTTCAAAATTTTTTCGATATTCGTCCGCCAAATGATTCCGTGACCCGTGGCGATCATTTTAATTTCCAAATCGCCAAGAGCTTTGAGGGCGGTTTGCGCCTGCTTGCCGAAGGGCATCAAAATATTCGCGTAATATTTTTTGGCCTCGCGCAAAATCGTTTCCAAATTGTTTTCGTCGTCGAAGCGCAAGGACGTGGCCAGGTGCTGGCCGAACGCGTCGTTGGAGAACAAAATTTTTTCTTCGGGGCAAAAAGTCACCATCGAATCCGGCCAATGGAGCATGGGCGTCGGAATAAATTTCAAAGTCCGTTTGCCCAAAGAAATTTCGTCGCCGGCCTTGACCGCTTTGAAATTCAACTTGCCGTAACGATTCGTCAGACCTTTAAGGCCGTTGGGGTTCGTCGTGAAAATTTGAGCGTCGGGAGCGAGCGAGGCAATTTCTTTTAGCGCGCCGCTGTGGTCGGGCTCGACGTGACTGGAAATGATAAAATCAATTTTCGACGGCTCGACGACGGAAGAAATCCTGGCGAGGAGCTCGTCTTTGAATTCGATCTTGGCCGTGTCGATGAGCGCGATTTTTTCGTCGACGATAAGGTAAGCGTTGTAGCTTGAGCCGCGGGAAGTTTCATAGCCGTGAAAATTTCTCATCGACCAATCGACCGCGCCCGTCCAAAAAATTTTTTCGCCGATTTGAATTGCCTTGCAGTTGTTCATCATCTTGAAAACCTCCCGAAAAATTTTCGTAAATCTTAGCACACTTGACGCGCCTTTACAAACTTTGCTACAATCGCCGCAGATTTTTTGGGAAGGAGAAATTTTGATGGAGATAAAAAAATTTTCGGACGGCTCGGCCTTGACGATTGTTTTGAGCGGGCGGCTCGACGCAGTGACCGCGCTTGAACTCGACAAAAATTTATCTGCTGAACTCAGCGGCGTCGACGACTTGACGGTTGACCTGGCCGACCTGGAATATATTTCTTCGGCGGGCTTGCGGCTCTTGCTCAAAATTCAAAAACGCATGGACAAGCAGGGCGCGATGAGAATCAAAAATGTCCGCGAGAACGTCCGCGAAGTTTTGGACATGACCGGCTTTTCAAATCATCTGACCTTCGCCGAAGACCGCAAGACAAAATTTTCCGTGAGCTTTTGAGGTGACGCGATGATAAAAAATTTGGACTTTGAAAAAATTTTTTTGCGCGCGAAGGTCGCCATTCCCTTCGTGGAGGACAACACCTTTCTGCCCGAAAAAGTTTTCGTCGACGGAATTTTTTCGGCCGGCACCGTCTTCAAATTTTTGGAACCCGTCTGCTCCAAGAAGGTGAACGCGTTCGGCGACCAAGTCAACGATTATTCGCACGCGGCCGCCCTGCTCTTCAGCAACAAATTCAACGGTGCGGACGAAGAAGACGACGAGTACACGATCATTTTTCACGTCGACTTGAGTGCGCTTTTCCTTTTGACCGAACCGATTGATGCGCAGGGAAATTTAATCGACCTTTGACAAATTAAAAAGCTCGCGGGCTTCGACAACCTGCGAGCAATTTTTTTATCGCAAATTTTTCAGTTCCGTGCCGTCTTTTGTCTTCCATTGTTTGTTTCCGTCCACAGACATTCCCAAGACAAAACTTGCGGCCGTCGACGGCGAATTAAATTCCAAGTCCTCGATCAATTTTTCGTTCGCGACTTTTTCCGAGTGACGAAGTTTTTTCATCGGCGTGGACAATTGGTCTGTGTCGAGGGGAGAAACGTCGCTGCCGGCCAAAACTTTGTAGCCCGTCGGCGTGCGTTTCATCTGCGCGTTGATTTTTCTGCCGAGACGTTTAACGAAACGCGAGAGATAAAAAATTTCTTCGGAAGGCTCGGCTTTGGGCTTCGGAGGATTTTTTTTCGGCTCAAAAATTTTGTAACCTATCGCGCTCAAAATCAGTTTCGCGAATTCGACTTGCTCTTCGAGTTCGGATTCTTTTTCTTCGCTGACGTTGCCGGGCGGCGGCTCGTTTCCGTTGGTGACTTCATAGCGCGCGGCCTTGAGAGCCATGTTGCAAAATTTATTTTCCAGCCAACTTATCTCCGTCGGCCCGAAAGAATTATCCGTCGTGGTGAAAACGATTGCCTCCGTCCAAAAAGTTTTTTCGGCGTTGCGGTCGTGCTCGTTCAATCGTCCGAGAATTCCTTTGCCGTTTTTGCGGTTGCTTGCCTGCCCGATATAAATTTTTTCGCGGCCGTCTTCTTCGCCCAGGAGAAAATAAACGCCGTCGCGGTTCAACTCGTCGCGGTCTTTGCTTACGTTCAAATCTTTGCGCGGAATCCGAAAAATAATTCCCGACCGACTGTGGATTTTGCATTTGAGCCGTCCGTCAGCCGTGTCGTCCATCAGAAATAAACTTATCGCCTTGGACATGTCATCACTCCCCAAAATTTTTTCAACCGAAATTAATTTGCCGGAAAATTTCTCGCGGGTGGTCGACGATGATTTGTGCGCCGCTGTTTTCCAGCTCGCTCCTCGGACGAAAACCCCATGTCACGCCCACGGCCAAAAATCCTGCGTTCTTTGCGGTTTGCATGTCGACGGCCGTGTCTCCGAAGTAAGCCACGTCTTCGGGCGCGACAGAAAATTTTTTGGCGGCGGCCAGCGCACGAGTCGGATCGGGTTTGCGCGGGCTGAGCGGTTCGTCGCCGCTGACGTAAGAAAATTTTATCGGCGCGAGAATTTTTTCAGTGATGGCGACCGCCGCGAAGTGTTGCTTGTTCGTGCAAATGCCGAGCGGAATTTTTTTCGATTGAAGAGCCGCTAGCAAGTCCATGATTCCGTCGTAGGGCTGAACTTTTTTTAAACAGTTGCGGGCGTAAGATTCGTTGTAAAATTTCAAAGCCTCGTCGAGGAAATTGCAATCGGCGGGCAAAGATCGAATCATCAATTTTTTTGCGCCGTTGCCGACGAATCGACGGACTTCATCGAGCGTCCGCGGCGGCAAATTATAATGAGCGAGCATCTCGTTTACGCTGTCTTGCAAATCGGCCAGAGTGTCGACCAAAGTCCCGTCCATGTCAAAAATCGCGGCCTTTAAAATTTTCATCGCGCGCCCTCCTCAAAAAATTTTTTTCATTGTAATGCCTCGACGATTTTGTTGCAAGCAAAATGATTCGCCGAAAATTTTTGTCGACGTCAAAAATCTTTGATGATATAATGTGCACGAGTTTTTTTGGAGGGAGGATGAATCTTGCTCAGACAACGAACTTTGAGGAGCAAAACTTCCTGCGTGGGCGTGGGGCTCCATTCGGGCAAGGAAGTTCGACTTGAGCTCAAGCCCGCGCCCGTCAACAGCGGAATATTTTTTTTGCGGACGGATTTGCCGGGGCGACCAAAAATTCACGCGACGGCACAAAACGTCACGGCCACTCTTCGGGCGACAACGCTCTGTGAAGACGGCGCAAAAGTTTTCACGATTGAACATTTGATGAGCGCGCTAAACGTTTGCGGCGTGGACAACTGCGAGATTGAAATTTCGGCGGAAGAGCCACCCGTGCTCGGCGGCAACTCGATTGACTTTTTTAAAATGATTCAAGCGGCGGGTGTCGTGGAACAGGACGCGGCCGGAAAAATTATTCGCGTGGAAAAAATTTATCGCGTGGACGGCGAGGAGGGCGAACGTTTCGTCATGGCTCTTCCTTACGACGGTTTTCGCGTAAGTTTCGTCTCGGTCAATCCCCACCCGCTGATCGGAATTCAATACGCCGACTTCGAGATCACCGAAGAAATTTATGCGCGGGAAATTGCACCGGCCAGAACGATCGCTTATGAAAAAGAAATCGACGCGCTGCGTCAAATGGGTCTCGGCCTGGGCGGAACTTTTGAAAACGTCATCGTCTATAACGACGCGGGCTGGCTCAACAAATTGAATTACCCCGACGAACTCGTCCGCCACAAAATTTTGGATCTCATCGGCGACATGCGCCTGGCAGGAATTTTAAATTGTCATATCGTGGCGGCGGCTTCGGGGCACGCGCTCAACACTCGGCTTGCAAAAAAAATTTACGCAGACTTCAATTAAAGGAGCGATATAAATGATATTGGAAATCGAAGACATCATGAAAATTTTGCCGCACCGCCCGCCCATGCTTTTGGTGGACAGAATTTTGGAAATCGATCCGTTCAAATCCGCGACGGGTTTAAAAAATATAACGATGAACGAGCCGCAGTTCGCGGGACATTTCCCCGGCCACCCGATAATGCCCGGCGTCTTGCAGTTGGAGGCAATGGCTCAAGTCGGCGGCGTGGCCATGCTCTATCCCGAAGAACACCGCGGAAAAATCGCGCTCTTCGGGGCAATGGACAACATCAAATTCAAAAAAGTGGTCGTGCCCGGCGACACGCTCATAACTCGTGCGGAAATCGTCAAAGTTCGCGGGCTTTTCGGCGTCCTCCACACTGACGGCTATGTTGACGACAAACTCGTGGCCGTCGCCGATTTTACTTTCGTGCTTAAAAAGCGGGACGAAATTTGAGCCTTAGGAGTAAAAAAAATGATACAACCGGAAAGTAAGGACGAATTCGTCAGGAACATTCACCCCAGCGCAATCATCTCCTCCAGCGCGCGCCTGGGTCAAAACGTGACAATCGGCCCGTATTGCGTCATCGGCGACGAAGTGGAAATCGGGGACGGTTCGATCATCGGGCCCCACGCGGTCATCGACAAGTGGACGACGCTTGGCAAAGACTGCAGAGTTTTTCAGTTCGCGTCCGTCGGTGCCGAGCCTCAAGATTTAAAATTCAAAGGCGAGAAAAGCTATACGGTTATCGGCGACAGAACGACCATCCGCGAAGGCGCAACGATTCACCGCGCAACCGGCGAAGGCAACGAAACCCGCGTAGGAAGCGATTGTCTTTTGATGGCTTACGTCCACATCGCCCACAACTGCACGCTCGGCAACCGCGTCATCATGTCGAACCTGGCCAGCTGTTCGGGGCACGCAATCGTTGAGGACAGAGTCGTTATCGGCGGAATGGCCGGCGTTCATCAGTTCGTAAAAATCGGGCGCAACGCAATGGTCGGCGGCATGAGCAAACTCGTTCAAGACGTCGTGCCTTTTACTCTCGTCGACGGCCACCCCGCAAAAGTCGTCGGCTTGAACAACGTCGGAATTTCTCGTGCGGGCGTCCCGCTGGAAAGTCGGCGGCTGATCAAACAGGCCTACAAAATTTTATATCGTTCGGGTTTGAGTTTGCCCGAAGCCATCGCCGTCATCGAACAAGAAGTTGATTCCTGCGAAGAGGTCGAACACTTCCTGCGATTTTTGCGCAACGCCGAACGCGGAATCTGTCGCGAACGTCGAGACTTTGACGACAAATAAAACTCAACGACAGCTTAAAAATTTTCAGATATAAAAATCGGAGGACATGACATGGAAAAACTCGGAATCTTGGCGGGCGCAGGAAAACTTCCCGTCGAATGTGCTCGCGCCGCCTCGAAGCTCGGTTATGAAGTCTACGCGGTGGGGCTCCTGGCCAGCAGCGACCCGCAAATCGCACAATTCGCCAAAGATTATCAGTTCATCAGCGTCGCGCAACTCGAAGCAATTTTAAATTACCTCAAAGCCAATCAAATTCAAAAGGTCACGCTTATCGGCAAAGTCACCAAAGAATTTTTGTTCAACGGCTCGCTCGTGCCCGACGCGCGGATGTTGCAGCTGATAATGAGCCTGCCCGACAGAAACGACGACACGATCATGATGGCGTTCGTTCGCGAGCTGGCCAAGTCCGGCGTTCAAACTTTCGACCAAACCGCGCTGATAAGAAAACTCATGCCGCGGCGCGGGACGATAACTCAACGCTCCCCGACGGATCTTGAGCGGCAAGATATGGAATTCGGTTTCCGCATCGCCAAAGAACTCGGACGCTTGGACATCGGCCAAACGGTCGTCGTGAAAAATCGTGCGGTCATGGCTCTCGAAGCTATCGAGGGAACGGACGCTTGCATTGAACGCGGCGGACAACTTGCTCGCGGCGGTGCTGTCGTCGCCAAAGTTTCAAAGCCTCAACAAGACAACCGCTTCGACGTGCCCACGGTCGGCTATCGCACGATTGAACAGATGGCAAAAGTCGGCGCAACGGCTCTGGCTGTCGAAGCCGGCAAAACTCTTTTGGTCGAACGCGAGCAGATGATCTCCTTCGCCGACGCCAAAGGAATTTCAATCGTCGCCATGTAAACTTCACGCCGCAAAAAAATCCTCCGCACTTCACGGGGGAAATTTTTTTTGCCGCTATCTGAAATTTGATAATCAACCATACGAATAAATTTGATTGACAATTTCCGCGCAAGTGTCTACAATCGCTCTGTACTTTGTATACACACAAAATTTTCTGTCAAAAGAGGAGGGGTTTTATGTTTTGGGCTGAGTTGTTGGTCGTGCTGGCCATGCTCATCATCGGCGCACGCTACGGCGGAATTTTCCTGGGAATGTCGAGCGGTTTTGCCATTGCGATTTTGGTTTTCGGCTTCGGACTCGCACCGGGCAATCCCGCAATCGACGTCATAATGATCATCATGACGGTCGTTGTCATCGCCGCGACGTTGCAGGCTTCGGGCGGCATGGATTATCTGATTCAAATCGCCGTCAAACTTTTGCGCAAGAACCCGAACCGCATCAGCTATTATGCTCCGATTATCAGTTGGGTTTTTACATTCATGTGCGGCACGGGAAATATTTCGTTCGGGATTTTGCCGGTCATCGCCGAGGTTGCGCGCGAGGCAGGAGTCCGACCCGAACGGCCGATCTCAATGTCGGTCATCGCCTCCCAACAAGCGATAACGGCCTGCCCGATTTCCGCGGCGACGGTCGCGCTCGTCGGGCTGCTCTCTCCGCAGGGCGTCACGTTGATTGATATTTTAATCGTGTGCATTCCGTCGACTTTGATTGGCGTGGTTTGCGGCTCACTTTGGGCGGCGCGCGTCGGCAAAGAACTTTCCGAAGACCAAGAATATCTCGACAGAGTTGCTCGCGGCGAGGCTGCCCCCGTCAACGAGAAAGCTCAAATCGCCGAAGCCAAAGAGTTTTCCGCCTCGACCAAACGCGCCGTGTGGATTTATCTTTTGGCAACGGTTATCGTCGTCATCTTCGGCATTTTCCCTGAACTTCGTCCGTCAGCGGAAATGGGCGGCAAAATGGTTTCCTTCACGATGACGATGTGCATTGAGATGGTCATGATGGCTATGGCCGGAATTATGATTATCGCTTGCGGCGTCAAAGTCAATTCGATTATCGAGCAATCCGTCTTCCGCAACGGCCTCATGGGCGTCTATTGCATTTTCGGTTTGACGTGGGCGGGCGACACCCTGACGAGAAATAATTTGGACTTCATCAAGTCGGGCGCGGCGGATTTGATTTCAACTTATCCTTGGGTCTTCGCGATAATTTTATTCTTGCTCTCGGCCGTCATCTTGAGTCAGGCGGGAACAATCGGTGCGTTGGCTCCGCTGGGAATTGCTTTGGGAATTGCGCCGGCAAATATGGTCGGCATGTTCCCCGCGGTCAACGGCTATTTCCTCGTTCCGATTTACGCAACGATTTTGGCGGGCATCGCCTTCGACAGAACGGGCACGACGCGAATCGGCAAGTTCGTCTTCAATCACAGCTTCCAGATCCCCGGCTTGATCACGTGTATCGTCAGCGTTGCGGTCGGCATGGCTCTGGCCAACGTCGTGATGTAAATTTTCGGCAGCAAAAAAATTTTTATAGAAGGTGCTATCATGAGAAAGGAACACGATTTTTTGGGAGAAATTGAAGTTCCCGACGAGGCGTATTACGGCGTGCAAACCATGCGCGCGATCGAAAACTTCACAATCACGGGTCGGCGGCTCGACGAAGATTTTATTAAGTCGCTCGCAAAAGTTAAAAAGGCTGCGGCTCAGGCGAACATGGAAACCGGTCGTCTCGACAGAAAAATCGGCAACGCGCTCGTTCAGGCGGCGGAAGAAATTATCGACGGGCAGTTCATCGACCAGTTCCCCGTTGATCCGATTCAAGGCGGCGCGGGCACGTCAATCAACATGAACATGAACGAAGTCCTTTGCAACCGCGCGCTCGAAATCATCGGCGAGGCAAAAGGCCGCTACGACATCATCAGCCCGAACAACCACGCGAACATGGCGCAATCGACCAACGACAGCTTGCCGACCGCCATTAAAGTTTGCTTGACGTACAAAAGCCACAACGTCACCGCCGCGCTCGATTATCTCGCCACCGCCCTGGAACAGAAGGCCGAAGAGTACAAAGATATCCTCAAGATGGGACGCACGCATTTGCAGGACGCCGTGCCGATTACTCTCGGTCAAGAGATGGGCTCTTACGCCTCGGCCGTCCGTCGCAGCATTCGCCGCATTGAGTGGGCGATTGACAGCATTCGACTGATTAACATGGGCGGCACCGCCGTCGGCACAGGTCTCAACGCCGAGCCCAAGTACATTAAAATCGTCGCGCGCAAACTCCGCGAAATCACCGGCGAAAACTTTGAAACTTCCACGAACATCATCGACGCCACGAACAACACCGACGGCTTCGTCGACGTGAGCTCCGCGCTGAAAAATACCGCGCTCGTTCTGATTAAAATGGCGAACGATTTTAGATTGATGGCTTCGGGGCCTCGTTGCGGTTTGAACGAAATTTTCTTGCCCAAACGTCAGCCCGGCTCTTCGATTATGCCCGGCAAAGTCAATCCCGTCATCGCCGAGGTCATGGATCAGGCCTGCTATCAAGTCATCGGCAACGACCTGGCAGTAACTTTGGGCGTCGAGAACGGACAATTTGAACTCAACGTCATGGAACCGATCATGGCTTACAATCTTTGCAGCTCGATGAATTATTTGGCGAATGCCTCGCGGACTTTCGTCGACAAACTTTTGACGGGGCTCGAACCCAACCGCGAACAATGTCAAAAATGGCTCGACAGCTCCGTGGGCGTCGTGACCGCTCTGTTGCCGCACCTGGGCTACGAACAATGCTCCATGCTCGCCAAAGAAGCCTACGCCACGCGCCGCCCGATTCGCGAAATTATTTTGGAAAAAGGAATTCTCACCGAGGAACAACTCAAAGTTTACATGTCGCCCGAAAAAATGACTCACCCCGGCATCACCAACTGAAAATTTTTTTGGCAGAAATTTTTTCCCCGACAAGCGCGGGGATTTTTTTTGGAGTGATTCAGATGATTTTTCCGCAGTGCGAAATTTTTTCTCCGACGGCCGAGCGGGAAATTTTGTTCGTGAGCGGCGGGCGACCTCCGAGCCGCGAATTTTTTTTGAACGTCGCAAGCGGCCGAAAAATTTTTTGCGTCGACAAGGGCGTTGAAATTTGTCGCGCGTGTGAAATCGTCCCGAACTTTTTAATCGGTGACTTCGACAGCGCGAATCCGTCTGCCGTCGAGAGGGTGCGCGAAAAAAATATTCCCGTCGAAAAATATCCCGCCGACAAAGATTTCACCGACACACAGCTTGCTTTGAATCGAGCCGCAGAAATTTTCGGGACGCACGCCGCGATTTTGACTGGCTGCTTCGGCGGAAGGTTCGATCATCTTTACAGCACGATTTTTACCTGCGCGGCGATTGACAGAAAAATTTTCCTGGCCGACGAGCGTGAAATTATTTTTTACGTCAAGGGCGGCGAGTCCGTGAGCGTAAAATTTTTTCAAAAACCGTCGGCCGTGTCTCTTTTGCCGATGACTTCGACTTGCGCGGGCGTCACGACGAAAAATCTTCATTGGGAGTTGAAAGACGCGACGTTGACGCAAAATTTCCCGAACGCCACGAGCAACCGCCTCGACGACGAAAAAATTTTTATCACTGTCGGGGACGGCACGCTCGCGATTTATTTTTGCTTCGAGTAAAAAAAATCCCGCCGCCAGACGGGAAAAAGTTTGATGAAAATTTTTCAGCCGAAAAGAAGTTCTTTGTTGTCGAGAATTTCGACCGCGGGCGTGCAGGCCAGGCAATCGCAATATTTCGCGCCGCTTGCTTTGAGTTCGTCGGCATGAGCCGCGAAATTTTTTGCGCCGTCTTCGCCGAAAATTTCTTTGGCGCGTTCGGAGTGCGCGAAGGGAACCAGCTTATCGACCGTGGTGATGTCCACCTCGATTTCGGCGATCAAACTTTGCGCAGCGATTTTTTCGTCAGCCGTGCCGACCGCGTCGAGATAATTTTTTACGGCCGCTTTGAGTGGTGCGCAACAACTTGGAGCCGCCGCCATAGCTTTGATTTTTTCGATAAGAGTTTGTTTATCCATCGTGATACCTCCAAATTTTTTAAGCCATGCGAGATTTTAACGCCGCGTCAATGGCAACCGAGAGCTGGTCGGCGCAAGAAGTCCCGCGTCCGCCGCAATCGTTGCCGCGCAAAATGTCGGCGATTTCCTTGGCGTCTTTGCCCTCGACGAGTTTGCCGATTGCCTGCAAATTGCCGGGGCAACCGCCCAAAAATTTCACGTCATGCAGACGGTTTTCCTCGTCCAGGCTGAAGAAAATTTTTTTCGAGCAGACGCGCTGAGGATCAAAGCTGTAACTTTCCATTTAAAAACTCTCCTTTAAATATTTCGCGGGGACGTGTTCGGTGAGCCACACGCCGTTGACGGAACGAAAAAATTTGAAGCCGTCGACGAACATCTTGCCGCTCTCGACGAGAAAAATTTTCGGGACGCCGTGTCGACGCCCGACTTTTTCCGCCGTGTCGATGTCGCTCGAAAGGTGGACGTAGAGCCGAGATTTTTTCAGCAGGCCGAGATTTTTTATCGACGCGGAAAATTTTTCGCCCGTGCCGTGATACAAAATTTCGGGCGGAGAAATTTCTTCAAGTTCGACGTCGACTGGAACGGAGTGGCCTTGGTTGGCGCGAATCAATTTTCCGTCCGCGCTGAAAGAATATCTTTGCTTGTCGTCGGTCGCGACAATCTGCTCAAGCGTCGCGCGGTCGAGATTTTTTACGCGGCGGATTAATTCGTCGACCTCCGCCCAACCGTGCTCGTCGAGAGTGATTCCGACGATTTGCGGTTTGTGCCGAAGAATCAGGCTCAAAAATTTACTCGTCGCCTTCAAAAATTTTTTCCTCCCGCAAAATTTTTTTTTATCGTAAGTCAAAGCGTCGAACGTGTCAAGATTTTATCGTTGATTGAAACGGCGGTGCGTGATAAAATTATTGCACCAGAAGACAAGGGAGGACGTGCGCTCATGAAACAAGTAGGAATATTCGGCAAGCGCAAAAGCGGAAAGTCGGCGTTGATGTACGCGCTGACGAAGCAAAAAATTATTCAAGACGCGGCGTTCAGCGCAATGGAAATCAGCGGCGTGACTCGCGTGATGTTGGTCGACACGGTGGGCGTGGACGTGGAAGAAACTACGGCAGAAAAATCCGCGCAAAGTGTGGACGTCGCGCTGATGTTGATAACGGACGATTCGTTCGAGCTGGAGCTGGCCTGGATAAGCAAGTTGCAAAAGGCCGGCTCAAAAATAATCGTCGTGATAAGTCAGGCGGACAAATTCTCCGACGGCGGCGCGGCTCTGGCGGCGGCTGTCAAAGAAGTTTCCGGCCTTCAAACACTTTGTGTGAGCTCGCAGACGGGCGCGGGCGTCGTGGCTCTCGACGAGGAAATAAATCGTTTGCTCGCTAAGGAGTGATTTTTTTGCTTAAAAAATTTTTTGCGGTTGCAATTATTTTCGCGACAATTTTTTTGACAACATATGCTGGCGCGGAAACGCCGTGGTTTTGGCTTGACTCCAACGACAAATACAGCAAATATTTCAACCCGGATTCCGTAAAAATCACAAAGAGTTCCACGACCGCCGACGGCCGCGAAATTGCCACGGAAATCGAAGCCTGGACAAAAACGACTTACACTTACGAGGGCGCGGCCGAGACGATCAAAGGCTACGGCATCTCGAACGTCTTGCCCGACCCCAAAGCTTTGAGGTACTCTTTGGCCTTGCTCAGAATCAATCCGCAAAATCGGATGCTCCAATACGTCCGCGAAGATTTTTACAACGATAAAGATCAAGTCATTTGGTCGGACGGCCAACGCCGCGTCAACGAGGTTAACTCCCGATCCTTCGACGAGGAATTTTATTGCGCCATCGTCGACGAAGTTTTTCAGATGGGCGAACGCGACCGAAAACTTGCGCCAAAAGAAGAACGCTGGCTCGAACTTTGGACATATACCGAAGCCGACGGCTCCACGACAAATTTGACGGCCGACACCACAACCATGCGCCTCAAAGGCACGAATTTAATTTTGTGGGAGTGGCAGACGAAAAAAGATCCGCAGGGCAAGACGATTGAAATTCGTTTCATGAAAAAATCCGTGAACTTGACGCAGGGCACCGAAGCCGTCGACAACGGAAAAATTTGGACGCCGACAAATTCTTGGCAAGATCTTCAAGACGAATACGACGGCGCGTACCGCATGATCAAAAATGACGAGCCCGATTACAAAGGCCTGGTTCGTCTTCGCGCCTACGTCAAAAATAATTCGCGCTGGGTCACGCGCTACTCTTTGGATTGAGAGGTGAAAAAAATTGCCGATAAAAATTCCAAACAATTTGCCCGCGACGCACATCCTGGAAACGGAAAATATTTTCGTCATGGACGCCGACCGCGCCTATGCTCAGGATATCCGCCCGCTGAAAATTTTAATCTTGAATCTCATGCCGATAAAATCCGTGACGGAAACTCAGTTGCTGCGCCTCCTGGGCAACACGCCGCTGCAAGTCGAAGTCGATTTCATTTACACGAGAACTTATACCCCGACGCACACGTCCAAAGATTATCTCACGGAATTTTACGGGACGTTCGACGACGTGAAAAATAATAATTACGACGGCTTCATCATGACGGGCGCGCCGCTTGAGCTCGTCGAATTCGAGGACGTGACTTATTGGCGCGAGCTCGTTGAGATAATGGATTGGAGCAAAACGCACGCCTGGTCGTCATTTTATATTTGTTGGGGCGCGCAGGCCGGGCTCTATCATTTTTACGGCGTGCCCAAATATCTTTTGCCGGAGAAATGTTCGGGCGTCTATCCTCACAAACTTTGCGTCAAGCACGAAAAAATTTTCCGCGGCTTCGACGATGAATTTTTTGTCCCGCATTCCCGTTACACCGAGATCCGCCGCTCCGACATTGAAAAAGTTCCCGCGCTGACTCTTTTGTCCGTTTCCGACGAAGCGGGAGTTTATGCCGTGGCGAATTTGGACGAGCGTCAATTTTTTATCACCGGCCACGCCGAATACGACCCGAACACTTTGCAAAACGAATATATCCGCGACTGCCGCGCAGGTCTCAATCCAAACGTGCCGCAAAATTATTTCCCCGACGACGACCCGACCAAAGAACCCGTCGTCAAGTGGAGATCGGTTGCTCATCTGCTTTTCGCCAACTGGCTCAACTATTACGTCTATCAAGAGACGCCCTACGAGCTTGAAGCAATCAGCAGCAAATCGTTTGGTTAAAATTTTCTTAGCGGCGTGAAATTCGTCGCTTTTTTATTGAAAAACTTCCCGCGTTCGATATAATAAAAGAGAAAATTTTTCGAGAAAGGAGTGTTTGATTATGCGGTTCAAAAAAATTAAACAGCGCGGCCAGGCTCTCGTTTGGTACGGTTTGTTCGCCCCGTTGCTATTTTTGATTCTCGGCGTGGTCATGGATTTGGGCTGGTATTATCTGAACGTGTCGCGGCTCCAAAATGCGGCGGACGCGG
>CAMNFC010000019.1 GCA_946536925.1 uncultured Selenomonadales bacterium | reverse complement strand
TATCGCATTGAAAATTTTTTGACGGTCATAAGGAACGCATAGCCCCGAACGTTTGATGACAGTCGACAACTTCATAATGATTCCCCCAATCGAAGAATTAACTTTGAAGTGTCGAACGAGGCGATTATACCATTGAGTGGCGGCGATGTTAAGCGTCACCAAAGTGTGAGCCGGCTGGTTCGACGCGTAGCTCTCAAATCGATAATGCGCTGATTTTTTGAGCCGCGGAAGAGCAGAGATAAATCGCGCTCGCTTTCCCGATATTCACCGTCGACGAGAACATCAACGAATTTTAAAAGTTGTTCGGCTTGCCGCGGCAAATTTTCAAACGTGAAGCCTGTGTAGCACCAGACGTTGAGCCCAAATTTTTTTGCGGCGCACGCGAGTTCGGTAGCCGCTTCAATTTGCAGAAAAGGTTCGCCGCCCGTGAGAGTAATCCCGCGAACGATAGAATCCTTTTTGAATTGGTTGATAATGTCGGCGGTGTCCATGATCGTTCCACCGTTCAAATCGTGCGTTTGAGGATTGTGACAGCCGCGGCAATGACGCTTGCAACCTTGGAGGAAAATAGCGAAGCGAACGCCCGCGCCGTCGACAAAACTTTCAGGCACGATATCTGCGATTCTGATATTCAAATCAAACGTCACCTTTGCAATAAAATTCTATACCTCCAAACCTCAAGAGCACGGGTTTTTTTATTCCGTGAAACTTGCGCCACTCGTCGGAGGGTTCGCCCCAATATTTAAACCAAACGGGCGGTGGCATGTTTTCTTTGGTCGGGTCGCCCGCGAAATATTCTTTATGCCCGAACTGCTTTAAAATTTTTTGACGCTCGAGAGCGTCCTGCGCCAAGGAGCAACGCTCGATGAAAGGTTTAATCCCGACAGTTGCGGTTTCAGCATAAAAATTATCGGGTGTAAAAATTCCGTCGCCCTCATAAATTTCTTTGTCGTGTTTGTCACGACCGATCATCAAAGCGGCGTCGTCGGGCAGTTCAATCGTCTTGAACATAACGTTGCCGTCTTTATCTCGCGAACGAAATTCGTAAGTTTTCATTGCGTCACCAACTTAAAACAATCGATAAAACTTTGCGCTTCGAGTTTGGCCGAACCGATTTTGCCGTCCGCGCCTTGAATTTTGTCGCCTTCAAAAATTTTTTTGCCGTCGGAGCCGCGCCCGATTAACATGCCTGTATTATTTGGAAAGGCAAAAGATTTATACACGGGCTTCCCGTTCTCGTACCAGCGAAATTTATAAATTTTCATCGGCAATCACCTTTCGCGTTCAATTTAATTCGTTAGGGAAATCGATTCCGAGATTTTGAGCTTGAAGCTCGACGGCTTGAAAGTAACTTATCCCTTCGACGAGCGAAATAAATTTGAAGACGTCGCCACCGGCCTTGCACCCGTTGCAGAAGAAAAAATTTTCGTCGGGGAAAACGACCAACGGGTTTTTCTCCGAATGATTATGGAAAGGTAACGGGCAACGACCAAGATAAAATCTTTTGTCGCGGTTGAGAGTAGTGTATTGCGAGACAACCTGCAAAATATTCGAGCGTTCGGCAATGTATTCTACAAACGCTTCAAGAATTTTTTTCATGATGAGCCTCCTGCGGGCAAAAAAAATAGCGGCAGCCGTTAGACTGCCGACAAAATTTTCATATCACACCTCGAATCATTTAACGTAGAAATCGGAAACGCCGCGAGCGATTGCGCGGGCAAAATCATCTTGCCTGTCGCGCAAAAGTTGGGCGTCGTCATAATTATCGATGAACGCGGTTTCGACGAGCACGGCCGGCATATGAGTATGCTTGACGACGTACGGATCGAACTGCCCGCCATAACGTCCGTCGAGCTTCGTCCGCAAACCAATATCGACGACGGGCAAGCTCTGCACGATTTGATTTTGAATGCATTGAGCGAGCCTTTGACCTTGAGTTGAATCTTCAAAATAAAAAGTGACGGTGCCTTGCGCATGACCGTTGGCCGCGTTACAGTGAATGGAAACGAATAAATCTGCTCCATAATTATTTGCGGCGTCACAAATTTCCTGCAAGCCGTCGAATTGAAAAAGCATGGTGTCATAACCTGCGGCGTTCAAATATTTTTCAACGAGCGAGCCGATATTCCAAGCAACGTCGCGTTCCATTAATCCGAAGCCGCAAGCTCCGCTGTCAATTCCGCCGTGGCCGGGGTTGATGAAAATTTTCATTTGGGATCATCCTTTCTGTGTTTTTCTTGAAATATTCTGCCGATATACCCGACGAAAAAAGAAGCAATTGACATTTGAAGTTCGCTACCGTTGCCCGTGTAAATTCCCACGATGATTGAAAGATTCAATGCGATAGCTAGCCCGATGACGGCGATTTTATCCGTGCTTAGGTTTTTCATGCGGATTCCTCCTTGAGCGGCAGGCGACAAATTTTATCGTAAACGGCAGTGATTGTTCCGTTGCCGCCGAGCCCGTGATAGGCTTTGTAAAGTTTGGTCATGGTTTCTAAGTCGGCAGTCGAAACTTTGTCTTGGCGTTTGTAAAAATGATAGCCTTGCAAAATTCTGTCGCGACACAGAGCCCGCAACGCCTCATCGGTTGCTTTCTCTCGTGCCAGAATTTTTTTTGTGCGTTCGGATTCGGCGGCGGCTTTTTGCTCGTCGCGCTTTTTTATTTTGTGGAAAACCCAACCGATGACGGCAGTCGCCACGGTCGGCACGATTGAAAAAATAATTTGAAGCGTGTGCTCCATGTCAATCCCTCCTAAAAAGAAAAAACCCTAATCGGGCGTGTGCTCAATGTCCTGTGGCGTGATTCCGTCGAAGAAAATTTCGTCGCCGGAAATGCCGCTGTAATTTGGAAAAGTATTCGTCAAAGATTCGTGCGGGCAATTCGATTCGCGCAAGATATCTTCGATTTTTTGTAAATCTTCTTTCGTAAGAGGTTCGCGACTGAAAATATACATTTAAAAGCCTCCTAAAATGCAAGCCAGATGTTGCCGTCGAAAATGTAAGCGTGGCCTTCGACGAAAACCAAATCGCCGACAGATTTATCGGGCGGGAAGGACGCCATTGAGCCGCGGAAAGTAATCGACGCAGAAATTTTCCCGTCCGAAAATTTTAAACCGTTGCCCAAATTTGGGGTGAGCCGGTCGCCGATCATGACTAAACCGTCGCCGGGGCGCACGCCGCCTTTTTCCAGCGGTGAGGCCGTCGGGAGAGTGTAATTGTTGTGAATCGCGTCGTTTTCCAGATGATCTTTGATTTCATTTAAATCTTCGGCGGTGATAATCGTCCCAACCTGCAGATAATTTACGATGACGGTTTCGCCGTTGTGAATGGGGTTGAAATTTATCTGGCAGTTTGATTCGCGATAAAAAGTTTCGTCGGCGTACTGGCATTGGAATTGATGTTGGAGCGGTTCGGCGGAATCGGTTTGGACGAAGCCCTCAATCTCGACGGAATTTATAAACGGAATGTGATTTAAAAGAATCGCGCCGTCTTTGACGATGTGGACTTCGCCGTAAATTTGGACAGGCTCTTGCGGCCGATAAGGCCAGTAGTGCTTCAAGGCTCCCCACGCTCCTCCGCAAAGCTGATATCCACAATTTGGCATTCCGACCTCATCAACCGGTTGATACCGGCGGCAAACTCGACCAATCGTTCTTTGGTCGCGTCGGGGTTTATGTCGTGTGCGCGCCTTTGAACGAGGCAACCTTTTTTGATATACGTGATGATGACATCGCGACCGTTCATGATTGATCACGCTCCTTTTCCAGCTCCAAAATTTTTTCATTGAAGTAGTTGAAGAGTTGCTCCTGCGCAGCCAAAATTTCTTCTTGTGACGGTTTGGATTTATCAGCCAGAATTTTTTTCTGCTCTTTTGTGAGCGGGCGTTTGATAATCATTTTGGCACCTCCTTCAGGCGACCGACCAGCCCGCGACCAGCGAATAAATTTTAATCGGCTCGCCCTGCCACGTGTAATTCATGACGATTGGGATTTCGCGGCCTGCGTGGACGGTCAAAATGTTGCTGTCCTCGTCGTAAGCCCACGTGACGCGTTCGTCGGTGAAAGTAATCGTGGAAACTTTTGGGATATGCGGGAGCGTGACCAATTTTTTCCTGTTCGCGCCGACGCCCAAGTCATAATTTTTCACGGTGCCGGTAGGTCGAATCAATTTCAAGCGGACGTTGCTCACGACTTTATCTTCGGCTTCGGAATCGGCCAGCGAATAAACGAATCTTGAGGCGCAATCGCCCGTGGTGCCGTTGTAAGACTCGGTCGAATCAAGCGTCATCTTGCGCCAATTTTCCACGCCGTGATCATATTCGTAGCTCGCGTAAATGTAAGTATTTTTCTTCGCGGTGAAAGTGACGGTGGAAACTTCGCTGTTGTAAGAGAAATTGGAGATGAGATTGTTGTTTGAATAAAGCTGAATGGTTGCGGTGTTGATGTTTTTGTCGGCGACGCCGCTAACACCGAGCGTCAAAGTTTGGACGTTGCCCGTGGCGGTTCCTATTCTGATATAATCGCGGACTTTGGGAGCCGTCATAAAATTTACGTAAGCCTCAATTTTGGAATCGTTCAAGGGCGCGTGGCGGACGACGACGTAACACATCTGCAGCGGGACGTCATAATCTTGAACAATCGTGTAAAGGTCGGCGTCTTCACCGCTGACAATCATTCGGCCGAAAGTGTGATTGACGGAGATAAAATTCACCCGCGCAGAATCGGTGCTGTCGGGCGTTGCGACTTTGTAAACGAATTTGAATTGGACGGCTTGAGCTTCTTTATCGGCGGCGTCTTCCAAAGCCATGTAACTTGTCCAATTGTTTTCGGCGTCGCGCAGACGAACTTGAGCCGTGACGGAACCTTCGCCCGTGACGGAAATATTTGCGTCGAGAGAAATAATTTTGGGTAAATCGGTGCCTTCGGTGAGCTCGTAAACGTCGGAAGTTTGCGTTGAAGAAACGGTATTCGAGGCGGAGATAACTTTCAAAGCCATTTTGACGGCGGGGACGTCTTCGGCGGTCGAGGGAGCCTGCAGCGCGATGACGGGATAAATTTTCTTCCCGACGAAACCGGGCACGTCGACCAGCGCGTTCAGTTGCGAGGGATAATTGCCGCTCTTGACGATATTTGCGACGGTGATATCCTTTGTGAAAGCCGCAAGTTCGCCCGCGGAATTAAGCGTATAATAAGCGTCGCCGATTTTGAAAACCATGCGAATTTTTGTGCCCGAAGGTTTATACTCGGTGACGTCGAAGCCCGTGACACCGACTTTATTTGAGCAATCGAAGGCGGTCTTGCTGATGAGGAGAGCTTCACGGTTGAAGGCGGCGGTGATATCGGTTGAAGAATCGACGGTTCCGCCCGTGTTGTCGTCGGGCGTGATATCGCGGTCGTTTTCAGTGTTGGGTTCGACTTCATCGTCGACGAAGCCGAAAATGTCCGTGCAAAAACGAATGGGGTGCGAATTTATCATAAAAATTCCTCCTGAACTTTCTTTCTTATAAGAGACTGCACCGAGGCCGAAATTTTAGTCGTTCAAGTCAAGATGACGCGTGGTCTGGGTGATTTTCTTCGCGGACTTGAAGTTGGTGAAGGCCGCGCCGTTTTTGTCGCCCAGCACGAGATTGTTGTTCTTGATGTAGTTTTGAACCGCGACGAGATCGGCAGTTGAGACGTCCGAGCGGGGATTGTCAATCGTCATGGTGCGATCGTCGCCGTCGGAAAAACCCTGCACAATCTGGAGCACGCTTCTGCTTTTGATAACGTCAGCCATTTAGAATCCCTCCTTTAAGCGGTGACCGTGAATTCGACTTCGACGCCTTTATAACTATCCGTCTCCGTCACTCCGACGTAAAACGTTCTCGCGCCCGAAGCTCCCGTCAGCTTGCGAAGGGCTATAGACGTTCCGTTCATCGCCGCGTAAACCACGTTACTGTTCACATCGGGATTCATTGGTCTGACGTAGATTTGCCCGTCTGATGTTGTTGATGTCGAAACTAACGTGCGGTCGTTTTCGCTTATTCCCGATAGTGCGATTGTTGACGGATTCAGTGTTATTGTCGGTGTGGGTTTTGTTCCTCCGCCGGGTTCGGTGTCACAGTTGACTTTGGTAATGCGGTCGGTTTTCTGGTAAGTGTTCGTCGTGAGCGCGTTAAGCATTGTGCCGAAGGTTGCCAGCTGCGCGTTGGTTGCCTCGGGATTCATATCCGTCAAGGACTTTTGAATAGTCTTGCCGCTTTTGGTTGCGGTGATGATGACGCTTTCTTTGGCCATGATTATTCACCCTCCTCTTCGAGGTTGATGTACTCGGTGGTGGTGGAGATGATAGTTGCGGCTACAATGCCCGTGAAAGTGCCGATACCTTCCGTGTCGTCGAAATCGTCGGAGCGCAGGAAATTGGCCAGCCCGCCGTCGGTTCCGCCCGCGATTGAGGCGTTTAGAGCTTTGATACGGGTTTTGGCCGTGGTGCAATCCTCGTTCGTGACGTTCGTGATATTCATCTTGCGGGTAAAGTCGGTGCCTTCGTAGCCGAGCTCAAGTTTCAAGGTGTTACTCATTGTCGACAACCTCCTCCGTTTGGACGCGGGACATTGATTCATCCGCGACGATAGATTTACCGCCGAGCGCGAGGAGTTTTGAGGCTTGTTCGGCGGCGTAGGCGGGGGTGATGTTTGCGGTGGTGACGCCCGGCACGGAGATAGCCGAACCGTCGGCCGATTTGCCTTTGAGCACCGCGCACTGTTTGATATTAAATGCCAGAGCCATAAGGATTTCCTCCTTTTCCAAAAAAAAGCCCCGATGCAGTCTCGTATAAGAAAGAAAGTTTGGTTGATTCAGCCGGGGAACATGCCGCCCGTGACTTGACTGACGCCCGTGTTGCAATAGATAAAGCAAAAACCTGCGCTTCCACCGCCCGAAGCCCACGAGCCGCCCGCGTCCGCACCGCCGCCGCCACCGAGGATTCCGCCGTTTCCGCCGCGATAAATACCAATCGACGCACCCGAACCGCCATAACCGCAAGCTCCTTGCTCGCCCGTGTATTTCATGGGAACGGTCGCCGTGGTTGAAAAATGTTTACCTCCTGAGCCGCCCGTGCAAAGTGCGTGGAGACACAGCCCCGTGATTTTGCCCGCGACGATCATAATGTGCGCACCTTGCGGGTCACCGTCGGAGGAATTGGAGCCGTAACCGCCGTTGTGTTCGCCGTCGATACTTTTGCCGCCCGTGGTAATTCCACCGTAAGTTCCCACCAAATATTCCGTGCGCCCGACGATATCGCCGATATAGCGGACGTTGCTTGAAGAGCTCGTGGCGATTGTCAAAGCCGAACATTTGTAAGCGTTGCCGGCCGTGCCTTGATAATCTTTGTTCACGACGTCGTTACCGTTGGAATAATTGGTGATTGAGCGGTTGAGGCCTTGATAACCTTGGCCGCCGATTTCCGTGCCTGTGTTAGAGGGATAACGCAGGTCGTTTGCGCCGATTCGCGTTTCGGTCGTCATGATTAAATTTTTGGCCAGAATAAAAACGGAGCCGTGGCCTTGGCCGATTGGGAGCCTTTCAGCCATTGAGGCGTTGCTCACGTGAAGCAAACCCTTCGAACCGTAAGGAATTGCGCCGCCTTTTGAATGGACGTTCAAATATCCGCCGCTTATGTCGCAAGTTTCACTCACGGCCAGAGCCAAAATCCCGCCGTATTTTTTTGTCTTGTCATAAGCGGGTGTGGCGGAATTGGTTCCCGTGAGCGTGAAATTTTTGAACTGCGGGACGGCGATAATTTGAATGGCGTAGCTGCCCGCGGAGCCGTAAGTTTTTGCGAAGGCGTCCTCAACGGTGATTGTGCCAATGCCCTTGCCCACGATACGCGTGAACATGAACTTGCCCGTGTAACCGTAATATTTGGTGCAGGGTGTGGAGTGAATCATAACGAGAGCCCCGACGTCGAATTTGGCCAGGCCGCTTTCGTTGGGCGTGCCGACCGTGAAAACTTTGCGCGTCTTGTCCATTGAGATAACGTTGACGTAGGAGTTTAATTGCTTGGTGTAATTGGTTTTGTCGCCCAAAGATCCGTCGCCGAAAGATTTAATGTTGAGCACGCGGCTCATTCGGGTCGGGTCTGAAATGACGTCGAAAGCGAACGGTGCGGAATTGGCGGGGAATTCTTCCGTGGCGGCGAAAGGCTCGGAAGCGATATAACATCTGCTGACGCCGCGTGCACCTTGGCCGAAATTGTAGCTCGATTGAAGCTGAATCAATTTGTCGTGCCAGTTTTCGATTGATTCACCGACGAGAACGATTGACGAGCCGCCAAAAATCGTGGTGCTGTCACCGCCGACGACTCCGCGCGAATTTGAATTGCTCAAAGCCGCGTTGCCTATTCTGCTGTCCTCGTGGGCGGTAATTTTTTTCGCGAGAATCAAAGCGGCACCGTCGGGATAATTGATTGTGAGATGATTGAGCGTGCGGTAATGTTCGTAGTGACCTTCTCTGCGCAGGATCGAATCAAAAATTTCGTCGGGGACGCGTCCTTTTTGCCAATTTGAATTGTCGGGCATGCCTTTTAATCTCGTGTCGACGTGGCCGC
Source organism: uncultured Selenomonadales bacterium (assembly GCA_946536925.1). Classification (GTDB taxonomy): domain Bacteria; phylum Bacillota; class Negativicutes; order Selenomonadales; family Selenomonadaceae; genus Quinella. The sequence goes on along the minus strand of CAMNFC010000019.1, from coordinate 17,672 downwards.
CGTTGAATTTGAGTTCCTCGGCACATTTGAAGACGATAACGCCGCCCGTGCCGGTAGTGTAAGAAAATTGCGGGCAAGTGACGGATTTTCCCGCGTCGAGCGTTAAAGTTTTGAAATGTGGGACGGTGATAAGTTGCATGTAAAGATCGTCGAGCGGATATTGACTGCCCGTGAGCCCCGCGTCTTTGGACAGCGTGATAACGTCGCCCGTGACGGCCGTGATTTTGCAGAAACGCCAAAAGCCGCGCTTCTTGCAATAAGTGGCCGAGCCTTTGTAACCCGCCACGTGAACCAAAACTTCTTGGCCGACCGTGAAAGTTCCGTAGCCCGTGTTGGAGACGTTGGAAATTTTGACGGCCTTGCCGCTGACGTAATAAATTTGGGCGTAATTGTTGACGACCTGCGCGGCACCCGCGGTTAAGTTGCCCGTTGCGCCGTCGCCGAAGCCCAAATGCGCGTTGATTCTGAAAGCCATAATTTCACCCCTCGTTGGTGGCGATTGTGAACATTCCGTCGGAATTGAAATCCCAATCGCCGCTTAAAGTGAATTTAGATTTATTGGTCAGTGTGGTTTTGAGGCTCAAAGTTGATTCTTTGGCCGCAACCTCGCCCGTCCACGTGAAGTTGGAAAAATTAATCATTGATTCGCGAACATCGCCCGCTCCGCCCGCAGTTTTATCCGCAATCAAACCCGTCGAGCGATAAAGATAAGTGTCGCTCAATTTGAAAGTGTATTTGAGCGTCTGATTGAAGAAGACGACGTTCAAATCATCGTTGGTCGCGAGCGAGCGAACCTGAACGTATTGGCTCCTCACGCCGTCGGTTATCGTGTAGTAGTGCCCTTCCAAAATTCCTTCGAGAGTTTCGACGCAAACGTTGTCGGCTCCGGCCACGGCGTCATTCACCTTGACGGAGAATTGATCAATCATCGAATCGGAATCGGAAAAATTTTCGGTCAGCAACAAATTAGCTTCGAGCCCCGCCTCGGTGACGGAATTCAGTTGCGTGTAAAGATTTGCCAAATTAATTTCGGTCTGAGCAATCCGCGAATCCAAATGCGGCAATTCGTAAAGACTTGAGCCCAAAAGTTGCGTTTGAAGATTTTCCGCGCTTATGGGGTGGAGCTGGTTATCGTTGCCCGTCGTCCAAATATAATTCGCGCTGGAAAGTTCTTTTGCGACGTTTGGGATATTCGGGTGCGGTTTGGTTGACGTCACGTGCTCGATGAATTCAGCCTCGGTGACAAAGAGCAAATTGGCGTCGACGACGGCCGTGACGTTTGTTGTCTGGTCGACAATCGTAATGAGCGTAACGATTAAATTCATGGCAACGGCCGAATCACCCGCGGTTATGAAACTCGCCAGCGCACCAAAATTTTTGTAAGCGTAAAGGATTTCGGCGTGGGTGTCGGGGTCTTCGGCGAAAACACCGATTTCTCTTGCCCAAAAACTTTCCGTCAAGCCGGCGTTCTGAAGTTGGAATCTTAAAATGACGGTGCCGCCGCCGCCGAATCTGACATCGGCAATGGGCAAATTGATATTGCGCTGATTGATCAAAGAATTCATGTCCAAAATTTCTTCGTAGGTCGGCGTGTAAACTTTCCCGCCCTTAACGGCGTCACCGAGAGCCACGCGCGTGTAATGAATTTGCTTGCCGGCGTTGCCTTTGGCGATTAAATCCAGGCCGTTGTAAGTTATCCGCATGCCTTCTTTTGCCCGCGCGATATCCGAATCAAGCTCCAATAACTTTGAACTTTTAAGCGTGGTCAAGTTTTCCGTGAGCTTTGAAATTTGTTCGTCGGTCAAGCCCAAACCGTTTACCAAAGTTGAAATGTCACTCAATTTGGCCGCCTCCCTTTTGAATCACGGCGAAATTTTTCATCGTGAGTTCCACGGCTTTCAAAATTTCTTTGGCAGATTTAATTGTTTCGCCGACGAGCAAGTTATAAATCTGTGCGGCGATTTCTTTTTGATTGTCGTCGAGTTTCATTTTGAATCCTCCTCAAAACATTGTGGTCGAAGTTTTCAATTTCAGCGCGGCGTGCGAGACCGAAGTGGCAATTTCTCCCGCGGCATTCATAATCAATTTGTTATCAATCGCGTACTGTCCGACGGCTTTTATATCGGCTCTGGTCAAATCGTCGCGGGCGTTGGGCATTGCGACTCCTCTCACGCGCCTGTGACGGGAAATCGGGAAGTTGAAGAAAATTTTCACGGTATCATAGCCCATTGAATCCAAATCATCTTCGGGCGGGACAAAAGTCAACGCGCCGCGGGCAATCGCTCCGAACAATTTATAATCTTCCGTCGCCGCCAGAGAATTTCTGCGCAAAAGTTGCGGGCGCGAAACTTTTTGAATCAAAGTGCTCGAACCCGGCACAGCCAACATCGCCGTGGGATTTTCGCGAATTCTGCGCGGCGGGAGATAATATTCGCTGTCGATTATGACTTCACCGCCGATATTCATTGCCACACCCGCATGCAAAATCATTTTCTGATCGTCTATCATCTGCGGAGAAATTTTTACTTCACCGCCGACAATCTGCGCGGTCGAGGCTCTGAAACGCAAAATTTCATTCGTGGGTTTGGGCGGCTCAATTTTAATTTCACCCGAAAAACTTTGACCGATTCCAAAAAAAATACGCGGGAAGAGTTTTTTCTCTTCGGGCGTTTTGGGATATGGCGGGTCTTCTTCGGGCGGCACGACGGGATTATCGGGTTCTTCGCCTTCGCCGCCGGGATAAATCGGAATGTGAATGTGCGTGCTCAAAGCGAGGTGCGCGGGCTTTTCCGTCTGCAAAAAATCAATCAGCCCCGAATAATTTTCCTCCGTCACTTGATTCATATAAATCCGAATCCAGCCGGGATCTTTCTCATAAAGATAAGTTTTCGTGTCGAAGTTTTCCAGAATTGCCTTTTCCAGCCGCGCGGGATTTATCGGCCTGTGAATTTGCGCCTTGATTCCCAGACGTTTGCGGCGTTCTTCCAAAGTCAAATCGGGTCGCGGGTCGAGCGAATATTTGTGCTCCTGCAGTTCAATTCCCCACGACACCGTTTCGATAAAGCTTTGCTCGCGGAAAATTTTCATGTACTCGCGAATCAAATCGAACGAACTCCCGACGCCGTTAAAAAAGTGGCGGATGAATAAACTTTCGTCGTAAACGGGGCTGATTCTTTTTAAAGCGCGCTCGGTAAAATTTGTAAGCTCCATAAAATCACCAGCCGTTCAGAGTGATTGAGCCTGCCGAAATCGCGGGCATTTGGTCTTGCGTGAAGGAAATATTTTCGGTGCCGCCGCGAATCAAAAGATTTTTGAAATCGTCCAAGCCCGCGACGCCGCTTAAAATCGCCGCGACTTTGGAGTATCGCAGTTCGCCGAAAAAATTATCCTCGTCACTCAAAGTTTTGAAGTAAGTCGTGAGAGCCGCGACGATATTTTTCTTTGCCAGCGATTGACTGACGGAAATTTTGGCGTTCATCGCGAGCGTGATTTCAATCGTCGACGGAGCAACGACCGCATATTTTGCCACGCCGATCGGAGCCAACCTGTAAATATCATGATGATTTTCACCGAAAATATAAGTCTCGACGGCCGCGCACAGCTCGTTTGTGGCGGGGTCGCCGTTTTCGTCCGCGATGATGAGCTTGACGGAATTTGCGCCGTCGTAAAGCGGAATGCAATGGGCATAACCGACGCCCGCGACTTCCCGCGCCCAACGCTCGTAATCAGCCTTATTCCCGACGTAACTTGCGCCGTGTCCCGCATAAAAATCATCAATCCTTTGACGCAAAGATGAATCGGATTCAGCCTCGGTGCCGCCCGTTACCTGCGCGGGATTCGTGATTGCCTCGACGTTCTTGACGGGATTTTTCATCATGATAATCGTATCGGCCGCGACGTTTGAATTTTTGCCCGCAGTCACAGCCTTCACGCGGATTGTGTAAGTGCCCGCCGCGTCGAAAATATTTTCCCCCAAAGTTTCAAATTCAATCGCGGGGTTGCCGTCTTCGCTCGGCACGGAAAAAATAAAACCGCTCGGGAAAGTCACCGCCGCGGTCGTCGTGATATTTAAATCTGTGTAAGCGCAAGTCGCGGGCTTTCGAGTTAATCCGCAGTCGTGAGCGTGATAATCAAGCCAAGTGCCCGTCGCCCACATGTGAAAGTTCGTCTTGATTCCCAGAGCCAGCCAAAATTGAATGAGTTCCGCGGCCTCCAAAGCTGACGGCGCAATCATATCGTGGGCGAAACCGCCTTCGAGCTTGTCGTATTGATTCGGAACTTTTTCAAGCATTTTGGCCAGAATTGATTCGTAAGTTTCGCCTTGGAATTCTTCGGGCAATTCAAACTCAATCAGGCTCATACAATCACCTCGATTCGGGTGGAGTCATCAAAACTTTTCCCTTTGACTTCAAATGAAACCCAAACGTTGTCGCCTTTCACTTTGAACGAAAAATTTTTGACGGATTCGGTTTGAGGATTCGCCATAATCGCTTCGGTAATCGTGCGGATAATTTGAGATTTTGCGGCGTAAATGTCGTTCATCGTCGGGATATAATTCAATTCGACGCCGTAACGGTCGGTGTACGCGAGCTTTGAAAATCTCTCGGTGCAAGCGACTTTGATACACCACTGCTCGAAGGTCTCTTGGGGTGTCGCGATTTTGATTCGGCCGCGCGTGTCGAAAACAAACTCGCCGAAACGAAAATCAAAGTACGGAGCAACTTTCGTTGAATAATCGGAAGCTTTTTTTCTCGGCGCAACCAACGTCGGGAGATTTATTTCAGGATAAACGGCCAAAAAATCACCTCCAAGCAGGCTCGCCTTTGCCCAAATATTTTGCGTCGAACACAATATCAATCACGACGAATTCATTGCCGATAATCGCCACCAAAACTTTGTCGCCGGGACGGAGCCATCTTTGCTTCTTTGGCAAGCGGACGTTGTGTTGATGTGATTCGTAGGGCACTTGATTGTAATGATCGTGGCCGCCGTCCAAATAAGTTGTCGTGAGCGGCACCGACGGGTCGTACAAAAGATGTCGACAGACCGAATAATTTTCCTTCGGGATCGGTTTGGAAAAAGAATTCGTGGTCAAAGAGTAATCGCCGTTGATGATTCCGAAGTCGATTTGCGTTTGAGCAATTTCGCCCGCAATGCCTCTCATCATCGAGCCGAGCGTGTTTGTTAATTTGTTCGCGCCCGCTGTGAAATTCGGTTTTCCGTCCATAAAAATTTCTCCTTAAGGCGGATTGGAACTGCCCGATTCGTCGGTCGCGGCCAGATCGTAAACTTCGAGATTTTTTTCCGCCGAAAATTTTTTATCGTAATCGAGCTCAGCGGACATTTTCTGAGCGGGGGCGTCGTGACGAATGCTTTTGACAAAAAAATAACCCTCGCCGACGGAGGATCGCAATCTGATTCGGTCGCCCTTGCGAAGGAACGGCAAATCGGGCGCGTCGATGTTGAGCTTGCGTTTGATTCCGTTTTCATCGAGGATTTTTTTCGCGGCTTTTTCGGCCTCTTCGAGCGTGGTTTTGTCGTTGCGATTGTAAATGACTTGACGCGTGCCCAAATCTGTGCGCCCTTCCACGACAGCGTCAACGTGCTGCTTACCTTCAGACGTTTGCTTGCCCACGACTTTAACTTTCGTCACGGTGTCGGTCGAATCAAAAGAATCGTGGACGCTGACCAAATTCGAATCGATATCGAAATCCCAAATTTGCTCGTTGGTGCCGCGCGGGATAATTTCGATGACACCGTTTTTGGCGCGGATAAAATAAGTTTCGCCGAGCTTTTCCTTTAAATCTTTGAGCACATCGGCCAGCATATCGGCCAGATATCTCCCGCGGAAAACTTTTTTCTCATGCTTGGCGTCGGTGATTTTTATCTCGTAGGGGATTCCGTGATCCTCCAGAATTTTTTTAATAATCGCGGTCGAACCCGTGTCCGGCGAAAAAAAATAATCTTCTTGGGTCTGGCGCAGAGCCTGTGCTTCGTCGGTGGTCTCCACGTCCAAAAGAAATTCGCCGTTCGATTCAATCAGCCCGAATTTTGAAACTTTCCCGCGAATCATCTCTTGAAACTCGCCGCCGTCCGACGCGTACACAATCAGTTGCGAATTCATTTTAATCACGTCGGTTATGTCCTGCCCGTCGAAACTCAAAGCGAATTTGCAGGTGATTTTGGCCGCCAATTCTTTTTCGCCTTCAGACCAACCCAGCGCACTTGCAACGGGCGTCAAATCAATTTGGCTTGAATCGGGAGCCACCGCCACAATCCGATAAGAAATCTTTGCTGCGTCGATCATTTCATCACCTCAATTCAAAATCACGGGCGTGAATTCACCGTTTTCGTCGAAGGGGCTGTCCAAAACGAACGAATAACCCGCGGCCGCCAAAACGCGTTCGATATCTTTGAGCGTGCCCTTGCCCGTCAAAATTTTTATCGCGCTCCAAATATCGTCTACCTTATCGAGCCACGCGGGTACGGGCGATTTTTTTCGCGTGCGTTCGTTCAGGGCGTTTTGAGCCTCTTGTTTTTCACGTTCGCGGCGAGCGTCGGCCTCTTCCACGGTCTCGAACTTTAAATCTTTGGCGGCGATGAAATCAATCGAATATTTGTAATCGCCCATGCCGCCCGAAGCCTCATAATCGAACGAACGCAAATAAACTTCAAGATTTAGCGGCGTCTGTGTCACGAGCAATTTAATTTTCGCGCCGTCATTTCTCCACCGCTTGAAAACTTTTATAATCTCGTGGGGATTTTCCCAAGCCGAACGCGTCACGAAATTGTAAAGCATAATCTGCGCACCGGGAAGAATACTCGACCAGCTGATTCGATCGAGCTTTTCACCTTTGGGCAGGGAAATTTCGCCGCGCTCGACGATGTTATAAGTTCTGAAATTGACGTCGGATTGAACTTTGATTTTTTCGGGCGTGAAGCAAAGGTGGACTTCTTCGTTGGTCTCCACGTTCGTCAAATAAATTTCGGAGCGAGTGACGCGCCCTTCAAAATCAATCAAACTTTTGCGAACCGCCGCCACGAATTCCGAAACGGCCAATGCCACAGGTCTCACTCCTTCCAACGAAAAAAGCCCGTGGTGCCGCACGAGCCTTTTTCTGCGAAACTTTTGTTAAGAATAATATAGGAGATTGTAAGTATCTCCGATTTAGTTCACGCGGTCAAGGGTTGATTTTTGTGGACGCCGCCGATTGATTCAGCAAGTTGCATGGCGATTTGGTCGCTGGCTTCGCGGATGTTTTCCCTCATCGAGGCCAGAAATTCTTGCGCGGAATCGGCGCGGACTTCGATATTAAACCCGCCGAGATTGATAATGATCCCGCCGCCCGAAGACGAATTGCCCGAAAAATTTTCCTCGGAATTGAGCCCCAAAATATTTGATGCTTGATTCAAAAGTTCGAGCGAGCGTTCGCGATTCGTGAGTGGCAAAACCAATTCCGCGCCGCGCTCGCCGATTAAAGCAATTTCGGGCGACGTGACGAATCCGCCTTCCGCGTGAGCCGTGAGACCGATTGCGCCCGCCACGGCCGAACCTGCAGACGCCACCGCCGACGAAGCCGACGACGCGATTGAAGAAATTATGCCGCTGATTGTGGAGGCCGCAGATTGCCACGCGCCGATAACGGAGCCGATAACCGACGTCAAGCCCGCATAAATGGCCGAACCCGCAGCCGACGCCGCACCGCCCAAGCCGCTGAAAATCCCGCTGAAAAATCCCGGCAATTCAGCCCACGACGATTGAACGGTGTCTTTGGCCGCGGTGAACGCCGATTGAATTTCAGCCAGAGCCGCATTCGCCGCCGAGCTTGCACCTTCCAGCGCGGAGGAAATCGTTTCGCCGATCCCACTGAAAATTTCGCCCGCGCCTTCCATTGCAACCGACAAATTCTCCGTGATTGACGCGCCGAGTTGACTGACCATTTCGCTTGCACCTTCGAGGGCAGAGCTCAAACCTTCGGAAATCTGCGCGGACAATTCGGCCAAACGTTCGCTGACGCCGTCGAAATTGAACCATTCGTCAAGCGGTTGTTCGGGCATTTCGATTTGCGGCATGGAGACTTGGCCTTCGGTCGCGCGTTGTTCGGGTGAAAGTTCGGCTGCCGACGCTTTGTTATCCCACAAAGTGAACGGCAGAAGTGAAGGAACAAGAGTGGTTAAGGCATTTCCCAACGATTTATCAAACAAACCCGATATATCGGGCATTTTGAATTCAAAATCTTTTGAGCCGACGTTCATTTTCGATTGATAAATTTCCGGTGCTTCAACCGTCCCGCCGCCAAAACGGAACGGGCTGTACACGCCGAGCTTGTCGTCAATCTTTCTGAAACGATTCAGTTGGATTTGCGTTGCTTTTTCCTGCATGTCGAGCGAGTGACGCCGCGCACTGTCCAATACGGCCAAAGCGGAATATTCCCGCCGCGCAGATTCTTCAATGTCAGCGGCTCGACGTCGCGCACTGTCTCCCAATTGCAAAGCGGGCGTGCCATTGAAGCCGAAATAATCTGTCGCGCCTTGCGGGGTTTTTTCGTCCTTGCCGAAGTGATCGCCTAAAATTCTGCCGATGGTGTCACCGAGCATACCGCCGACGACGCCGCCAATCGCAGTTCCCAAAGGCCCCGCAAGTGAACCGAAACCCGCACCGATAGCCGCGCCGACGATTGAACCCAGAGCCCCGCCCGACGCCTGCCATTCCGCTTGACGATTTTCTTTTAAAATTTGGACGCGTTCTTCGGGAGTAGTGGCCGCCGCCAATCTTTCTTGACCGATTGAGCGCGTGTTCATGATATCGAAGAGCGAAAAAATTCCCGCGAACGCCGCGCCGCTTCCTGCCGCAGACCCGAAACCTGCGAATCTCGACGGAGCAGCAGGAGGAATAATTTTGCTTGCTTGCTCGCCGCGAATATAATTTTTCACGGCTTGATAATCGGCCATGATAGCCTTTGCGTTTTGTCTTTGAGGAGTGACCCAAAAATCGGGCAAGCGATTATTTTTCCGAGAACCGCCGCCGCCGACGACACCGCCGCCGCCGACCGAGCCGTTGACTTTGCCGGCGATATTCACGACGCCCGCGCTGACCGTCATTGTTCCGACTTTTTGAGCAACGAGAGCTCCGCCTTTCGCACCGCCCGCGCCCGCCAACGTACTTGCCCAGCCCGCAGTTTGAATTCCTTTTAAAGTTGCCAGCGCACTTCGGGCAAGGTTGATAATTTTGGTCAAACCCATGACGAGAGCCCCGCCCGCGAGAATTGAACCAATGCCGTCGAGCTCAAGGAATTTGTTTTTCAAACGGGTCACGACGTCAGCCAAAAGTTTTCCGAGGTCGGGCAAGTCAATTCCGTCCTGAAATAATTTGTTGGCTCGCGTGAAAAGTTCCGTCAAAGAATCAACCAGCCCGCGCAGGCCGTTGCCCGCCGAGCCTTCCAATAAATCCTGTTGAAACGCGTCGAAGGCAGAACCAAGTTTCGTGAATGATCCCGCCAAATTGTCCAGCATGGTGTCGGCCATATCTTTAGCCGTGCCGCCCACGTCGTCGAGTTTTTGAGCCATTGCGTCCCAATCGCCCATGAGCACCGCGAGGAGTCCGCTCATCGCTTCTTGCCCCGCGAGCATTGCAGCCATTTTGGCCATATCGGCCGAGCCCATTTTGCCTTGATTTTTCATCGTCTGGCTGATAAAAGAATCGAGCTTGCGGCGTGTGTCGGCGTGAATTTTTTCGCCCTGAATTGATTCCGCGAAATCCAAAAGTTTGCTCGGGTCAATGCCTTCCTTGAATTTGCGGCTGATGTTGCGCATGATTTCACCCGGCAAGAGAAGGTCGCCCGTCTGCTTGTCGATGTAATCAATCCCCAAACCTTGGAGCGGCCAAAAAGCATTTCGGTTTCCACTGGTCATTCGGGCGAAAATTGCGCGTTGAGCGGTGCCGGCCATTGAGCCTTTGATTCCAGCGTTGGCCATTAATGCCATCATAATCAGCGTGTCTTCGGTGGCCTGCATGCGCGTTTGAATATCTTTGCCGCTGAACATCTTGCCGATGACGTTTGCCGAATATTTGAGACCTTCGCCCGCTTGAGAAATGTCCGTGTTCGAGGAGGCTTGCATTTTGGCCAGCATGTCAATGTAATGCTCCGTCGCGTTGACGAGTTTGCCTTGCTTGTTCATGTAATTTTCCGTAGGCTTCAATTCAAACGCGGTCATTGTGTCGGTGACGATATCAGACGTTCTGCCCAAATCGATTCCGCCCGCGCTGGCAAGATTTAGCATGTGAGGCGTCGCCTTCAAAATATTTTCCGTGCTCCAACCTGCCAGAGCTTGATAATATTGAGCCTCGCCGACTTGTTTTCGCGTCCAAGCCGTTTGCATTCCGAGATCTTTTGCCTGTTGACGCAGGGCTTGCATTTCGGGCGAATTTTTTTGGAGCTGTCGAATCGCCTGAACTTGTGACATTTGCTTTTCGAATTCGGCGTAAGATTGAATTGCGTTGCCGATTCCAAAGCCCACGCCCATCATGCCCGCCATTGGCATAAACATTCCCGCACCCATGGCCGCGCCGCCGAGCAACCCGTTCAATTTATTGAGAGCCGCGCCTTTGACGTTGACGGCCACGTTGTAAACTTTGCCCGAAATCCTCATCAACGCCGATTCGATTTTTCTGATTCCGGCCAAAGCCCCGTCCGCAATTTTGAAACTGATTCGCCACGCCGTCGTGGAAATTTTCTGCAAGATTTTTTGAATTCGGGAGGCGGGAGCGGTCACTTGGTCGATTAATCTCATCGTCGCCATATATCTCGACGTTGCGAAAGATTTAAATCGATTCGCGAGGGAAGCGGCGGTCTTGTCCATCGCCAGCAAACTTTGCTGAATATTTTTGAGCTTGCCCGACGTTTGGTCAGCCAGCAAGATATCAATCGTTATCGTCCTCGCGCTCAACGTTTCCGCCTCCTATCTGCGATTTTCTTCCTCAAGTTGCGCCAAAACCGATTGCCGCACAAATTTCTGCTCCAACGATGAAAGTTTTCCGAATTGACTTGGTAACAAACCCGCTTTGATTCTTATCGCGTGCAAAAGTCGGAGCCGACCAGAGCCGCGTTCAATCATTTTTTTATCAAGCCCTCCAAGTCGTCATCGTAGCCCGCGAGCTTGAAAATTTCTTCCACAATTTTATTTCGTTCGGCGGGCGACAAAATTTCCTTAATCAAATCCGCGCCGCTGGCCACGTTAAATTTTTTCCACGCGCGTTTGTCCTGCCAAATTTTTTTGTCGATGGTCGCCTCAAAAATAATTTGGCTTGCGAATCTGCCCTCGTCGAGTTCCTCTGTCCTTTTGCCACGATTCTTCAAATTCTGCCGCCGACATTTGGCCAGCTGATCTTCGGTTATCGCCTGAACTTCAAACGTGAAAACGATTTTGCCTCTGCGCGGGATTTGAACCGTGAGAGTATTTTTCTCGCCGTCCTCAAAATATTTATCGGGGCGGAATTCGGCGGCCTCGACGAGCGCGTTGTAAATATCGGTCTCCATTTGCTCTGCGTTGATTTCGTTTTCTGCCATGATTTTTCACCTCAAGACGGGATTGTCAAAAGTTTTTGCAAATCGGGCGGTTGATTCACGTGGAAATTTAATGTCCTGCGGAGAATATCGCCGACCGTGAGATTAACGATATCCCATTGACCCGTGGGCACGCAGTCGAAGAAATTGACTTGCTCTTCGGAGCCGTCGTAACCGTGAATCACGGAAGAAATCGTCCACATGGGCGCGTGCCGCCCGTTGACGAAGAAGTCGAAGATTTGACGTTGGAAGTCATCGCTCTGGACGACGAAATTTGTCGCCGCAATCGTGACCGCATAGCCCGCCATAAATTCCTGCTGAATCGGCGAACCCAGAGGCTGATATTGCGCGTTGGTGAAATTGACTTGCGCCTGAAAAGTTTCAATCGTCGAGAGCAATTGCCCGTCGCCGTCGAAAATGGAAGCGTCTTTTCCTGAAAAAGCGTAACGATTGTCTCGGTCGTAGAGGCCGCGTTGATTCCAGCTCATATTAATCATCTCCAATCAAAAAGCCCGCCGAAGCGAGCCGTTAAATTTTATTCGTGCAAGTTTATCACGCGATCACGTTTTCGTCGAAGGGGTTTGCATAGGAGAAGCAAAAATCCAGATAAAATTTCTCCATCGAATCGTAATCGCCGATGACGAGTTTGAAATATGCTTTATCTGCGGTGGAAATGTAATTGGGATTTTCCATTGCGTAGGAGCCTTCAATTAATTTTCTCTCGGCTATCATCTCGCGGATAACGGTGGTCATTGCGGCAAGGATTGTGGCACGGCCGCGGGCGTCATTGTTGAGGCGTCCAACGAGTTTGTCACACGTGCGATTGATTCTGTCCATGAGCTCAAAGCGGCATTTCGTGCGGCGAATTTTTTTCCAGCCGTCGTCTTGGTCGTTGCCCAAAGTTATGAGCGTGTTGATTGCGTTGTCGGCCCAAACTTGGTCGCTGTCATTCAAAGACAAAACCACGCAGCCTTTTTTCTGGGCGTCTTCGATTTGCGAGTAAGTCAGGCTTTCGTTGAGCCTCAAAGCGTCCTGAATGACAAGGTGGGTGATTGCGGCGTTGGTCTCGCAAGCGGCGATCATTCCGGCAAGTCGTGCGGCGGACTGGTAACCTTGGCGAACAGTACCAAGATTGTCGACGAAACCGTTCAAAAGAAAAACGGCGCGCCAATCGTTGATTGAGGCGGCGTAAGCTACTCTGTCGGCAAAAGCGTTGCTCGAAATCCCGCCAATGACCGTCATCCCCAATTGCCCGACCTCATAACTTTGACGCACGAAGGAAACCAAAACGTCGTGGACTTCGGCGGAGTTGGTTGCGGCGATAATGACATTCCAGCGGTAACTTTCCAAAATCTCGGTGCTGGCTGAATACGATGAAACGCGCACGGTCGGGTCAACGCCCTTGTACGTGACGGCGGCCTGTGTACAATCGCGGACTTTGAGTTTTTGGCTTGCTCTGATTCTTTTGGCGGTGAAAAATTTGGCGTTGTTGTTGATTGCGTTGACGAGCGCGCTTGAATCGTTGGAGCCCGCGCTGAATTCGACGCTGTCAATCAATTTGCCACCGTGATAGAAAAGAGCCTGTCTTTTGCCCGTGATTAAATTCTTTTTGATCGTGACGTAAAAATCCCAGACGCCCGCGTATTTGGCGTAAATTCGAATGCATTTGTCGCCCTTTACGGTCGTTGTGGTTTTGGTTCCGTCGGCGTTTGTGACGGTCTTTGTCGTGTCGGGGGCTCGCAAATCGCGATAGGCTCGTGCGCCGCCCGTACCCACACGCACGGAACGAACAATTTTTGCACCGCCGATAAGAGCCTGCCGAGCCGCCGCATTACCCGCGCCCGTGCCGACGATTTCTTCCAGATTGTTCAAATCTTCAGGACGAATATCGACGACCGTGTTCAAGGGCCCCCAAGTGCCTTTGTAAATTAAAGCGACAATGCCGTTGGTTGCGCCTTCAACCGTGACATCGCCGCTTGACGTTCTGAAATATGTTCCGGGGCGAACTTCATCTACGCCCAGCTGCCAAAGCCTTGCCATGATTATTTCACCTCCTGCGTGGCGAATTCTTCAATGATTTGTTGCGCCTCTTCGAGCGTGAATTTTTTCTTGCCCGCGCGACGCAATGCCGCTTCAATCAAAGTTTTGCTGAATCCCAATTTCGGAGCGGCCTTAACCAATTCTTCAATCGTGTACATTTTTTTCACCTCTTCAAATATCGGCCGTAATCGTGAAGCTCTCCGCCGTGATGTTCAACATCAATTTTGTTGAGCGGATGAGCGTAATTTTTGCGTCGGAAAATCCCGTACTCCCACGACGTTTGGAGTTGGCCTTGAATCTCGGTCGCGTCGAAATTTACGTCGCAACTTTCCAGCCGCAGCGGTGTGGTGTCGTCGAGTTCGATTGCCTTTGAAAAAATCAGCGCGTGATAAAGTTCGATGAGCCATTCGCGGCGAGATTTTATCGTGGGGGCAAACACGTGGAAATTTATTTCCGTGGAATTGAAAACGGTCGTGTTCATCTGCCGAGCCATTCCCAAATTTTTCTGGCTGATCCAAAGCGCGGGGTGCTCTCGCGTCGGGGCAAAAATTTCTCCAAAATCCGTCAAGCCCACGACGGCGATATCTGCGTCAAAAAAATTCGCCCAACGATTGAGAGCTTTAATCGGGTCGGGCGTCGGCGTCTCGCACACGGGCAGTTCGCGGATATCAAAAGTCATCGTCATTCCGACAACCAGCGCGGTTCGTTCGGCGTTTTGCTCTTGGAACAAATCCGACTTGCTCCATTGCAAAAGAAAAATTTCTTCGCCTTTGAAAATCACGCCTTCCAAAAGTTTCCGCACGAGCGGCTCAATATCGGCCGGCTGCGTTGTTATCGACGAGCAAATTATGTCGACCGTGAGCATGCCCGCGATTCCGTGTTGTGCGTCGGAGAATTTGTCGGCCATTAAAACGATATACGGATAATTTTGCCATGAATCTGTGTCGCTTGCGGCCTTGCCATAAAAAATGGCGGGCTCGTTCCCGTAGCTCGCCAGCTGTGAAATTAATTCTTCATCTTCGGCCAATCGCCGTTTGATTAATCGTTCCATTTCACGCCTCGCAATATCCGTCGTAAATTTTGAAATCGCTGATTGTGCCCTTCCACGTCGCACCCGAATGTTTTATGCTGCCGCCAATCAAAACTTGCTCGAAATTTTTTCGCGCGGTGAATCCCGGCACGTTCAACGAATAAATTTCTTTCCCGTCGATTTTTAGCTCAAGCATGCTCGTTTCTTGCCGCCAGAGAAGCACGAAAGTAAATTCGCGTTCCAAAATCGCAGGGAAATTGTAGATGTCGTAGGTGCCTTCGTTGAAGATGAGCAGGTCAAGATTTTTGCCCGCGCCCGACGAGTAAAGGCTGAAATTTAAGTCGTCCGACGTGTACAGCTCGAAAATTTTTCTGCGGACGGCCATATCTTCCGCGCTCTCGAATGCACGTCCGCCGATTTGAAAATCACGCCCGCCGAGTTCGACGGCTCCGCGAGTTAAATAACTTGAGCCGTCCAAAGTCAACACACCGTCCGAAAGTTGCGGTGCGCCGTTTTCATTCCACTCATCAGCAAAAGTCGCGATTAAAAATTCCGAGCCGTCGCCGATATATTTTATTTCGTCCGCGTTGAAAACATATTCGTAATTGCCGCGCTTGATTCGCAGACCGTTCTCCCAAATGCAATTTGCCAAGCTCGCGTCCTTGAATTCGCGGAAAGCCTCCAACGCATTTTCTTTGCTAATCATGATTCGAACAACGCGCGGATTTCAGCCGGATCGATGTGCTCATCGGTTATCGATTCGATTTTTTCTTTCAGCGCGTCGGTGAAATCGTTCGTACTCAAAACTTTTGCGCCGTCTTTCTTGACGTAAACTTTTTCGTTTTCCGCGTCCATGAGCTCTTTGAAAACGCCGAAAGCCTGAATCAATTCAGTCGTCGTTATCATGATTCGTCTCCTCCTTGAAAAGTTTGCGAACTTCGGTGACCAAATCGAAAGCCGCCGCGTTCCGCTGAATGTACGCGTCAATCATGTCGTTTGTGAGCAGAATCGTCCACTGCCCGGCCGCGACTTCCGACGCCCGAATTGTAAAATAGGACGCCGCAGCATTCACGCCCGTCAAAAAAAGTACGCGGGCATAATCGCGCCCGACGAGCGTTATCAATCCGTTGCGCGGTTCGCACCAAGTCACGTGTTGCGCCCGAATCAACGCGCCGCGTTTTACAATTTCGGGGTTGAACGTGCTGTTCTCCCCTTTGATAATTAAATCCATTTTTTCACCTCAAATTGAGCCGAACAATGCGGCGACTTGCGGAATCGACTTTTCGCGGATTTTTTCTCGGAACGGACGCGGTTTCATTTTACGGGTTCCTCTATCGAGATAGCCAGCGTATAACATTTGCGAACGGATTTTCAGCTGAATCCTCACGCCGCCCAAACCGACGCTGACAATCGGCGCGTATTCCTGCCAGTTGTCGCGAAGCGAGCCTGTATCGGGAGCGGGTGGTTGACCGGGAGCCGAAGCTACATGTCCGCGATAAACTCTTCCGCCGCCGTCTTGACCGAGAATTTCAATCGCCGCGTTGCGCATGATGTTTGTCCCCCTGGTTGCACGAGAAATGGCCGCCGCCTCAATTTCTTTGACGGTCGCCTTGACTTCGATTTCGAGTTGCCGTGCACCCGCCGCGGGGCTCATAGTTCCTCGTCCTTCAACATGAATTTTAAAAGTGCGCGGATTTTCTCGCTGATGGTGTCGTCGAGTTCTTCCAGCTGATTTTTGAACTCGAACATTGCGTCGCCGATTGCGTGATTGAATTGTTGTGTGGCGATTGTCTCCGTCACGTCAAAAGCTTTTTCGCGCAGCGCGTAAAGTTCGCCGAGCAATTTATAAAGATCTTCTCCTGTCATAGGTCGTTCCTTTCGTTAACCATGTAATACCGCCATTGCCCCATGCCCGCGATATTTTCAACCGCTTGCACGAGATATTTTTTGTCTTCCTTGACCAGAAGATCACCGACGTTCGCTTTTTGAGAGCCGCCGCGCTGAACGATAAAGTGACTGACTTCGTGGCGGAGCTTTTTATATTTTTCAACTTCAACGGGCGTCGTAATCGATATCACGCCGAAAAGAATTTTGTCCGTCGGCTCAAAGCGCACAATCGGGCTCCCGCGTTCGTCAAGGCTCGAAACTTTTTCCTCGACAATAAATTTTTCGAAGACGTTGCGAGGTCGGAGATACATTTCACGGCCTCCAATCAAATTGTTTCAGCCAAAAAGCGGGCGGGCGTGATTTGCCGGCCATGAATCCGAACGCTTGAGCGGCGTCCTCCGCGTCAATTTCATCTTTCAAACGCTTGCGCAATTTCTCCCAAAAATCAACACGGTCGGAGAGTTGCCACTTCGCCTCGCGTATTTCAGTCGTGACCTCGAACATAAATCTATGTAAAAGGCTCTCTACTAATTTTAATGCTGCCCGTTTAAAAGTGTTTTGTTCTAACGTTACCAAAATTTCTTCGTCGCTAAGGTATGCTGTCTTCTCAGCTTCGGTTACGAGGCAATCGCCCAAAAAAAACCTCATTTGGTTAAGACCATTATCATTTGCTTTGGCTGGGTTATAACTGAAAGTCACAGCATTCACCTCCAACCCAAAAACCGCCCAAAGGCGGTCGTATTTAATTTTATCTTTCGTTCACAATGTGGTAAATAGTAGTTGCACTAACGCCGTATTTTTTGGCAAGTGCAGGAGTTCCATAACCTCTAACTCCTTTACAATATTCAGTGCGGATCTTTTCTTTTATGTCATCTGACAGGCTTGGCGGTGTCTTAGAGATTCGGAATTGCTCTCCGTTGCTTTTGCGACGCCGCCCCATTTGGATTTGACTAATCGTGCTTTCACTAGTGCCAAATTCAACAGATAATTTTTTGATTGTTAATTGATCGGGGTTTCTACGAATATAAACTACTTGTTTGTCTGTCAACTTAGCGTTATGGTGATCTTCACCGACTTTTCTTAAATTTGTCAGCCATGAGAACCAGTGTTCATAAACGATTAAGCAAAGTGTGAATGTGAGAAAGTTTAAC
>CAMNFC010000018.1 GCA_946536925.1 uncultured Selenomonadales bacterium | reverse complement strand
AAAGTTGGCGTTTTTAGGCGGTTTGCTATTTACACAAAATCGCTGACACAATCCTCTCACCTTTTTGTCCGAATACGCTCTGTCCATCCAGCTTGTCCGTCTGAAAAAGAAAAATTTATAGGAAATTTTGCGGACGCAACGATTGCTTGTTTTCCTCTTTTTTTAAAGCTCCGCAAGCGTCCGAATGTACTTTCACTATTGTTGAACTAAGGCAGGCCAAATCGACATCGACGTTGACAATGCCATCCACCTCGGCTACATACAATATTGCATTGAGAAACCGGAGATTGTTAATTTTGACATTTCCTCTTTGTTTGGGCAAATATTTTTCCATCTTTGCATATTGTTCCTGCGTTAGTTTTATGATTTTATTTTACTCGTTAATTTTCTTTAAAGCAATAGTGTGAACACACCCTAATTTTATATCGACGCCGCGGGAGGCGCACAAATGAACAAGTTTGAAAAATGTTGAGCGAATTTTTGCCAACAATCGGGAATTTTTTTGCGCGTGAGGATTGAAATTTGAACACTCCGGGCACGACCTCGGCCGAATCAAAAAAACCGCTCTCCTCGCGCTACGAATTCCGTCATATCGCGCGGCGAAAAAAGACCGTCGGCGGCGGGAATAAAAAATGCTGACGTTAATTTCTCAAGACAGATTGAAAGCATAACCGACGACGCGCTCTCAGTCGTTATCAAAGGCGTTTACGGCAGAGACGTTTGTTGCAAGATGTATCGTGACGTGTTGGGCAAGGGATTCGCCATTCTTGAAAAATATGCGGCTCCGGCAACGAAATCGACCGCGCCAACAAAAAAATTGCCGTGTTTGATTGCACTGCTCGCGGAAAAAAAATTATTCTATCAAAATTATCAAAAAGCAATAAACAAAGCGGCGGACATTGCTCCGCACAGCGAAGAGAAGAGAACTATTCGCGGCTCTCACTTATTCCCGAAAGATTTTTGCCCGCATAAAAAAAACTTGAAAGCAACAATTTTGACGGCCGAAGTCGTGGGGAGTTTTTTTAGCGGAGAAATCAGTATGAAAAAATTTTATTTCGCGGGCTCCACGTCCACATCGGCAACCACCCGCTATCAGATATTGAATCAGCACAAGCGCGGCGCGAAAATTTCAATGAAAGCGGAATGGTCGTCGACTTCACGAAAATCAACTAAATTGCTGGCGGCACAAATCGCGCGGCGGTGAAAATTTGGTTAGACTTGCGCACGACGGCCGACGACACGATAGAGATTTCTCGGCTAATGGGCACCGCCACAACTTATGAGCAAATGGAAATTGACGTGCTCGCGCTCGAAAAACAAAAGATTCAATACGCCGTCAACCGACTCCAAAACTATCGAAAATATCAATCCTGCCGACCTTAACTGTGCTGTTTGGGTGTCGCGCTTTTCAAGTTCGCGCGGCTCGAGAGCTTGATTTATGGCTAACGCTGTCAACACAGACAATCATTGACGCGACAAACTTATTCACGCCCACGGTGCCAAAAAAACAGCTTTATTTTCGCGGACGATTAAAAGTTTTGAAGACAGGAAGAAAACTTCGTGCTAAAATATTTCAAACGCAAAATTGAAAGGTTGATTCAATGATAAAAGATTCGTTCAAGACGCTGGAGTTTGAAAAAATTTTGGAACGGCTGCGGGATTGTGCGACTTCAAATTTCGGCAAGGAGCTTGCGACAAAACTTGAGCCGGCCGACGATTTTGAGACAGTCAGAGAAAATTTATCGTTGACGACGGAGGCCGTGAAAATTTTTGCGGTGAGTGCGCCGCCGCTCGGAGGATTCCGTGACGTTCGCGAGACGTTCAAGAAAATTAAAATCGGGAGCGCGGCCGCCGCCGATGAATTGCTCGACGTGCTCTCGACGATGTACACCATGCGGCAGGTAAAAATTTTTTTCAAGGAGACGGAAGTCGACGCGCCGCAATTAAAATCCCGCGCGACCGAAATTGAAATTCTCGGAAACCTGGAACGCCAACTCGACAACGCAATCGACGAGCACGGAAACGTTCGGGACACGGCGAGCTCCGAGCTGCAAAAAATTCGCCGTGACCTGCGCGCCGCTCAGAGCCGAATCAAGAACGAAATTTTTAACATCCTCCACGACAGCGGCAAGCAAAAATTTTTTCAGGACGCAATCGTCACAATGCGCGGCGACCGTTACGTCCTGCCCGTCAAACTCGAATACAAATCGCAGTTCCCCGGCATCGTCCACGACCAATCCGCGACGGGCGCGACGGTTTTTATTGAGCCGCTGGCCGTCGTCAATCTCAACAACAGCGTCAAGGAACTCGAAGCCGCCGAACGCCACGAAGTCATGAGAATCTTGCGCGGACTCAGCGACGCCGTCAGGAAAAATCTCGACGCCCTCACCGCCAACATAAAAATTTTGGCGGACGTCGATTTGCTCTTCGCCAAAGCAAAACTCGCCCGCGACCTCAACGCCACCGAACCTCAGCTCGAAAATTTCACCGACCTGCAAGCCGCGCGGCACCCGCTGATTAATCCCGCTGAAGTCGTGCCCGTCGATATCCGTCTCGGCGAAAATTTTTCCATGCTGCTTGTCACCGGTCCGAACACCGGCGGCAAAACCGTTTCCATGAAAACGCTCGGCTTGCTCGCGCTCATGACGCAGGCGGGGCTTTACATTCCTGCGGCGGGCGGCTCGCGTATCGCGGTCTTCACGAACATTTTCGCGGACATCGGCGACGAACAATCGATTGAACAGAGCCTGTCGACGTTCTCGGCGCACATGACGAAAATAGTTACTATTCTCGACGACGTGACGGCGACCGATTTGGTTTTGCTCGACGAAATAGGCGCGGGCACCGACCCCGACGAGGGCGCGGCTTTGGCAATGTCCATTCTCGAACGGCTGCTGCAAATCGGCGCGTCGACAATCGCCACCACCCATTACTCCGAGCTGAAAACTTTTGCGTACTCGACCGACGGAATCGAAAATGCCAGCGTCGAATTTGATTCGGAAACGTTGCGTCCGACTTATCGATTGCTGATTGGCATTCCAGGCGCGAGCAACGCTTTTGCCGTCAGTCAACGCTTAGGCTTGCCGCAAAGTCTGATTCTTCGCGCGAAACAATTAATCACCGCCGACCACGCGAACTTTGAAAAAATTATTTCCGAGCTTGAAAGTCAACGCATGATTTTTGAACAGCGCAACGCAGAAATTTTTGAACGTCAACAACAAGTCCTCAAGCACGAGAAAAAAATTTCCGAGATGCGCGACGAAATCGCAAAGACCAAAGGCGACATCATCCGCAAGGCCAAAGAAAAATCCGCGGCCATGGTTCGCGAGACCAAACGCGAGGCCGAAGAAATTATCGCCGCGCTCAAAGAACAATTCGACGACGCGGGCATAAAAAAACGTCGGCAAGTTATTCAGCAGGCGCGAGAAAAAATTCGTGAGGCGGAAATCGATTCGTCGACGGGGATCATCGCGGAAAAATTTGTCGGCACCCGAATCAACAAAAAAAATCTTCTCGTCGGCGACACGGTTTACATCAAGCCGCTCGACCAGAAGGGAACCGTCCTTGCCATTGACGACGACGCTTTGAGCGTGCAAATCGGAGCCATGCGCACGACCGTGAAAATTTCTGCGTGCCGCTTCGTCAGCCACAATCAAGAAAATTTTTCGCCGCCCGTCACGAATCAAAATCGCGACTCGCTCGGTTTGCTGCAGAAAATTTCGACGGCCACGAGGTCTTTGGACATTCGCGGAATGGCTGTCGACGAGGCGGAAATTGTTTGCGGGAAATTTATCGACGACGCGCAACTTTCCGGCCTGAAAAAAATTTTAATCATTCACGGCAAAGGCACGGGCGCACTTCGGCGCGGCGTCCACGATTTTTTGCGCACGAACAATTCCGTCGCCGATTTTCAATTTGCCGACCAAGACGAGGGTGGAACCGGCGCGACGCTCGTCACGATTCGATAAAGGAGAGATTTTTTTGGCGGACAAAAAATTTTTCGGCGCGGCACAAAATCTTAGGATAAAACTTTCCGAGATGATAAACGCGGGACGGCCGCCGCTTGAAATCGTTTTGGAGCTGGCAAAATCCGTCGGCGAACTTTCGGGCGAAGAAACTTTCTATCGCACGACGCGCGAACAAATTTTGGCGGTCTACGGTTTCGCGCTGAAAGAAAAATTTATTTTGGACGATGAGCTGGCCGAAGTCAAAGCGCGGCTGGAAAAAATTTCTGCGGCGTACGAAAGCCCCGACTTCGACGAAGAAGAGCACGTGCGAATCGGCTACGCGCTGGAAAGCCACAAGAAAGAAATTGAGCGGATCGAACGGCTGAAAAATGATTGACGACATTTTAACGGTTATGTGGCGCGATTGGATCGTTCTGCGTCGTCGCCTGAAAAAATTTATTCTCTCGCGGCTGGTCACGCCCGTTTTATATCTCGTGGCGTTCGGCTGGGGCTTGGGCAAAAATATAAATCTTGCGTCGGGCAGCTATCTGGATTTTCTCGTGCCGGGGATCGTCGCGCTAAACACCATGAACGTCAGCTACATGAGCGTGACTTCCGTCCACGCCGAGCGCGTCTATCACAAAAGTTTGGAAGAATATTTGAGTGCGCCGATTGAGCCGGCCGCGTTTGTTTTGGGGAAAATTTTTTCGGCGGTTGTGCGGGCTCTGATTTCCACCGCGCTGATTTTAATCGTCGCGATAATTTTTGGTGCGAAGTTAAAATTTTTTTCCGAGCCGCTGAATTTTTTTGCGGTCGTCGTCCTCAACTCGATAATTTTTGCGGGCGCGTGCTTCTGCGCGGCGTTGAAAGTTCAAACGTACGAGGAGCTGGCGCAAGTCAACACGTATCTTTTGATGCCGATGAGTTTTTTGTGCGGGACTTTTTTTTCCACGGCTGAGTTGCCGCCCGTCGTCCGCTTCGTGATAGAAATTTTGCCGCTCACCCACACGAGCCAACTTTTGCGCGAAGGATTCAGCTTGCCGTCGATTTTGATTTTGTCAGCGTACGCGATTTTTTCTTTGACGCTTGCGATTAAATTTTTCAAGAGGCTCTCGACATGAAACACAATCAATCGAAACTTTGCACGACGCAGATTGAAAACTTTTCCGTCACGGCCGGCCGGCTCAAAATTTTTGAGGACGTGAACTTCACGATTCATTGCGGCGAACTGACGGCTTTAATCGGGCCGAACGGCGCGGGCAAATCCACGTTGCTAAAATCGATTCTCGGCGAAGTCAATCACGCGGGCAAGCTCAATTATTTCGACGCGAAGGGCGAACACCTCCGCCCGATCATCGGCTACGTCCCGCAAACTTTGAAATTCGACGCGACGAGCCCCACGACCGTTTTGGATTTGTTCATGGCGTGCCTGACGTGGCGGCCGGTGTGGCTTTGCGGTTCGAAATTTATTCGCGGGCGCGTGACAAAAAATCTTCGCCGCGTGAAGGCCGAACATCTCATCGACCGAAGACTGGGCGCACTTTCCGGCGGCGAACTGCAAAGAATTCTTTTGGCGTTGGCTCTCGACCCGCTACCCGATTTACTTTTGCTCGACGAACCGATAAGCGGCGTGGATAAGGTCGGCATGAAAATTTTTTACGAGCTCGTCGCCGAATTGAAATCCGCGGAAGACATGGCAATCCTTTTAATCTCGCACGATTTGGAAATGGTCGAGCGATTCGCGGACAAAGTTATCCTGCTCAACAAAAAAGTTTTGAAAATCGGCAGCGCGCGCGAAGTTTTTCAATCGACCGAGATGCGCGAAGTTTTTCAACCAAAAAAAATAGCCAAGCTTTAAACGGCTCGGCGAAAATTTTTTTCAGCGGCTGAAGATCATGACGTCGGAGAGTTTCGGCTCGAAAAATTTTTTTACGTCGTCAAATTCGGCGGCGATCGGCTCGAACAGCGCGAACTTTTTTATCCGCCCTTCAAGATACAAAAATTTTGCGTCGTCGCGAGAAATAATTTCGATCGGCTCCTTGTCGAAGCGCAAAAAATTTCTGTTTTGTTCGCGCCAGATAAATTTTTCTGAAGTCGTGTCGGTCAAAGCGGCGGCCGCGTCGTCGACGATAAATTTTGTCACGAAATTTTTGGTCTTGAGGAGAACTTGATCGATGAGATAACTTTTTTCGCCGACGCCCTGAACGAGCGCGACACCTTCCGGCGGAAAATTTTTTATCTCGAAGGCCGCGGCGATTTGCTCCGCGAAATTTTTTTTGGCGTTGAGTTCTCTGTCGCGGAAATTTTTTTGTGCGGCGAAAGCTCCCGTGAAATTTTCAAAGACCTCGCGGATTTTTTCAATCACTTGCAGAGGATGCGTTTCGTCGTTGAATTTGAATTCGGCGGGGATGTTGTAGTCGACGTCGTTGGCGGCCGCGCCGCGCCTGCCGGTTATCACGACGCATTTTGAAATCACAGCCTCGCGCGGGAGTCTGTCCTTGCCGGGGTGGGTGCCGAAATCGATATAAATTTTTGCTTGCGCCAAAAGTTCTTGGACTTGCGCGGGCGTCATGTTTTCAATCGGCCGCCAATCGATATCGGGCGCGGCGTTCATGAGCCGTTGAGTTATCTCGAAACCTTTTTTGGGATTGAAGGCGACGAGATTTTTTTTCGCGCTCAAGTCGATTTTTTCTGCGCGGCTGAGGAAAGTTTGGCTCATGTAACTTTCGACGTGATGCATTTTTTTCGTCGGGATTCCGTTGACTTCGAGAAATTGTCGGGCGTATTCGGATTTGAACCAGTGCTCAAGATTTTTGTCCGCGTCGTAAAAAGTAAAAAATTTTCTCACGGGCGCGGCGAGCGGATTTTTCAAAAAGAGATCCAAGATTGCCATGACATTTATAAAGTAATTGTTGACGCTCATCCACCAGAGGACGTGACGAATTTTTTTCCCGCTGAAAAGTTCCGCAGTCCCGGTTTCGGGGACGACCATAATATTTTTCGCATGATCTTCGATCAAAGTGGTGTACGGCACGTGATATTTTTTGTAAGCGTCGTGCACGGGATCATCGGGATTGAAGGGAACGTTCAACAGTGCATTGTAAACCATGTAAGTTTCCACGCCGAAAGAAATCAGTTGCGAGGCGAGCTGGTGCAAAGATTCGGGGCCGCCCGTGTGAAAATTTCCGGGACAAAGGACATAAACTTTTGAATCAGGATAAATTTTCATAATAGCCTCCAAAAAAAATTGGCCGACAAAAAATTTTTGCCGACCGAAAAAATTTTTTACAGATAGCGGAAATAAATGTAGGCGGTGGAAATGATAATCGACAGAATCATCAGCGGGAAGGCAACTTTCATGAAGCCGATAAAAGAAATTGCACGTCCGCGTTGCGCGGCCATTGAGGCGACGACGACGTTTGCGCTGGCACCGATGAGAGTTCCGTTGCCGCCCAAGCACGCGCCCAAAGCCAAGCTCCACCACAGCGGGTCGAGATTCGTCAAGCCCATTGCGCCCATATCTTTAATCAGCGGGATCATCGTGGCGACGAACGGGATATTGTCGATAAACGCCGAGGCGAGCGCGCTCATCCAGATGATGACAATCGCGGTGAAGGTCAAATCGCCGTGAGTGATTTCCATTGCTTCCTGCGCCAACATTTTTATGACACCCGTTTCAACCAGTGCGCCGACGAGGATAAACAGTCCGCCGAAGAAAAAGATTGCGAGCCATTCGACTTTGCTGAGCATTTTGGCGATCATTTCTTCGTTGTGGGAAAAAGTTATCAGCAGCAAAAGACTTGCGCCCGTCAAAGCCGCCGTTGCCGATTCGAGACCGAGCATGCCGTGGAAGGCGAACAGCGAAATCGTAATCGCCAGGACGAACAAACATTTTTTCAGCAGCAGGTGATCGGTTATCTGCTCGTACTCGTTGAGGCGCATGACTTTATCTTGGAGTTCGGGTTTCGTGTGAAGATCGTTTTTGTAAATCACCATCAAAATCGCGACGGTCACGACGAAGATTAAAATTGAGACGCCCGTCATGTTCATGACGAAATCGCCGAAGCTGAGGCCGACAGCCGAGCCGATCATGATGTTTGGCGGGTCGCCGATGAGCGTTGCCGTGCCGCCGATATTCGAGCTGATGATTTGCGCCATGAGGAACGGTTTTACGTCGACTTTGAGTTGCGCGGCGATGTTGAAAGTTATCGGCACAGTCAAAAGGACGGTGGTCACGTTGTCGAGGAGCGCGGAGCAAACGGCCGTCAACGTGCTCAACGCGACGAGCAACGCGACGGGTTGCGCCTTGACTTTTTTGGCCGACCAAATCGCCAGGAAATTGAAAAGCCCGGTTTCGCTGGTGATGTTGACGACAATCATCATGCCCATCAAAAGTCCGATTGTGTTAAAGTCGATGTGGTGCACGGCGGTTTCCTGGTCGATAATTCCCAAAAGAATCATCAGCATTGCGCCGAAAAGTCCGACAACCGTGCGGTGGATTTTTTCGGAAATTATCAGCGCGTAGGCGGTTATGAAAATCACAATCGCCACAATCGTCATAGTTTCCATTAATTTACCTTCCTCTCGAAAAAAATTTTTCGGTCAAAAAAGTTTTTTATTCGTGACGGTCAGAGTAATTTTTTCGCCGTCGCGTTTTATTTTGAAGTTGTAGCTTTGGACGCCCGCGTTTGAAAGTTCGATTTTGAGCGCGAGGAGTTCTCGGCCGAGTTTGTCGGTCAGTTCGGGCGTGAAACCGGCTTTGGCCAGCGGTGCGGGCGGTGCTTCGGCCTCGGCGACCAAACGGAGCTTTTCGGCTTTTTTGGCGGCGGTGAGGAGTTGCTGTTCAATTGTCTCCTCTTCGACGTAATTTTTTACCATGTCTTTATCGGTCAGGCCGCGCGGAATTTTCGGCAAGGCTGTCATCTCCTTAATTGATTATCAAACTGCTCCTTATGGTGCCGCCGTATTGATAAGGAATCTTCAGCAGGTGCACGATATTTTTGAAATTGAACGGCGGATGCTCCAGATAAACGCCCGAATTGTATTGGCCTCTGGTGGAATTGTTGTTTTCCTTGTCCACGTTGTAAACGGCGTCGGGCGCGTCGTAAATGTGCTCCGTGATGAAAAGGTACTTGAACTTTTCCGCTTTGCCGAGAATTTTTTTGATATCGGCGTTTCTCATGTGCTGAAGAGCCTGCCGAATGATCAGGAGTTGTCCGTCGGGCAAAGGCTCCTCGTCGGCGGCGTCCATGCAAAGAAATCTTATGCGCGGGTCTTGGAATCGGGCGGCGTTATAATTTATCAACTCTTCGACGACGTCAACGCCCGTGTAGAAAAAATTATACTTTGCTTCGGAAAGAGCACCGAGCACGTGGCGCATAATCCAAAAGTCGCCGCAGCCCACGTCGACGATGTTGCGAATGTTATTATTCGTGATGAGTTGGAGCAAAGTTTCAATGTACGGCACGATAATTTTTTCGTCGTGCGAGCCCGGACCCGAATAAAATTTTTCGTTGGGGTCGTCGCCGATGTTTTCGTGTGCATAAATGTGCGACCAAATTTCTCCGTTGCTTTTTTTCATAACTGTTTACCTCGCTTTGACTTTTGCCCACGTGTCTTTCAAACCGACGACGCGATTGAAAACCAATTTATCGGGCGTGGTGTCCGGGTCGACTACGAAGTAACCCAGCCGCAAGAATTGATAGTGCGTGCCCGAATTTGTCCAGCGAACGGAAGGTTCAATCAAAGCCTGCTTGACGACGAGCGAATTTGGATTGAGCGCGGCGATAAAATCTTCGGGCAAATTTCCTTGGGCGTCGGTCGTCAAAAGGTAATCGTACAGGCGGACTTCGGCGGGCAAAGAAAATTTTGCGCTGACCCAATGAATCGTGCCTTTGATTTTTCTGCCGGCAGTCGCGCCGCCCGATTTGCTCGTCGGGTCGATTGTGCAACGCAGTTCGACGATATCGCCCGCGGAATTTTTTATGACTTCCTCGCATTTGATGATGTAAGCGTGCTTGAGACGAACTTCGCCGCCGGGTTTGAGTCGGAAAAATTTTTTTGGTGCGTCCTCCATAAAATCTTCGCGTTCGATAAAAATTTCCCGCGTGAAGGGAACGAAACGAGAGCCGCCGCGTTTGGGATGATTTTCCGCCGCCAAATACTCGACGGAATTTTCATCGACGTTTGTCAGCACGACTTTGAGCGGGTCGAGCACGGCCATAATTCTGTCGGCGTTTTCGTTCAAATCTTCGCGGACGCAGTGTTCGAGCATGGCGATATCGACGACGCTGTTACTTTTGGCCACGCCGATTCTCTCGCAAAAATCTTTAATCGCGGCGGGCGTGAAACCTCTTCTCCTCAAGCCGCAAAGTGTCGGCATGCGCGGGTCGTCCCAGCCGCGAACGAAATTTTCTTCGACGAGCTGCCGAAGTTTTCTTTTGCTTGTGATTGTGTTTGTCAAGTCGAGGCGGGCGAATTCGATTTGTCGCGGGCGGGTGTTCGGGTCGAAGCCGAGAGAATCCAAAAGCCAATCGTAAAACGGGCGATGATCTTCAAACTCCAGAGTGCAAACCGAGTGCGTGATATTTTCTATCGCGTCTTCGAGCGGGTGCGCGAAATCGTACATGGGATAAATCAGCCAAGCGTCGCCGGTGTGATGATGAGTTGTGCGCGAGATTCGATAGATGACCGGGTCGCGCATGTTGATGTTGGGGCTGGCCATATCGATTTTCGCGCGCAAAACTTTTGATCCGTCGGGGAAGTCGCCGTTCTTCATTCGCGTGAACAAATTTAAATTTTCTTCGACGCTGCGATTTCTCCACGGGC
This sequence comes from uncultured Selenomonadales bacterium, assembly GCA_946536925.1. GTDB lineage: Bacteria > Bacillota > Negativicutes > Selenomonadales > Selenomonadaceae > Quinella. The sequence goes on along the minus strand of CAMNFC010000018.1, from coordinate 15,780 downwards.
TTTCTTTTCCGGGTTCAGTCAAAGTTCCGCGATAAGCACGAATTTCTTCCGCGCTCAGGTCGTCGACGTAAGCCAGCCCGCGCCTGATGAGTTCGACGGCGAAATCGTAAAGCTTGCCGAAATAATCCGACGCGAAAAATTTTCTGTCGCCCCAATCGAAGCCGAGCCACTTGATGTCCTCTTGAATCGAATCGACGAACTCGACGTCCTCTTTTGTCGGATTGGTGTCGTCGAAGCGCAAATTGCACAGGCCGCCGTTGTGCAACGCGAGCCCGAAATTTAAGCAGACACTTTTTGCGTGGCCGATGTGCAAATAGCCGTTGGGTTCGGGCGGAAAGCGCGTGTGGATTCCGTCGGTGTATTTGCCCGCCTTCAAATCGTTTTCAATCTCCTGCTGAACAAAATTTATCATATCAAGACTCCCTTAATTTTTTTTCGACGTGAAGTTTCAATCGGCGGACGCCCTCGGAAATTTTTTCGTCCATGGGCAGGTTTGAAATAATTTTTTCGATATAGCCGCGCTCGACGATTTTTTTCATCGTCCAGGAAAAATTTACGTCGTAAATCCACATGAGCCGAACAATTTTTCTGTCGCCGTTCGTGCGGATTTTTGTATAGTCAGCCTGCTCTCCGGTGACGAAATTTTCTACGAAGTCGGGGCTGATGTCTGCGACCAAATTTCCTTTCGACTTGATGAACTGCGGCATTTTGTCGGCGTTTTCCTGCGCGAGGAAAGGTTCGAGCACGCGGTAGATGTCGAGCTTGTCGGCGTCGCGAATAATTTTTGCGAACAAAATTTTTCTTGCGTTGTCGGTCGGCGCGACAATTTTTTTGTTATGATTTTGAATCGCGAACTTCACGAGCTCCAAATCGGCGGCGGAAAGTTCTTGGAAAAAATTCAGCTCGTCGATAACTTTCAAAGCGAGGTCGGCGTGGTCTGCGCTGTCGGCGTCGTTGAAAGTTTTGTAAAGGCTGTATTGGCGAAAACGTCCCGCGTCGTGAAAGAGGCCGATGATTTCCGCAAGGTCTGTGTCGTGCGCGGAGAGATTTAAAAATTTTGCCAGCTCCACACAATTTGCCGTGACGTAACCCGTGTGTTTTTCTTTGATCAAAATTCCCTGTTGGACTTGGGCGTCTTCCGAATAAAAACTTTTCATATAGGCGGCCATCCACGCGTGCATTCGGCCGAGCAATTCGCGCATCGTTTTCCCTCCGAAAATTAAAAAATCATTAGCGCGATTATACAACCCTTTGCTGCTTTGCGCAATTTATATCGGCAAATTTATTGACGCTTTGGGGGCGGCTGTGTTAATATGTGCGCGGCTTAGAGTAAAATTTTTTGGAGGCGATTGTTGATGAGTAAAATCGCGGTCGTGTTTTGGAGCGGCACCGGCAACACCGAAGAGATGGCCAACGCCGCAGCCGAAGGAGCAAAATCTGCGGGCGCGGACGTCGAAGTTTTCCAGGTTGACGACTTCAACGCGACGGACATGGCGGACTACAACGGTTTCCTTTTCGGTTGCCCGGCCATGGGCGACGAAGTTTTGGAAGAAGATTCTTTCGAGCCTTTCTTCACCGAGGCCGAAGCGAAACTCAACGGCGTGCCCGTCGGACTTTTCGGCAGCTACGGTTGGGGCGGCGGCATCTGGATGGAAAATTGGAGCGAGCGCACAAAAGAAGCCGGCGCGAAATTTGTCGGCAGCGTGATTGCCGAAAACGCCCCCGACGACACCGCTCTGGACGAGTGCCGCAAACTCGGCGAGGATTTGGCTAAGGCTGTGTAAATATTTTTCGACGAAATAAAAAATCCCTCGCACGCGGCGGGGGATAATTTTTTCCTCAAGACGAAATTATTTTTGCCGATTAAAATATTCGCTGTCGAGCATTCCGAAGACGATCAAATTTTCGTAGACGCCATTGGTCAAAAGATATTCGCGCAAGAAACCTTCGCGGACGAAACCCAGGCTCTCGTACAGGTGCAGCGCGATTTTGTTGTAGTCTTTGCAGTCAATCCACACTCGATGAAAATCTTTGAGCTCGAACGTCCACTTGAGCAAAAGTTTCAAAGCCTCGCGCCCGTAGCCCTGACCTTTGCGGCTGATGATGACGTGCGTGAATTCGATGCTCGGCGAATCCATTTTGCGCAACATGAAGTAGCCGACGGAATTTCCCGTCGCGATTTCCTCGACAATCACGTCCATTTTTTCCGCTCCGTCCGAATTTATATTTTCGCGGTGATAGTTCATGTCGAACGGCACGATGAACTTCAAATTTTCGGGCGTGTACTGCAGCGTCATGATGTAATTTAAATCGGCCATGTTCGCCCGCCTCAGCCGCAAATTTTTTCCCTCGATCAAAATTTCGTTCATGTGAATCAACTCCTTCAGGCTTAATATATCAGCCATAAATTTTTTTTCAAGAGGAGGAACTTTTTTTGAGTTATTTTCAAAATATCGACTGGTTGGCGTTGGGGCATAAATTAATTTTGCCGGCGTGCATAATGGTTGTCGCGTTCTGCGTGGGCGTCGTCGTCAATCGGCTTTTGACGCAAAAACTTGCGCACCACGTCAAGTCCAGCGAATCGGAGCTCATGGAAATTTTTTTCCGCGCGATGAAAGGCGTGCCGATTTATCTTTGCATGGTGATTGGTCTTTATTGGGTCGTTACGACGTCGGATTTGCCGGCGGGCTTGGAAAAAATTTTTTCGTACGTTCTGTTCGCGATGATAATTTTTTCGATAACGCGGGTGTGTGAGCGGACGCTTTCGGGCTTCATTCGGCTGAAATTTTCCGAGACGAGCGACATGACTCAATCGACTTTGCTTGACACGATTTTTCGTGCGGCGATTTACGCTTCGGGCGCACTGATTGTTCTGGACTATTTCGGAATTTCGGTTGCGCCGATTATGGCGGCGATGGGCTTTGGCTCCGTGGCGTTTGCAATGGGCGTGAAAGAGCCGTTGGAAAATATTTTTACCGGGCTGTTGCTCATGATCTCCAAGCAAATTCGCGTCAACGATTACATCAGGCTTTCAACCGGCGACGAAGGCCGCGTCATCGACATCAACTGGCGATACATCACCGTCATGCCGCCAAACGAAGGCAGCGTCGTGGTTATCCCGAACAAAGTTATCGCCAACGCCGTCTCGACGAATTATTCTCAGCCGCGCGACGATATCATCGTTGTCGTGCCAATCGGCGTCGGATATGAGAGCGACCTTGAAAAAGTTGAGCGCGTGACGGTTGAGGTTGCCCGCGAGCTTCAAATTAAAATTGACGGCTACGAACCCAGAATCGACGATAACGGCATTGACCGCAACAAGCTGGCTCCCGTCGTCCGCTTCCAAAAATTCAACGACTCGTCGATTGACTTCAACGCGGTCATGCACGTCCAAACTTTTACGAACCAATATCTTTTGAAGCACGAATTCATCAAGGCGATCACGAAACGTTATCGCGAAGAGGGGATCAACATTCCGTTCCCGATTCGCACGTTGGATTTGCCTGACGATAAAAAAATTGATTTGAGGAAGTGATTTTTATGATTGTCGACGGCGTTAAAGTTAAATTCATCGGGATTGACGACGGCACGCGCGAAGAGGCCGCCAATTACGTTGCATACGTTCGCGGGCGCGTCTCGGAGCCGATCAAAACGATTTCCGTCAAGCTTTGTGACGACGGCTTGGTCGACGTGAGCTACACTGCGCGCGGAGAAAAATTTGAACGCATTCGCCGAATAACCGGCTACCTTGTCGGCTCGACCGATCGCTGGAACAACGCGAAAAAATCCGAGGAGCACGACCGCGTCAAGCACAACATTTTTGAATGACGCTCCGCTCGAAAAATCAAAAGCACCCTCCGAAATTTTTTTGGAAGGTGCATTTTTTTATGAGCGGAGAAATTTTTTTGCGGCTTCGAGGACTTGCGCGGGCGTGACGTTTTTCAAACAGCGCGGCTCGTCGCAAATTTTTTTTGTGCACGGGCAACACGGCTCGCGGCTCGTTAAGGCGACGGCGTTTGGATTAATCGGGTGCCAGCGGTCGGGGCTTGTGCAGCCGTACATCGTGATCATTTTAATTCCGGTCGTCGCGGCAATGTGCGTGGCTCCCGTGTCGACGGTGATGAACAAATCCGTGCGACGAAAAATTTCCGCCAGGTCAGTCAGAGAAGTTTCGCCGCAAAAATTTTCCGCGCCGCCGATTTCTTTTATAACTTCGTCAGCATAATCTCTGTCGTTGGGCGCGCCGACGATGAAAAATGCCGCGTCGAAATTTTTCCGCAAATTTTGGACGACTTCGGCGAAATATTCTTTGCTCCAAGTTTTGAGCGGGAAAGTTCCTTTGACGCACAGCGCGATTTTAAATTTAGCTTCGGGCAGGCGCGCGAGCAATTCCTCGGCGACGGGCGATTTTTTTTTAGGGAAGACGGGTTCGGCGTGACCTTCGAGCTTAAAAAATTTGCGAACGATTTCCTGGTAAGTTTCCGCCTGCAAAGTTTTGTTCAGGTCGTGAGAAATTTCCACAACGTCGGTGTAAAGCAAAGTCACGCGGCTTTTGTTGTCGTCGAAAACTTTTGAGGGACCGACGCGCCGCGGAATTCGGGCGAAAAAATTAATCAGCGCGGGTCGCAGCTTGCGGTCGAATGAAATTGCCAAGTCAAAGTTGCGCCGCCGAATCTCTTTAATCAGCGCGCGCATCTTCCCGAAAGAATTTTCCTTCGCGCGATAATCGAGGACAATCACATCGTCGACAACGGGGTTATCAATCACGGCGTCCTTGACTGCGGGCTTGACGAGCATTGTGATTTTCGTGTCGGGGAAATTTTTTTTGATGAGAGCCAGCGCGGCAGTCGTTAGCACCACGTCGCCGAGATTTACCAGCGCGTTGACCAAAATATTTTTAAACATCTTCTTGCTCCGTGACGTGAACATTTTCCTTGCCGAAGTAGTAAAGCTTGACGTACTTGGCCATGGTGTAAAAGTAGTGGAAGCCGGCCAGCACGAAACCGATTCGCCCGTCCAAAAAACCGCCGCGCAAAAAATACATACGGAAGCTCGCCCAAAGCGGATGAAAAATCATGTCAAAAATATTTGCGGTCTTGCCCTGCTCGTGAGCTTTTTTGGCGGCCAGCGTCGTATAAAAATTCAGCTTGTTGAAGTAATGATTCCAATCGCGATAAGGATAGTGGACGAGGTAAGATTTTTCCGGGAAATTTTTTTCTTCGCACGTGTGATGAATTTGCGGGTGAACGAAGCCCGTGACGTAACTGCCGGCCGTGGGAAAAAGTCGCGTGACGTAATCGGGGAACCAACCGCCGTGCTTGAGGGGTTGTCCCCAAAAATAACTCAGCCGCGCCGTCCGCCACGCAAATTTTTTATCGTCGGCCGCGAGAATTTTTTTTATCTCGGCGGAAAGTTCGGGCGTGGCTCTTTCGTCCGCGTCGATGAAAAAAACCCAATCGAAACGCGCCTGATTGATTGCAAAAGTTTGTTGGCCGCCCCAATCGCCGTTGAGAGCGCGTTGAACGACACGTGCGCCCAGGTCGCCGGAAATTTTGGCGGTTGCGTCGCTGCTGAAGTCGTCGATGACAACGATCTCGTCGGCAAAACTTTGGACGCTTTTTATGCACGCGCCGATAAATTTTTCTTCGTTCTTCGCCAAAATCAACACGGAAACTTTAGCCATGAGAGTCCTCCATAATTTTTTCAAGCCGCCGAGCAAAATTCACGGGGGAAAAATCTTCGCCGGCCGCCCGCAAATTTTTTGAGTACGTTGGAAAATTTTTGTCGAAGTCGTTGATGAATTTTTCCAGGACGCGCGACAGGTCGTCGAGATTCCCGCTTTGAAAAGTTTCGCCGACGCGATAAAGCTCGAAAACTTCGGGGTTCATGTCGTCGCTGGCCACCACGGGTTTTCCGAAGCCGATAGCCGTGAAGAGCATGCCGCCCCAATGATATCGATAGCGCGGCGCGGAATAGGGCATCAACAGCGCGTCGACGTTCAAAATCGCCCGTTGCCACTCGGCACCGATCAAACCTTTGTGCAAAAAACTCAAGCCTTCGACGCCGCGATATTGCCCGATAATTTTTTCAAAGTCGTCCGAATCTTCCGCGTGCATCGTCGAGCCTTGGACTTGCAACTCAACTTTGCGCGTGTAATTTCCTTTGAGGTAAACTTCCAAAAGCCCGCGCAGATTTTTTTCACGGCGATATTGTCCGAAGAAGCCGACCTTCAAAATTTTTCCGGCCGCAGAAATTTTCGGCGCGACTTGCAAATCGCGGGCGGTGTAAGTCGGCGGATAAATCGTGAAAATATTTTTGCGTCGCTCGCCGAAGATTGAGTTTGAAAAAGTCAGCACGACGGGCTTGATGTTTTTGTTCGACGAAAGTTTTTCTGCCGCCGCCAAAAATTTTGGAGCCTCTGCGGGATTTATTCCGTGCAAAATAAAAATCAGCGGCACGGAAATTTTTTTCAGCGCGGAGTGATTCAACGCCCGCAAATATCTGTGCGTGGACGTGGGGATGATTAGCGCGTCGAAATTTTTTTGCGCGTCGAAAAGCTGCGAGTACCACCGCTGACGATTTATTTCTCTTTTGGCCGCCGCGAAAATTTTTTTCAGGCCGCGCGAGTTGGTGTAGGTGACGGCCTCGCCTTTGAGCCGCGTGACGGGCGTTTGATAATCGAATTGGAAGGAAAAATTTTCGGGGACAAAAAATTCGACGGCGTGACCGAGCGCGCGAAATTCCTCGACCAAAATTCTGTCGAACTCGACTTCGTGGCCGCCGGGCGTCATGATGTTTTCAAAAATCGCAATTCGCATTTTCAAATCCTCGCAAAGTTTTTTCGATCGCCGCGTCCAGCTCGTCCATCAGCGCGAACCGCCGCCGATATTGTGCGCGTTTGTGCGACGGAATTTCTTCAAAAGTTTTTCGCGTCTCGGTCAGGGGCAGCTCAAAAAATCTTTCGTCATTTGTCGGAAGGCCGCCGACCTCCGCCCAAAAATCGCTGAAGGACGTTTTCAATTTTCTGTCGCGGCGCACGTGGTTGTTGGCGTAGTAGCCCTCGTTTGTGACGGCGAAAATTTTTTTCAGGCCGAGATTTTTTGCGACGGATTGCGCGGCGAAGAGAATCAAATTTTTCGTGCGGTAAGCGTGGCATTTTTTTGTTATGCGTTTGACGAGATCTTTTGCGTCTTCGACGTTGGGGCCTTGCATCGCGCCGATAAACATCGACCAATTTTTTTCGGCGTCGCGGGCGATCCAAAATAAAATTTGATAGACGGGCACCTCGCCGGGCAAATCGAACATCACGGCCGCCAGACCTTCTTTGCGTTGGCCGGGTTCCGCGCACAAAACCAATTTCATTTCGCCGAGCTGCTCGTCCAAATTCATTTTCCACAGCTCGATTTTTTTGTCGCCGTAAAGTGTCAGCAAAAATTTTTCGTTGAAACGCGCCGATAAAAATTCCATGTGCTCTTCGATTATTCGCGCACGCTCCTCGAACGTCGACCGATGAAAAAAAAATGCTCGCGTCGCCTGCTCGAAGACGAACGGATAGCCCGCCGCGATTTTTTTCATCAGCTCCGACCGCGCGAAAAATTTTTCCAGGCGGCTCATTCTTTGCGGGTGAAGACAACAGCGCGCCACGAACACGGCGAATCGGTGCGCCTCCCGCGGGTTGTTCAAGTCGTAAATTTTTTTTCCAAGCTCGATAAAGTTGCTCACGATTTTTCTCCTGCGCGGCGATTAATTTTTTCCGCATATTATAACATAAATTTTCGCCGCAAAAAAATTTCCCGCAAGATTTTTTCCTGCGGGATTGTCGAGAAAATTTTATAAGCGCGTCGAAAGAAATTTTTCCATGACTTCCGCCAAAGCGACAGAATCTTCAAGGGTGAGTTTGAAACGATTTTCCTCGATTCCGTTTATAAGCGCGAGCATGTCGCCCAGTTCGTAGCGCAGTCCGTCCCCGAAAAAACTTTCGTTGTATTTTTCCACGACGTTGGGATCTTCGTAGTGAATTTCAAAGTTGGTCGTCTTCCACCACGGCGGCGTCGCGACGATGTAACCTTCCGTGCCGGAAATTAAAAGCCGACCTTCAGATTTCACGCCCAGCCCGCAAGGTGCCGTAGCCAGCCCCGCCGAAAATGAGAACGAGGCCTTTGTGAAAATATCCAAGCCGTTTTCGCCGTCAATCGTCTCGAATCTGACCGAATCAAAATTCGTCAGCTCGCGATTATTTTTGTTTTCCAGTTTCGTGAAGCAAGCTTCGACATTTTTTATCGCTCCGATTTTTCCACTGCGAGCGACGCCGAAATTATGTAATCGTAGTGCGTTTCGTGCGGCAAGGCGATGTAAACCAAGTCGGTCGTCTCGAAAAATTTTTCCAACTCGTCAAAAGGATTTATATCCCATTTTTTGGCAAAACGTTAGGCACTTTCGCGGCGGGGGTTATAGATATTTTGAACGTTGAGACCGCTTACAAATTTTGCTTCGGGAATAAACCTGTTGGCGATTCGCCCGTTGCCGATTATGCCCACGCGCAAAACATTGTAGCGCGTTTTCCTCAACGACGTGCTGGAAATATTTTTCTCCCAAAGCTTTGGCGCACTGCAAAAGCCGATAATGTCCCTCGTGAAAAAGATCGAAGGTGCCGTAAGTGATGACTCTGATCAATTAAATCCGCCTCTTCAATTCGTCGGCAATACTTTTATAAATAAACTCGGCAGCCGGCATGCCGTTAGCCTTCAGGTAGTTGAGATATTTGTCGAAAACTTTTTTGCGGGCGGCGGCTTTGTCGTCGTTGCCCTCAATAAAAACTTTTTGCATGAGCGCGGCGATAGCCTCCAAATTTTTTCCGTCAACGAGATAAGAGACCTTTAAAACTTCATTGCCGAGTTCGTTGAATTTTTCACCCTCGCGCGTCAAAAAAATCATGGGCTTGTCAACATATTGATACTCGTTGATGAACGAGCCGCTGTCGTGAATCATGCCGTCGCTCGTAGCGAAAATGGCTTGATAGTATGTTCCCGTATAAACTTTTGCATTTGGTAGCTCGTCCCACTTTTGCAAATACTCTTTGAAATCCTCAACCGACGAGAAAATTTTTCCGTCTATCGCCTTGCGAAGCAACCTTGGGTGCGGCTTGACTACCCAAGAAATTTCGGGGTGATCTTTGGCAAATTCGTACATGAACTGAAAATTCCACTGGAAAGTTGCTTGTCTGATTCCGCCGCTCATCGACCAGTGCGGTGCCCAAATAATTTTCTTTGCATCGGGGCGCACCGTCTTCCATTCGAAATTAAATTCCGTCTTGTCGAAAAAAACATCCGTCTTGGGGTGGCCGCTGAAAAGCCCGCGGGGAAGTCCCACAGAAGATTTCTTTTTAAAGTCTTCCAGTTCAACGATTGAAGTGGCGAAAAACTTCCACGCGGTGTGAGTCAATACATTTCTCCCCAAAGTCCGCTCGACAGAACTGACACCGTAGGGAATATAAATTGCAAGAGTTTTTGCAGTTAATTTTTCAGCTTGAAAAGCACGCAACAAACCCGAAAGATAAGGCGTCAAGTAAATGAGCACATCTTGAGGCGGTATTGGAGTTTTTGAATTTTCTATGCCGACGACATTTAGACTGCGAGATTTAAAACGTTCCAACCCCGTCAAAAAATTTTTTCTGGAAAGTTCATTATCGACGTTTACACTTTGCCAGCCGAGAAAAACCGTCGGCTCGAAGCGATCGTCTTGAGCGAAATAATTATACAAATCGTCGCCGCACCACAATTCCGGCGGATGTACCACAAAGCCGAGTTTAATTTTTTCCTTGCGACGAATCAGCTGAGCGGACGCCTCGAAGACTTTTTCCATCAGCGCGTTGTAATCATCTTTTGGAGCAATATTGGACAGCGTATGGAAATATTCGTAGGTCATATCGCAAAAACTTTCCAACGGAATGAGCCTTTTTTTGTAAAGATTCAGAGCCAGGAAAGCGTTCGCGATTTTCATTCCTTTTGCGTTCAGGTGCGTCATGTCGCGGAAAGAATCGTAGCCGACCTTGAGATCGAACATGTCGACGCACTCGAAGCCGTCATTTTCTTCAAGTTGATGAATTGTTTCGCGGAAGTTGCTCAAAATTTTCTCGTCGTAAGTTTGGCAGGCGGCCGACGCAAACGGAAAGATCACCCCCACCGGTTGCGCCTCGTTCTCCCGGCAAAGATTGATGTATTCTTTCAGAATTTGAATATTTTTTTCGACGACCCCCGAGTTGGTACAAAGCGCGTCATCTTCCCATTCGGCGATCGATTTTGCGGAAAAAGTCCCGTCCAAACTTTCTTTCAGCCCGTCAAAATTCAAATCGGCCGGCTCCGTCGTCGCGAAAATTTCCTTGAGCTTTTTGCCGAACAAACTTTGCAAAACGTCTTCTTCGCCCGAATTCGTCAAGGAAAGATATTGGAGATTTTTTGAGCAGTTGATGAAATCTTTTGCGTTGTCGTAGAGAAAACTTTTTGGCGTCAGCCCGATCAGCACAAACTTAATCGTGCCGCGCTTGACGTGCTCGAAAACGTGTTTGGCCGTCAAAAAACTCTGCCGCAAATCCTGGAAAGCGTCCGACAAATTCGCGCCGCCGCGGCTAAAATTTTTGTCCTCGTGCACGCTCGGCAAAAACTTCAAATTCAGATTGTCGCGCATGTGTTCGTCGCCCGTCGCAAAAAAATCCGCGCCGAATTTTTCCACGTGCCGAACATTCGCCAGCCACGTCCGAGAGAACTGCGAAAAAATTTCAACGTTGATGATTTTTTCTTCCGCGACGCCGGCCGCCGCCAAAAATTTTTTCAGCTTGAGGAGCTCGCCCGTGTCGAGAGTGCCGCAAATCAGCCAGAAAAAATTTTTACGCCGCATGGAAGCCCGCGCGATTGAAAGGAACGGATACGCCGGGATTTTTTCCTTGCCGATCGCAAAAACTTGTTTTTTCGGGATATCGGTGACCGCGCCGACCAAATTTATTGCGTCAAGGTTCAAATTTTTTGCGACGTTTTCCAAAGATTTTTCGTCCGTCGCCACGAGCATGACATCAATTTTTTCCATAAAATCACTCCGCACAATTTTATTGTTGTCGCACGTATAATGGTAATTGTTTTTTTTTTTTGTCAATTGTGCGCCGAATTTTTTTGGCAAAAAAAAATCCGCCTCGAACTTTGGCGAATTTTTTTATGGAAAAATTTTTTTTAATCGGGCAGGCGGTCGAGAGGTTTTAACGTCGTTCCGTCCGCGAAAATAATTTCCGTGACTTCGATTCGGATATCGTTTTTCTTGAAGCCGTGTTTCATGGCGTCGGCGTCGGCGCGAACGAACGGATTCAAAGTTTTCGTCACGCTGAAATTTTGCACGCCCTGCTCGATTTTGTTTCCGTCGATTTCAAACGGCGCGAGGCTTTCTCGGTCGTCCTTGCCGCGCAAAATGACTCGGCCGATGACTTTTGCCAGCGGCTTGTCAAATTTTACGTCGGCCTTCAAAGTTATGTCGAGCGTCTGCGAAAAGCCGTACTCGTCGCCGCCCTCGCTTTTGAGCGTGAAACTTTTTACCTTGAAAATTTCATCCATCTTGCGGGCAATCGGCGCGTTGAGCGAATCTAATTTTTGTCGGAGCGCACGACGATAGCCGTTGTAAAAATTTTCGAAGCCTTTGGCGTCCGTTATGCGCCAAAAATTTTCGTCGACGGGCTCCAGCTCCAACTCCAGCTCAAAATTAAATTTCAGCTGCGCGTTGTAAAAAATTATCGTGACGATTTTTTCGCTGCCTTCTTTTTGCGGCTTTGAAATACTTTTTATCTCGCAGGAAGCCGCGCCCGAATCTTTGAGAAATTTTTGTGCGTCAGTCAAATTTTTTTGGAAAGTCACTTTGCCGGTCGAAATGTATTCTTCGGCCGCAGATGTCGCCGCGCTCACGAAGTCGGGCTTGAGTTTTTCGTAGCGCAGTTTTAGTTCGTCCATGGAATAGGCCGCGGGCGCGAGCGTCTCGTTTATCTGCTCGGTCAAAATTTCTTCGGCGGCCTTCTCAACCAGCGCGTCCAAGTCCACAAATTTTTTAAAAGTTTCAAGGTCACGAGCTTCCACGGCTTGGCGTGCTTCGACGGCGGGATTTGCGTTGCGTTTTTTTATCTCCTGCCAATTTTGAAAAGCCGCGACGCCGACTCCAATCGCCAAAATCAAAAGGACGGCTGCCGCCGCCAAAATTTTTTTCGTGTTCATTTGATCAAGTCCGGTCTCCTGATGCGTGTCAAATTAAGTGCCTGTTCTTCGCGCCATTTTTTTATTTCGGCGTGGTTGCCCGAAAGCAAAACTTCGGGAACGATTTTTCCCTCGAAATCTCGCGGGCGGGTGTATTGCGGGAAGCCGAGCAGCCCGTCGAAAAAAGAATCTGTCGCGGCCGATTCAGCCGAGCCCAAAACATTTGGCAGCATTCTGGCCACCGCGTCGACGATGACCATCGCGGGAAGTTCGCCGCCCGTCAAAACGTAATCGCCGATTGAAATCATCTCGTCAGCCAAATCATAAATCCGTGCGTCGAAACCCTCGTAATGTCCGCAAACGAAAATAATTTGGTCGAGCGCGGCGAGCTCCTTTGCTTTGGCTTGAGTGAAAACTTTTCCGCCGGGATCCGTGACGATTATCTTTCTGGAAAAATTTTCGTCGGATTTTTTCAGCACGTCGCGCACGGCACGATAAACGGGTTCGGGCTTGAGCACCATGCCCGCGCCGCCGCCGAAGGGCGAATCGTCCACGTGTTTGTGTTTGTCGAAGGCAAAATCTCGCAGCTGAGTGAAACGAATTTCCAAAATTTTTTTCTCGACCGCGCGCTTGATGATACTTTCGCCGAAGACGCCCGTGAACATTTCCGGGAACAAAGTTATGATATTAATAAGCATTTTCTTCGACCAAAATTTTTTTCGCGGCGATGTCAATCGATTTCACGACGGATTTTAGCGCGGGGATCAAAATTTTTCCGTCGACCTCGAAGACGTCGTTGCTGCCGGTTTTCAGGACGGCGGTGACGGTTCCGATTTTTTTTTCGCCGGAAAAAATTTCGCAGCCGATGATGTCGAAGGTGTAAAATTCTCCGTCGGCGAGCGGCGCGGCGTCTTTCCTGTCGACCGTCAAAAATTTATTCGTCAAAGCCCGCGCAGATTCTCGATTGTCGACGCCCGTGAATTTCATAAAAATTTCTCCGCCGATATGTTTGACTTCCTCGACGCCAAAAATTTTTCCGCCGACAGAAATTTTTTCCAGGCCGTCGAAACGACCGACAAAATCCGTCAACGGAATGATTCTTACAAGGCCGTCGAGCCCGCGAGCCGCGCCGATTTTCCCGATGATTATTTCAGCCGCGGATTGCAATGATTTTGTCATCTTCCACCAAAATTTCCACGTTCATTGCCTCGCGCAAATTGTCGCCGACTTTGAGTTCGACGAGCCGCTCCGTCGTGCCCTGAACGATTTCCGCGCCCGCTGCCAGCTTCTCGAAAGTTTCTTTGCGGTGACGAGCCTCGTCGAGCCGCCCCTGACGCGGAGCCATCTCGCCGCTGAAAAAGTTTCTGATTTGCGGTTCGTGCTCAGGATTTCGTTCGAGTTCGCGCTGCATGTCGATATTAATTTGTTTGAGTTCGAGTTCCATTTGCTCGGCGACTCTTACTGCTTCGTCGACGAGGCGCGCCCGAAGTTTTTCGGTGAGTTTTGCTTTCACGGTGACGGGCACGATCATTTTGATGCTGTTCATTTCTTTTGGCTCCTTCATTTCAAAATCAATCGTAAGTTTAGCAGGTAATTTTTCAAAGTCAATCAGGGAAAAGTTTTTCTTGTCACTGCCCGCGTCTTTGGTGTAAAATGCGCGGAGTAAATTTGGTTTAAGGAGTTGATTTCATGAGCGGCGACGAGACCAAAACCGTAAGCGACGAAACCAGGATGTTCAGCTTCGGCGTGGAAGAAAATCGTGCGCGGAAAGTGATAAAGAATGCGTACAAGGCGATGACCGAGAAAGGCTACAACCCCGTGCACCAGCTGGTAGGTTATCTTTTGAGCGGCGACCCGGCCTACGTGACGAGCTATCTTGAAGCGCGCAGTCAGATTCGCAAAGTCGAACGCGACGAACTTTTGGAAGAGCTCGTCAGAAATTATCTTGAGCGACTGGAGAACCGCACGTGAGAGCTTTGGCACTTGACATCGGCGACAAAACTATCGGCGTGGCGGCCTCCGATTTGCTCGGAATCACCGCGCAAGGCGTCGAGACGATTCGCCGCACGTCAGACAAAAACGATTTGCAGCGGCTCGCTCTCCTCGTGAAAAATTTTGAGGCGACGACTTTTGTCATCGGCCTGCCAAAAAATATGAACGGCACGGAAGGAATTCGTTGCGAGTCCGTAAAAAAATTCGCGGCAAAAATCGGCACGGCTTTCCCCGAAGTCAAACAAATTTTTTGGGACGAGAGATTGAGTACCGTCGCCGCAGAAAAAAATTTGATCGCGGCGGATGTCAGCCGTCGCAAGCGCAAAAAAGTTATCGACAAGATGGCCGCCGTCTACATTTTGCAGGGCTGGCTCGATTCGATTAAAGTTAGGAGTTTGGAATGAACAAAGAAAAAAATTTTGACGACGATATTTTGATTGAGATGACCGACGCGGACGGAAATGTTTTTTATTACGTCGAGGAGATGATTATTCCCGTCGGCGAAGAAAATTTTGCGTTGCTCGTCGCTCTCAAAGACGAACACGATCATTGCGATTGCGGCTGTGACGATTGCGACTGCGACGACGACGTTGTCATTGCGAAAATTATTGTCAACGCGGCGGGTGAAGAAGAATTTGTCGAGCCGACCGACGAAGAATTTGAAAAAGTTCAAGAGGCCTATGAAAAACTATTGGATGAAGAAGAATGAGTGACTTCGACAAAAAAATTTTGGGCGACAGTGACACCGAGAAATTAAAAATTCCTTCGCGCCGCGCAGGAAAAAAATCTTTCCGCGAAAAAATCGAAGGCTCCTTCGACGAGTTGCGGGCTGAAATTTCCATGCGCTACGTTGCGACCGTGGCGGGCGCGGTGTTTGCTTGCGTGGTTGTCATCGGTGCGGTTTTGATTTTCGTTGACCCGTCCGTCGTGCACATGGACAAGCCCGCGCAAACCGAGACGTCGACCGAAAAAGCCGCCGAGGATGAAGAGAAAAAAATCAACGTGAAAATTCGCGAAGGACTTTCGACGGCCGAGATTGCCGAGCGGCTGGCGGAAAAAGGAATCATCGACAGCAGCTTGAGGTTCAGACTTTTGGCGCGAATCTACGATTACGACGACAAATTTCGTCCCGGCTCCTACTCTTTTGCCGCGAACATGGACGATGAAGAAGTTTTCCAAAAACTTTTGACGGGCGAGAAGAGAACCGTGCGTTTCACCGTGCCCGAAGGTTTCGGCATAAAAGAAATTGCCGAACGGCTGTCAAATCTCGATCTCGTCGACAGAGAAGATTTTCTCAAGGCGGCGGCCGATTACGCGCCCTACGATTACATGCGCAAACGCCAAAATGTTTTCTTCGCGGCGGAAGGTTTTCTTTTCCCCGACACTTACAACGTTGAGAGCGATATTGACATCAGCGAAATTTTGGATCTCATGGCGAAAAATTTTGATGACCGCGTGACGCCGACGATGCGTGTGCAGGCCGAGAAAATGGGCTTGAGCGTCTACGATTTGATAACGCTGGCGTCTTTGGTCGAACGCGAAGTTCGCTACCCCGAAGACCGCCCGA
>CAMNFC010000017.1 GCA_946536925.1 uncultured Selenomonadales bacterium | reverse complement strand
TGCCGCGGATCCCAATTCCAATACGCGCCCCACGTCAGCTTGGAAAAAATCGCGCCGCTTATCGTGGAGAGCAGCACGAAGACGAAACCCAATCGCGCCGCCCGCGCACTTAATTTATCGAACAAAAAATTAAACGTCCGTAAAAATTTCGCGGCGAAAAATGCGCTGGCAAAAAACGCGATGACCGAGACCCAGGCCGTCGGCACGTGGAAGAAAATTATTTTCGCCAAATCGCCCAGACCTTTTATCGGCGGCACAAAAAAAATTATCGCCACAAAAATTATCGGCGTCAACAAGAATATAATTTTGTTCATGAAAAATCCTCACAGATAATCGTAAAGAATGGAGGCGGCCGTCATCAAAATCAAATCGAAGATCGCCGCGACGACGAGCGAACTTGATTCGAACGCGCCGCCCGAAAAAGAAATTTCCGTTAAAGAGATCGCCGGCAAAAAAATCGGCAACGTTATCGGGAAGAGCAAAACGGTGAAGAGCCCGCCCTTGACGGACGCCGAAGTCGTCAACGCCGCAGTCAAAGTTCCCGCCGCAGAAATTCCGATCAGCCCGAAAAAAATTGTCGCGAGCAGCAAGAAAAAATTTTTCACCGCGACGTCGAACAGGATTAAAAAAATCGGCAGGATAAAAATCGTCAGCGCGACCAGCGACAAGAAAACGTAAATCATTTTCCCGAAAAGAATTGCTTGAGCCTCGGCGTAAAGTTTGAGCGTCGGGAGAGTTCCGGCAGATGCTTCGTCCTCGAAAGTTGATGCGACGCCCGCGCTCGCCGCGAAAAAAATCACGACCCAAAAGATTGCCGCCAAAAATTTTTCCTCGATAAAAATTCCGCCCGTTGACAAAGACAAAGCCGCCGCCGCCGTCAACGCGAACATCATCATCGCCGCCCAAGCCGCCCGCCGCCGCAAGCCGATTAAAAAATCTTTGCGGACGATTGAGGCGATTTGTTCAAAGCGGGAGCCGAATAATTTCATCGCAAAAATTTTCCTCCGCGCTCTCGTTCGTGGCCAACAAAATAATTTTCTCGCTCTTTGCGGCCTGAATCTCGCAGAAAAATTTTTCGCGGCCGTCGTCGTCAAGGTTTGCGGTCGGTTCGTCGAGGAGCCAAATATCCGCCGCGACGCTCAAAAGAATTGCGAACTTGAGACGTTGCCTCATTCCCGTAGAAAAATTTTCTGTCCGCACGTCACCAAAACTTTTCATGTCGAGACCGACGCGCCCGCCCAGCTCAAAAATTTTTTCGTCGGACAAATTTTTTCCTCTGAGCTTTGCGAAAAAAAATAAATTCTCCCGCGCCGTCAAGTTGTCGTAAATTTTCATTTCGGGCGTGACGGCCGCGATTTTTTTTTCGGGCGGAAAATTTATCGTGCCGCTGTCGGGTCGAAGAATTTTTCCGGCGAGCTTGAGGAAAGTTGATTTGCCCGCGCCGTTCTTGCCGACGATTCCAAAAATTTTTCCGCCGCGAAGTTCGAGAGAAATATTTTTGAAAAGTTCGCGCCGCCCGAAACTCAAGCTCACGTTGTCGAAGACGATCACCGCAGCATGTCCTTGTTGAGGCGCATCCATTTTTCGCCGCACTCGACGAGGCCGTCAGCTTGCATTTGAGAAATTTCCCGCGTCAAGGCCGAGCGGTTGCATTCCAATTCTTTTGCCAGTTGCACGCGGCCGGGCACGCGCACTTTTTCCGAACCTTGGCGGCGTTCGCGCTGGAGCAGATATAAAATCACTCGTTCGCGCAAATTTTTTTGGCTGAGGAGTTCGACCTTTTGCATCATCAAAACATTTTTTCGTGTGAAAGTTTCCAAAAGATTTTTCATGACGATTCCGTGCATGCGTCCGAGTTTTGGCCCGGCCACGAGTAGCGAACGATACGGCAGCCACATGATGACCGCGTCGGTCGTGAGTTGCACGCTGGTTGCAACCAAATCTTCGCCGAGGATTGCAGAGATCGTCCCGAACATCGCGCCGCTTTCGAGCGAGTGTCCGACCGATTCGTTGCCGAGCCTGTCGAGCGCGAGAAGTTGAGCTTCGCCGCTGACGATGACGCCGATGTTTACGTTGGGCGCGAAGGCCTCCAGAACTCTTTCGCCGCGAGGATATTTTTTGACGGTCGTGCCCGTGAACTTCATGAACTTTTCGATTTCGTCGGGCAACAAATCTTTAAAGAGCGGGACGCCGAGCAAATCTTCGCCGTGCATGAGCCGCTCACCTCCACGTAAAAATTTTTCAGATTATACCATTAAAAATTTTTGCGCGCTGTTGCATTTGTCACATTCACGAGGCCTCGTGTGCCGTGAGGAGCGCGGCGACTTTCAAATCTGTGCGGCGGTTCAAGTCGATGAATTCTCCTTTTGTCGTTTGAACAATCGGTTGAGCCGTGACGCGCGAATCGTCGATGTAAACAATTTTTCCGCGGCTTCCGTCACTGAGACCGACCCACGAGCCGTTGAGAGCCTGCAAAAGTTTTTTCGTGAAGACCATGACAAAGCGCGTGTCGAGCTTGCCGGCCAGCGCGTCGTTGTAGAGGACTTTGATTATGTCGAAGGGTGAATTTCTTTTGGCGTAAGAGCGATTGGCGGCCATGGCGTCGTAGATGTCGAGCACGGCGATAATTTTTCCGAAGTCACAAATTTTTTCGCCCTTGAGACCTGCGGGATAGCCGGAGCCGTCGCAACGTTCGTGATGATGAAGGACGCCCATGACGACGTTTTTTAAATTTCTCAGCGGCGACTCCATGAGCAGGGCAAAACCAAAGACGACGTGCTTTCTGACCAGATCCAATTCTTCCGCGTCGAGCTTGTCCGTTTTGTTCAAAATTCCTTTGGAAATTTTCATCTTGCCTATCTCGCTCAAGATTCCCGTCATGACCAATTCGCCGACCTGCGTCGCGCGATAGTTGAGCCAGTGCGCCATGATCCCCGCCAAAATTCCGACGTTTAGCGCGTGGTGAATGATGTAATCGCCGTCGCGTTTCATGTTGTGGATTTGCGTGACGGATTTTGTGCCGTCGTCGCACAGCTCGGAAATATTGTCCGCGCGGATAAGTTCGACGAGTTCGCCCCGATCGAGCTTGCCGGTGTTGGCGAAGCCGTAGTAAAGATTTTGGGTGATTGCAAAACATTTTTTATAGCAGGCGATATAATCGTCGTCGAGCAGATGTTCTTTGGCGGCCTCGGTCGGCTTGTAATCTTCGGGCTTTACGTCGATATAAACCGAAAAAATATTTTTACCGCGCAGTTTGTCAATCATCTCGTTGGTGAGCTTTACGTTGGCCTTGATGAGCGTGGAGCCGTCAAAATCTTTCACGGCGCGCCCGACCAACATGCCCGCGCGCAATTCGGTCACGTCGTAGGATCTGAGCATTAATTTTCCTCCTCGCTTGAAGCTGTGAATTTATTTGCCGCGCCGCAAAAAAATCCTGCGTTGTTTACAAATTTCGTTGGCGAAGGTTATAATGGGCGGCGAGGTGATTCCTTTGACAAACAAAAAAATTCCGCGCAACAACTTTTCCGCTTACGTCAAAAAATATTTGCAACTTTGTATCGGCGCGGTGATTGCGGCTTGCGGTCTCGAACTTTTTCTGATTCCCAACGAGGTCATTGACGGCGGCGTTGTCGGTCTGTCGATTATGGCGCAATACGTTTCGGGCTTGCCGCTGGGCGTCTTCCTGATTGCGTTTAACATTCCGTTCCTGTGGCTGGCGTATAAACAAATCGGGAAAGATTTTGTCGTCGCCACAATCGTTGCGATAATTTTTCTGAGCATCTGGTCTGAAGTCGTCGGCGAATATCCGAAAGTCACGAACGACCCGTTCCTGGCTGCGATTTTCGGCGGGATAATCGACGGGCTGGGCGTCGGCTTGATTATGCGGGCGGGCGGCTCTCTCGACGGCACGGAAATCGTCGCAATCATCGTCGACAAAAAAACAATCTGGTCTGTCGGCGAAGTCGTCATGTTCATAAATCTTTTCATCTTGAGCGGCGCGGGTCTGCTCTTCGGCTGGGACAAGGCGATGTATTCTCTCTTCGCGTACTTCGTAATTTCCAAAATGATCGACGTGGTGATCAAAGGTCTCGACGAGATGTACGCGGTGATGATCGTCACGAACATTCCCTACGAGGTGACCGACGAGCTCAACGCAAAACTCGGACGCGGCGTCACTCTCCTGCACGGCGAAGGCGGCTACACCCGTCAGAGCAAAGAAATTTTATATTGCGTCGTCACACGTCTGGAAGTCGACAAGCTCAAGCAAATTGTCTTGGGCATGGACGAGCACGCCTTCGTAACGATTTATCCCGTCAACGATATTGTCGGCGGGCGATTCAAAAAATCCGGCCACTAAAAAATTTCAACGAACCAAAATAATTTCTTCGATGCGTGCGCTCTCGGCTTCCGTCTTGCTGATTGCGCCGTTTTTTTCCAGCGCGTCGATGACGACCAGCTGACGTTGCTTGGCCTTGTGAAAGTCGACGTAGGGCGAATACAAACTCGGCGCGTTGGGAAGACCGGCAAGCATGGCGCACTCGGCCAGCGTCAAGTCGGCCGGCTCTTTGCCGAAATAACCTTGCGCCGCGTCGTGAATCCCGTAAAAGTTCGAGCCGAAATAAATCACGTTCAAATATATCTCCAGAATTTTATCCTTGTCGAAATTTTTTTCCATGTTCATGGCGATGAAAAGTTCTTCGGCCTTGCGAGCAAAAGTTTGGTCGTTCGTGAGGAAAAGATTTTTCACGGTCTGCTGAGTTATTGTCGAGGCTCCTTCTTGAATTTCGCCAGCCTCCACGTTGACGAAAACCGCGCGGGCGATTCCAACCACGTCGAAGCCTTTGTGATTGTAAAAGCGCGTGTCCTCCACGGCAATGATCGCGTGCGTCAAAAAGTTCGGCACTTTGTCGAGCGTGACGTAGTTTGGAATATTTTTTATCCTCTCGTCGACGGCGGACTTAACGGAAGTGATTCTATCGAGTTTGGCGAAGAAGCCGGGCTTTTTTTCTTCGCGCGCGTCAGAAATTTTTTTCTCGTCGGAAATTTT
Source organism: uncultured Selenomonadales bacterium (assembly GCA_946536925.1). Taxonomy (GTDB): domain Bacteria; phylum Bacillota; class Negativicutes; order Selenomonadales; family Selenomonadaceae; genus Quinella. The sequence continues at coordinate 22,860 of CAMNFC010000017.1, read as the reverse complement.
TTTGTCGTCGGGAATTTTTTCTTCGGGCGCAGAATATTTTTTCGGGTCGAACGGTTGGTTGTTGTGCTCGTCAAAGAGAGTTTTTATTTCGGGCGCACCGCTCTTTTCAATCGGCTGCTCCTCCGAAAAAATATCTTGGTTGATGCGGTTCATGTAATCGTCGGTCGGGTCGCTCTTGATGTACAGCGTCGCCACGAACGAAATCAAAAACGTCAACGCCATGGCCAGGCTGAATTTTATGATCGTGAAAAATATTCGGAACGGACTTTTCTTGGAATGGTTTTCGTTGCTCAAAAAAAAATTACTCCCCTCAAAATTTTTTTGCGGAGAGTATATCATAAAAAAATTTTTTTTTACAACCGAAACTTTGAAGCAAAACTTTTTGTTCGGCAGGAGTTCAGATTTTCGCTATCAAATCGCGGTTCGCCACGTCGCTGACCAGTTCAAACGTCAGTTGTCGCAACTTTTTGTCCGCTTTAACCAATTTTACCCGCACATTGTCGCCGATATGGTAACTTTTGCCCGTTCGCGTGCCGATTAACGCAAATTCCCGCTCCACGAACGCATAAAAATCGTTTTTCAGCCCTTCCGCGCGTACCAAACCGTCAACTCCGTTGTCCAACTCCACAAAAAAGCCAAAATTCGTCACGGATTCTATCACGCCGTCAAAATTTTGCCCGATAAACCGCTCCATGTACTCGACTGCCTTCAAATTCAACGATTCGCGCTCAATTTCAATCGCCCGACGCTCTTTTTCCGAACTTTGACGCGAAATTTCTTCCAAATTCTTTATTAAAGTGCCTCGCAACGCCCGATGAACGATTAAATCGGGGTAACGACGTATCGGCGACGTAAAATGCGTGTAAAATTTCGCTGCCAACCCGAAATGTCCGAGATTTTCGGGCGAATAACGCGCTTGTTGCATTGTTCGCAGCGCAAAATTCGTAATTACACGTTCGGCGGGCAAATTTTTGACTTTCGACAGGATTTTTTGGAATTCTGACGGCTCTTTGCCCTTATTTATGTGTAAATTGAAGTGCGCGAGCAAATTATTTAGCGTTAAAACTTTTTCGGGGCTTGGCAATTCGTGTACGCGGTACAAACTCGGAATTTTTTTTCTAATTGTGTGCTCCGCGACCGTTTCATTTGCCAAAAGCATACATTCTTCAATAATTGATTCGCCGATTGTTTGAATTCTTTTTGTAATTTCAAGCGGTTTTCCGGCCGAATTCAGCAAAATTTTCATTTCGGGCAAGTCAAAATCAATCGCGCCGCGTTCAGAACGAATTTTTCGCCTCAAATCGTGAATTTTCTTTAATGCGTTAAGATTTTCGGCGCAATCGGCAAGAATTTTATCGCCGTCAAGAAATTTATTGACTTGAGTATAAGTTAGCCGTTTAAAAACGTGAATAACGGTAGGAAAAATAGAATAATCGACGACGCGCCCCGAAAAATCAATTTTCATCTCGCAAGCCATCGCCAAACGGTCGACGCCCGCATTTAAACTGCAAATTCCGTTAGAAAGTTCGGTCGGGAGCATAGGAACGACCCTATCAACGGGATAAATGCTCGTTCCGCGTTCAAAAGCCTCTTTATCAAGAAAAGTTCGCGGTTTTACGTAAAAACTAACGTCCGCGATATAAACGCCCAAAAAAAATGCGCCGTTTTTTTCTTCGGCGTAAACTCCGTCATCTAAATCTTTAGCGTCCTCGCCGTCAATCGTGACTATTTTTAAATTGCGGCGGTCGATTCGGCGTGAAATTTCATTTTTATTGGGTTGAAGTTCGATTCGCGACGCTTCGGCTTGCACTTCGGGCGGAAAATCTTCTTCGACGCCGTGACTGCGTAAAATTCCGCGAATTTCGACGCCTGGCGCATTTTCTTTACCTAAAACTTCTAAAATTTCGCCGCGCAGAGGATTCCACGCAATAATTTTCACGACAACTTTGGTATTTGATTGAAATTTCCCTTTAAACTTCGGCAGAATAATTTTTTGGTCGATACGTTTATCATCGGGCGTTACGAAAACTTTATTTCCGATTTTGTTAAGCGTTCCGACGAAAATATTATTTGCGCGCTCCAAAATGTTGATAATTACGCCTTCGCGACGCCCGCGCCAATCGTTAATGACTTTAATTTTAACTTTATCGCCATTTAAAGCCCCGCGCAGATTTTCCGCCGCGATAAAAATATCATTACCACCATTTTCGGGCGAAACAAAGCCAAAACCTTTAATATTTACGCTTAATTTGCCGATAATAGATTTCATAACGCATTTACGAGCGCAAATTTAGCAGTCGCCTCCGCAGTTATCACGCCGTCTTGAGTTTCGACGGTTGAGCGCATTGAAATTATATTTTTCCGCTGATTTTCTTGCCACGCGGTGATTTTAAGTTCCTGTTCAACGGGCGTAGGGTATTTATAGCGAATTTCGAGGCGTCCAGTAACGGCTTTTTCGTTATATTTAGCGGAAATGAACTTGCACATGGTTTCATCGAGCATAGTGGAAAGAATTCCGCCGTGAGCGGTGCCGTCGTAGCCTTGAAACTCTTTTGGCAGGATTTTTTTTGTAAAAATGCGTTCTCCGTCGAAATTAAACGTCAAATGCAGGCCGATCGGATTTTTTTCTCCGCAAGCAAAGCAATATTCGTCACTCATTGAATCAACTCCTTAAGGTTCAAAGTACCAACCGAAAATATTTTTAATTTTGACCTTGAAACCGTCCAAAACGCCGACAGGCACTTCAAATTCGACTTTAGCGCGTTCATCTTCGGGCAATCGTAGCAATTCGTCCTCCGACCAGTTCTGATAAAGTCCGCCGAACTCAAATTTGCCGTCGCGAAGGAGAAAAACTTCAATAGTTTCGCGCCACGGGTCAATCATCCAATATTCTTTGACGCCGTTGCGCTCGTAAATATCTTTTTTTATTCCAATGTCGTTTTTTATCGTTGAGCGGGAAAAAATTTCGGCTACCATGTCGGGCACGCCGTGAATCGTGCTGTGTTTGTTATCAATAACGGTTTTGCTGTTCGCCGCGCTGACAAAAATAAAATCGGGTTTGAAAAGGTTGCCGTCGGGGAAGTGAACGTCCAAACTGTCGGTAAAAACCAAACCAAGCCTGTTAATCGCGGCGTGCATTCCAATTATCATCGCCAATTTTACTACGACGTTGTTATGCCAAATATCTGCGCTCGGAGCCATAAATTTTTCGCCTCCAATAATTTCGTAGTCGTCATTCACCTCACGGAAAATTTCGGTCGACATTTAAATCAGCTCCTCAAAAAATTTAAAATTTCCTCGAAAACGAAGTCGCGGTTCTCGTCGAGCGGCAACAAATGCCCCGAATTCGGCACGCTGATAAATTTTTTTGTCTTCGAGCCGACATTATCCATTATGTAGCGTGCGGAGCGCGGTTGAGCGGTGTGATCGTCTTCGCCGTGCATTATGAGTATCGGAGTTTTGACGTTCGGCAAAATTTTTTTCACGTCATCAATCAGCTCGACGAGTTCGTGGACGCTGATGAGCGGCGTTTTTTTATAAACGTCATTTGCGGCTTGCGGCACGTCGAATAATTTTTTTCGCGGCTGAACAATGCAAGCGTTCCCGCAAAATTCTTTCGGCGGCAAATTTTTCAGGCCGAGACCGTCGTCGATAAAAATTGGAGCGGCCAGCGTGACGATTTTTGAAAGATTTTTTTCTGCCGCGAGTTTTAAGGTTAAAATTCCGCCCATTGAGTGTCCGACGACAAAAATTTCATCGCAAAGGCCGCGCAAGATGTCAAAGCCGTCGAGAACGGAATTAAACCAATCGTCTTTGGTCGTGCGCATCAAATTATTTTCGTCGACGCCGTGGCCGGCCAGCCTGTGACAGAGCACGGAAAAATTTTGGCGATTCAAAAAATCTCCGAGCAAAAAAAGTTCGGCGGGCAAACCCGTGAAGCCGTGAACGAGCAACACGCCGCTTGAGCCGCCTTTCATGAAAAAAGATTGTCCGCCTTCAATCAAAATATTTTCCTCCTACATCGAAAGCTTGGCGATGATCAAAGTGATTATCGCGAACAGGACGCCCAAGATGACGGTTAAACGAGCCAAAAGCGCGTCCATTCCGCGGGCTTTGCCGGAAAAAACCGTGTCCGAGCCGCCGTCCATGCCGCCCATGCCGCCGGACTTTGCCTCTTGACCCAAAATCACGGCGATGAGCGCGAGGGAAATTATCGCGTCCAAAATCATCAAAACTGTCATCAAAAAAACCAACTCCTAATCTTGAGACATGTGGTAGCTGAGCGCGCTCAAGCCCACGGACAAATCTTCGTTGACGAGCGGAATTGTCGGAGGCACGGAAAGTTTCGCGGGCGCAAAATTCCAAATGCCTTTAACGCCGGCCGCGACGAGCAAATCCGCTGCGCTTTGAGCTTCGGCTGCGGGAACGGTGATAACGCCGATGTCAACTTCCTTTTCCGCGACGATTTTTTTCATGCGCGTGACGGAATTAATTTTTATCCCGTTGACTTCCGTGCCGACGATTTTTTTGTTGTTGTCGAAGAGCGCGACGACGGAAAATCCCAGCGAGGCAAAGTTGACGTAATTAGCCAGCGCGCCGCCGAGATGACCCACGCCCACGATTGCCAGCCGCCATTTGTTTTGCAGGCCGAGGATATTGCTGATTCTGTCTTTGAGTTCGCGCACGTCGTAGCCGATGCCTTTTCTGCCGAATTGCCCGAAGGTCGCCAGGTCTTTGCGGATTTGTTCGGGCGTGATGTCGAGCCGCCGCCCCAATTCGTCGGAAGAAATTATTTGCATGTCCTCTTCTTCGACCAGCCGCAACGTCCGGAAATACAGCGGCAGCCGGTCAATCGTCGCTTGCGAAATCACTTTCTTCATTCAATGCCTCACTCCCGATTCATCATTAAATTTATTGCCGCGCCCAACGCACCCAAAAGCCACATGAGCATCGCGCTCGGAATGTTGAACAGCAAATGATCCGTCAGGCCGTTTAGAGCCATGGACAAAAACGCCAGGCCGATTCCCAGGCGAAAACCTTCCAGAAATTTTTTGTCGTCGATTTTTGTCACGTCGCCCCAATCGACGGAAGATTTTTTTTCGTCGGGCGCGTCGGGCAGCTTGATAATTTTTGCGGAAATATTTTCGCCGCCGAGAGAAATTTTTTCTTCCGCCGCGACCGTCTCCTCGTCAGAAAATTTTTCGCGGGTGTGTTCGCTCCAATTCATCTCCTCGTGGTGCAGGACGTTTGAGCGACGAATTTTTTTCTTGGTTTTTTTCCGCCCGAACAAATCCAAAAATCTGTTGGAGAAGTCGGCGAGCTTTTCGTTGATGAGAGCCGACAGCTCCTGCAAAAATTCGCTCGACGAAATAATTTTGTTCAGCCGTTCGCCGAACCATTTTTCCGCGCCGCGCTCGCTCACGCCGAAAGAAATAAACATTGTGCCGAAAAAATACCAGAAGAAAGCAAGAGCCCCGACGATACCGATTTCCGCCGCGAAGTTGAGATAAAGATTGTGCGCGTGATAGATCGTGATGTTCGGGTCGGCGATGTAGTAATTGTATTGCGGGTAGACGAATTGATATGCGCCCCAGCCGATGCCCGCGAAAGGATGATCGGAAATCATCGCGCTGGTGCTGACCCAAATGCCGACGCGCACGCCTTCGGAGGAATCGCCCATGCTGAAGGACGACAAAATTCTGTTGACGAAATTTGAATCGCTGTAAGAGATCAAAGCCGTCACTATCGCGAACAAAATCAGCACGCGCCAATCTTTGAGCACGCCGAAGACCGCGAAGACCACAGCGATTGCGATGAACGCGCCGCGCGAATAAGTCATGGCCAGGCACGCGGCCAGTAAAATTATCGCGACGACCAAAATTATTTTTTGCGCACGATTCTCGACTTTTGTCAAGACGCCCAAAGCCAAACAAATCATCACGTCCAGATAGCCGGCCAGCACGTTTGGATTTTCCAGCGTCGAAAAAATTCTTTTCTTCAGTTCGGGGAAAGCGTCGGGGTCAGTCCATTTCACGTCCGCCGCGCTCACGCCGAAGACGAATTGAAAAAATCCCCACAGCACGACCAAAACCGCCGACGCTCCCAAAACTTGCGCGATCAACTTGACTTGTTCGGGTTTGCGCACGGTTTGACCGACGATTAAATATGTCAGCGCGTAAATCCCCACGAGCGAGCAGTAATTGTAAATCAGCTCCAAACTTCGCGCGGACGACAGGAAAACGCTCAACGCGCCGAGCAACAAAAAAATCGTGACGGGCACATCGAACGGCAGGCTTTGAATTTTATAGTGCGTGTCGATTCGGCTGCGCAGGAACCAGGTTATCACGCCGAAGACAACAGCGGCAGCCGCAACCGTCGGCCACAGCGCAAGAAAAAAAGCTTCGGTCAAGATGGCGTAGAGCGTCCAGTCTTCCAGATTTTTGATTCGCCGCCGCCGCGCGAAGACGCTTATCCTGTCCAAAACTTTTCCTCCTTTATGCGACGAAAAATTTTCTCACCGCACCGATTAAGTACAACGATCCCGCGATAATTTTCACGTCGCCGACGGAATTTTTCAATCGTTCGGCCGCCGCAAAATTATTTTCGACGACAATGCATTCGACGCCGCGAGCATTCAAAATTTCGCGGAGAATTTCGGGTTCGGCCGCGCGGTCGGAGTCGGGCTTCGTCACGATGACAAAATCCTCGTCGCGGAACAAAATTTTTATCATCTCGGCAAAATTTTTATCGTTGAGCACGCCGAAGAGCCAACATCTTTTTCCGCGCGGAAAATTTTTGTCCAGGCTCTCTCGCAAGGCCGCCGCCCCGTGAGGATTGTGCGCCCCGTCAATCACGAAATTTTTTATAACTTCAAAACGTCCCGGCCACTCGACTTTCCTCAGAGCCGCAAAAATTTTTTCTTCATCGACGCCGAGAATTTCAGCCGCCTTGATCGCAATCGCCGCGTTGAATTTTTGATATTCGCCGCGCAGATTTAGTTCGACGTTCGCGGGCGAGGAGACTTCATACAGCGGAGAATTTTTTTCTTCGGCAACGGCGCGGATAATTTCGAGTTGCTCGCCGCTCGCACCCGTGACGGTCGGAATTTTCGGGCGAATGATCCCGGCTTTGTTGCGCGCGATAGAATTCAAGTCGCCCAAAATTTTTTCGTGGTCGAGCGCAACCGTCGTGATAATGCAAAGTTCGGGCGAAATTATATTCGTCGAATCGAACGTTCCGCCCAAACCGACCTCGACGACGGCCACGTCCACCTTGCGGATTTTAAAATATTCAAAGGCGGCCAGCGTCAAAGTTTCAAAGTGCGTGGCCTCGACGCCCGAATTTTTCACGCGGAAAATCATCTCGGCGAAGTCAGCTTCTGAAATATTTTCCCCGTCGATTTTGATTCGTTCGCAATAACTTTCCAGGTGCGGCGACGTGAACAGCCCGACGCGCAGGCCGTGAGCCTTGAGGATTTCGGCGAGCATGGCGCAAACCGAGCCTTTGCCGTTGGTGCCCGTCACGTGAATCGTCCGATAAAAATTTTGCGGGTTGCCAAGAGCCTCCGCCAATTTTTTCGTCCGTTCGAGCCCGCACTTTATCCCGAATTGACACAGCCGCTCCAAATATTTCAGCGCGTCGTCATAAGTTTTCAAGTTGATTGATCCTCTGCTCCAGCGACGAAATTTTTTCTTCGGCCGCGGAAAGTTTTTCTCGTTCGGACTGAACGACTTGGGCGGGGGCTTTGCTGAGGAAGCGTTCGTTTTGGAGTTTGGCGGCCGTCGACGCAGAAAAATTTTTCAGCTTGTCGAGTTCTTTTTTCAGCCGCGCGATTTCTTTTTCCGTGTCGATCAATCCCGCAAGCGGCAAAAAAATTTCCACGCCGTCGACCAGGCCGCTCAATGCGTGCGCGGGTTTTTCTTCGGCAAAGGTTATCGGCTCGGCGAAGGCCAAATCCGTCAGGTAGCGCAAATTCTCCGCCAAAATTTTTTTGTCCGTCGCGTCATCGGCTTTCAAGACGACCGCAGTTTTTTTCCGCGAATCAATTCCCAGTTCTGATTTCAAATTGCGAATAATTTTGACCGCGTTGAAAATTAAATCAGCCGCGTCATTCGTGCCGTCGTTTGCGTCGAGAAAATCTTTTAGCTCGTCGACTTTCGGCCACGGCGCGAGCATGATTGAACCTTGAGCGTTCGGGAGTTTTTGGCGGATGATTTCCGTCAAGAACGGCATGAACGGATGCAAAAGACGCAGCCCGCCTTCCAAAATCGTCGTGAGCACGAAAAGCACCGTCGACTTCGCCCGCGGGTCGGAGCCGTAAAGTCTGGTCTTGGCCAGCTCAATGTAATAATCGCAGAAGTTGAACCAAAGCAGCTCGTAAAGTTGACGCGCGGCCTCGCCCAGCTCGAATCGTTCCAAATTTTCCGTGACGGTTTCAATCCGATAAGCCAGCCGCTGCAAAATCCATTTGTCGGCAAGCTCCAAGTCGTCTTTCGTCGGACGGAAATTTTTGTCGAAGCCCTCCAAGTTCATCAGCAAAAATCTGGAGGCGTTCCAAATTTTGTTCGCGAAATTTCGGGCGGCCTCGACCTTCGCGCGATAAAATCTCAAATCGTTGCCGGGGGTGTTGCCCGTGACCAGCATGAAGCGCAAGCTGTCCGCGCCGTACTTGTCGATGATTTCGACGGGATCGACGCCGTTGCCCAAGGATTTTGTCATCTTGCGTCCGAGCTCGTCGCGAACGAGGCCGTGAATGAAAACGTGCCTGAAGGGAACTTCTCCGCGGAATTTCAAGCCCATCATCACCATGCGCACGACCCAGAAAAAAATTATATCGTAGCCCGTGACCAGGACGCTCGTCGGATAAAATTTTTTGAGTTCGGGCGTTTCGTTCGGCCAACCCATCGTCGAGAAAGGCCACAGCGCGCTTGAAAACCACGTGTCCAGAACGTCTTCTTCGCGGCGCAAATTTTTTCCGTGGCAATGCGGGCACTCGTCAACGTCCGTCTCCGAAACGATCGTCTCGCCGCAATCATCGCAATACCACGCGGGGATTTGATGTCCCCACCAAAGTTGGCGGCTTATGCACCAGTCGCGGATATTTTCCAGCCAGTTGATGTAAATTTTTGTGAAGCGTTCGGGAACAAATTTCAGTTCGCCGGATTTGACAGCCTCAATCGCGGGCGCGGCGAGCGTCTCCATTTTGACGAACCACTGCTTGCTGATGAGCGGCTCAACGGTCGTGTGGCAGCGCGAGCAATGACCGACGGCGTGCAGATGATCTTCGACCTTGACCAAAAAACCTCCGGCCTGCAAATCTTTGACGATTTCCTCGCGGCAAGTGTATCTGTCGAGCCCCGAATATTTTCCGAGACCGTCGCTCATCGTGCCGTCGTTGTTTATAACTTTGACTTGTTCGAGATTGTGGCGAAGTCCCATTTCAAAATCGTTGGGGTCGTGGGCGGGCGTGACTTTGACTGCTCCCGTGCCGAAATTTTTATCGACGTAACTGTCGGCGAAGAGCGGAATTTCCCGATTGACCAGCGGCAGGATCAAAGTTTTGCCGACGAGATTTTTATAGCGTTCGTCTTCGGGGTGGACGGCAACGCCCGTATCGCCGAGCATGGTTTCGGGTCGCGTCGTCGCAATTTCAATATAACCCGAACCGTCTTTGAACGGATAGCGCAAATGCCAAAGGTGACCTTGCTCGTCGACGTGTTCGACCTCGATGTCGCTGAGCGCGGTGTTGCATTTCGGGCACCAATTTGTAATTCGTCGCCCGCGATAAATCAATCCCTCGTTGTAAAGTTGAACGAAAACTTTTCTGACGGCCGCACTGCAGCCTGCGTCCATGGTGAAACGTTCGCGCTCCCAGTCGCAGCTTGAGCCGAGCGTCCGAAGCTGATAGCTGATCCTGTTGCCGAATTTTTCTTTCCATTGCCAGACGCGTTCCAAAAATTTTTCGCGGCCGAGTTCGTAGCGATTGGTTCCTTCCGCCCGCAAACTTTCTTCGACCTTGGCTTGAGTAGCAATTCCCGCGTGATCTGTGCCGGGCATCCAAAGAGTGTTGTCGCCTTTCATTCGGTGCCAGCGAATCAAAATATCTTGCAGCGTTTCGTCCAGCGCGTGACCCATGTGAAGTTGCCCCGTGATGTTCGGCGGAGGAATGACGATGCAAAAGGGCGCGCCCGGCGCGTCTGCCGTCGTGTGGAAATTTTTATCTCGTTCCCAGGCCGCGTAAATTTCTTTCTCAAATTTTTTCGGCTCGTAAGTTTTCGGTATGTTGCTCAAAGTTTGCTCCTCCCAAATGTGAAATTGGTTACAATAATAAACTGCCGCCGCTTGAAAGTCAATTACACAGTGCCGCTCAAAAATGGAAATGGTTCATCATTTTTTCCGTCAAAGATTTTGCGTCGTCGTTTTTGTGTTCCAGGAGATATTCGAGCGTGTGGACGTTGAAGAAGGAAGTTATCGGGACGTAGCGGTTGTATTTGCGGAAATCGCCCCACTTCATCAGCTTTGCGTGGAGTTTGGAAATATCGCGCCTCGTAGCGTTGTGGCGTTTTAAAATTCTTTTGAGGAGCACGTCGTCGGAGATGGCGGCAAAAATTTCGTCGATGAGCTGCGGATTAAATTTGTCGTTCTCATATTTTTCGATGAGCGCGACGGACGCCTTGGACATTTTCATTGAGCGACGGATTGCAAAAATAAAATAGGCCACGAGCGCGACGAACAGGATATCCAAAAAAATATTCATGATTGATTCTCCGCTGTTTAAAAAATTTTTTTCTTGTGCTATTATCGCCCGAAAAGACTTCCGAAAAATTTTACGGAGGCAAAAAGTATGAGCGACGCCGTAATAATATCACAGCTGAGGAGCAAAAGAAAATGGATTCAAACGGAACTTTTTACGGCATAGGCGTGGGGCCGGGCGACCCCTCCCTTTTAACGGTCAAAGCGATTGACGCGCTGAAAAAAATTGATGTGCTCGTCGCGCCCAAGACCGAAAAAAAATCTGACAGCGTGGCCTTGAGAATCGCCGAGCCTTACCTGAAACCCGACGTCGAAATTATTTTTCAGACCTTCCCGATGGTCAAAGATTTTGCGGCGGAGAAAAAAATTTTCGAGGCGAACAAGGACGAGATTTTAAATTTTCTGCGCGGCGGAAAAAACGTGGGCTTCGCGACTTTGGGCGACCCGATGTTTTTCAGCACATACATTTATGTTTTCCGTCTGCTGGAGCCGTGCGGCGTGAAGATCGTGACGATTCCGGGCGTGCCGGCTTTTTTGGCCATCGCTGCGAAAATCGGGCGGCCTCTCGCTTACGGCAACGACATTTTGACGATTATCCCCGCGACGGCTTCTCTCGACGACGTGAAAAATTTTTTGGCCAAAGCAGACGCGACCGTGTTGATGAAAGTCTACAAAAATTTTCCGGAAATCGTCGACGCGCTGAAAATTCACGGGCTGGCGGACGAAGCGATTTTGGTCAGCCGCTGCGGCCTGGACGACGAAAAAATTATTCCCGACATCTCCGCGCACAAAGACGAGCCGCTCAATTATCTTTCGACGATTTTAACGAGGCGCAATCATGAATAAAAAATTTATCGGAGCAATTTTAATCGTGGGAATTTTTTTTGGCGGGTGCGGCGCGGAAAAAAATCCTCAGCCCGTGGAAGTCTCGCAAAAAGTTTTCGCCGCGATTGAGGACGACGCCGGCCGAAATATCGTTTTGGAAAAGAAGCCCTCTCGAATCGTCGTGACGAGCGCGGGATTTTTGGAGCCGTTGCACGCCCTCGGAGCCTCAATCGTCGGGCGACCCGATTCAAAAAATAAAATGCCCGATTGGGCAAAAGATCTGGCGAGCATCGGAGCCGTCTATCAAATCGACACGGAACGGTTGCTGGCGTGTGCGCCCGATCTGGTCGTCATCAACAAGGGCATGAACGAAAAACTTTTGCCCGTGCTGGAAGAAAATAAAATTCCCGCGTTGGTCGTCGAGATGAAAACTTATGACGATGTGAAACGCGCACTGAAAATTTTTTCGGCGATAAGCGGCAACATTCCGGCGGGCGAAAAAATTATTTTGGACATGGACGCCGCGATAAAAGATGTCGTCGACAAAGTTCCGAAAAAAAATTTGCGCGTGGCCATTCTTCACTCGACGGCGCAAGGTTTGACTGTTCAGCTCGACGGGAGCATCGCCGGATCGATCGCAAAAATGTTCGGCTGGGAAAACGTAGCCGCGAACATGACGCCGCTTGAAAAAAATCCCGACGCCGCACCTTACTCCATGGAGACGTTGGCCGAACAAAACCCCGAAATAATTTTCGTGACGAGCATGGGCGACGCCGACGAAATCAAATCCAACATGCTCAAGGCAATCGAAGGGAACGACGCATGGCTTTCAATCGGCGCGGTGAAAAACAATCGCCTCTACTTCCTGCCGCAAGATTTGTTTTTGCTCAGCCCGGGCTTGCGCTATCCCGACGCCGTTAAAAAAATGGCGGAGCTGATTTATCCCGAAAAATTTTAAGGAGGAAAATTTATGCGACCACACGAAAAGCTCGACCGATTCTTTGGAGAATTTTTTCCGCTGATGAGGCAGGCCGAACCGTCAACGTATTTTTCTTTTTTGTTGCGGGCGGAAGAAGGATTTTTGCGGGCGGGATATCGCGAAATAATTTCTGCGGGCGTGGAAAATATTTTGATCGTGCGGCTCGATGCTGTCGGCGATATGATTTTGACGTCGGGATTTTTGCGCGAAGTCCGAAAAAATTTTCCGGCCGCGCGAATAACTTTGGTTGTCTCGCCGCTCGTCTATCCGATTGTGGAGCTTTGCCCCTACGTCAACGAAATTTTATCCTTCGACCAAAAAAATCTTAACAGAAATATTTTGCCGGCAATGGAGACGCTGGCGACCTTTTGCAAAGAAAATCTTTGGCGGAAAAATTTTTCAATCGCGTTTTCGCCGCAGTGGGGCTCAGACAATTTGCCGGGATTATTTATGTGCTGGCTAAGCGGCGCAAGAATTCGTCTCGGCTTCGGCAAACATCCCGGCGAAAATTGGGGCATCACACTTTCGCCCGCAGAAGCAGCCCTGAATAAAATTTTGTTGACGAAAAATATTTTGACGCCGCGCAGTAAAGTTGCGGACGTCGAAAAAACTTTTTATCTGTTGGAGGCGGTCGGGCTCGCGGTCAATCAAACGCACACGGAAATTTTTTTCGGCGCGGCGGATTTTCTTCGCGCACGCGAGCTTTTGAAAAATATTCCGTCGACGACAAAAAAAGTTTTGCTGGCAATCGGCGCGGGCGATCCCAGGAGACGTTACCCCGTCGAAAAATATTTGGTCGCGCTTAAAGAACTTGCGAAAAAAAATTTGGCGTTCGTCATCGTCGGCGGACAATCGGAGCTCGAAGACGCGAGCTTCCTCGAAAAAAATCTTCCGCACGGAAAAGTTTTGAATCTCGTCGGCCAAACGACTTTGCGCGAAACCGAGGCCGTCGTCAGCCAAACGGATTTTTATCTGGGCAACGGCACGGGCGTCATGCACATGGCGGCGGCCGCTCAAATCCCCGTGCTCGCGCTCATTCGTGAGGCGGCGGACAAACAAGATTATCAGCCGGGATTTTACAGCGAAGTTCAACGCTTTCCGCCGTGGCAAACGAAAGCCGTCATCTTGCAACCCGATCATCAGCTCGAAGAGTGCGCCAAGCTCGAACCGACTCACGGCTGGTGTCACGCCGACCGCCCGCACTGCATAACGCAAATCACGCCGCAAGAAATTATCGCCGGCTTTGAAGTTTTGGAGGAGCTTTGATGTTTATCGATACGCACTGCCACCTGGAAAACGAAAATTTTTCTGCCGACCGTGCCGAAGTTTTGAGCCGCGCAAAAGTCGCGGGCGTCGAGCGGATTATAAATTTCGGGAGCACGTTTGAAAGTTCGGTCGCCGTCGTTGAGCTCGCGAAAAATTTTTCGGAACTGTTCGCGGGCGTCGGCATTCACCCCGAAGAGATCGACTGCTTCGACGAAAAAACTTGCACGCGACTTTCCGCCCTGGCCGCCGAAAAAAAAGTTTTGACCGTCGGGGAAATCGGTTTGGATTATCATTGGGAAAAAGATTCCGAGCGTCGACTTCGCCAGCAAAAAATTTTTATCGAGCAGCTTGACCTTGCGCGGCAGATGAATTTGCCCGTTTGCGTCCACGACCGCGAGGCTCACGGCGACACGTTGAAAATTTTGCGGGCGGAAGGAAAAAATCTTCGCGGGGTTTTGCACTGTTATTCGGGCAGCTTGGAGATCGCGCGGGAAATTTTCAAGCTCGGCTGGATGATCGGCGTCGACGGCCCGCTGACTTTTAAAAATTCCGCGAAGTTGCCCGAAATTTTTTTGTCCGCGCCGCGCGACATGATTTTGATCGAAACCGACGCGCCGTATCTTGCGCCCGTGCCTCACCGCGGAAAAAGAAACGAGCCGGCCTTTGTCGTGGAGGTCGCAAAAAAATTGGCGGAAATTCGCGGAGAAACTTTGGAAGAAGTCGCCGCTTACACCGCCGCCAACGCCAAAAATCTTTACGGAATTTTTTAATCGCAAAAAAAAAAATGTCGGCCGCGAAATTTCTCGTGACCGGCAAATTTTTTTTATAAAATGAACTGCGAAAGATCTCTGTTCTTGGCGATGTCTTTGAGGCGTTCGTCGACGAAGGCCGCGTCGATTGAAACTTCGGTCTTGCCGTCGGCGACCATGTCGGGTGCCTCGAATGAAACTTCCTCCAACAATTTTTCCAGCAAGGTGTGAAGTCTGCGCGCGCCGATATCTTCGGACTGTTCGTTGACGACTTCGGCCAGCTCGGCGATTCTTTCGATGGCTTCGTCTTTGAAGTCAATCGCGAGACCTTCCGTCTGCAAAAGTTCTTTGTACTGTTTGATGAGCGCGTTTTTCGGCTCGGTCAAAATTTTTTCAAAGTCGGCCTTGAGCAAAGATTTCAGCTCGACGCGAATTGGGAAACGCCCTTGAAGTTCGGGGATCAAATCTGACGGCTTGGCCATGTGGAACGCGCCCGCCGCGATAAACAAGATGTGATCGGTTTTCACGGGGCCGTACTTTGTCATGACGGTTGAGCCTTCGACGATGGGCAGGATGTCGCGTTGCACACCTTCGCGGCTGACGTCCGGGCCGGAGCTCGAACCTTTCACGGCGACTTTGTCGAGCTCGTCGAGGAAAACAATTCCGCTGCGTTCGGCCAATTCGACGGCGGCCTCGGAAACTTCTTCCATGTCGATTAATTTTTCGGCTTCTTCCTGCTCCAAAATTTTTCGGGCGACGGCCACGGTGACTTTGCGTTTGCGCATGCGTTTGGGCATGAGGGAGCTGACCATGTCTTGAAGATTGTCGCCCATGCCTTCCAAACTTGAGCCGGAGAACATCCCGACCATCGGCTTTGCGTGATCGGCAACTTCCAATTCGATGACTTGATCTTCGAGCTTACCGGCTTCCAGGCGTTTGCGGACGAATTCGCGGCCGGGTTTTTTTGTCTCGTCGATTTTTTCGGGCGCATCGGTTTCCGTGTTCCCGAAAAGTTTTCCCAGCGGATTTTGCGAACGCTTCGGCTCCGGCACCAGGACATCGAGCAAACGTTCCACGGCGTTTTGGGCGGCCTTATCTTTTACTTCTTCTGTCTTCTGCTTGCGAACCATGCGCACGGCCACTTGAACAAGATCGCGGATAATCGATTCGACGTCACGGCCGACGTAACCGACCTCGGTGAATTTCGTCGCTTCGACTTTTATGAACGGAGCTTGAACGAGTTTGGCCAGGCGGCGGGCGATTTCCGTTTTGCCAACGCCCGTCGAGCCGATCATCAAAATATTTTTCGGGATAACGTCGTCGCGGATTTCGTCAGGCAATTTGTGGCTGCGCCAGCGATTTCTCAGCGCGATGGCAACGGATTTTTTAGCGTCTTCTTGTCCGACGATGAAGTTATCGAGTTGTTCAACGATTTGACGAGGAGTAAGGTTAGACACGCAAAAACCTCCATTAAAAATAAAAAATTGGCAACCATAAAAATCTTTGCGATTATACAATGCGCACGGGGAAAAGTAAAGCGTTCAATCGGCGGCGACTTCCACGGGGATTAAAATTTCTCCCAGGTCTTCGTGCAAAAAATTTGCGGCGGTCAAATCGTTGAGCGCGACCAAAAAATTTTCGACGGCTTCGGGCTCAAGCAAAATTTCAATCGTCACGACGTCCGCGTAATCGTTTTTCTCGACGCGGATTTTTTTGTTTCGCAAGAAATTTTCGACCGTCGCCAAAAAATTATATTCGAGCGTGAGAGAAATTTTTTTGAACGTCGTCATCTGCACGATTTTTGCGGCGGCGATGCCAAGTGCGGCCGTGTGAGAGTACGCGCGAATGAGACCGCCCGCGCCGAGTTTTATTCCACCGAAATATCTGGTGACGACCGCCGCGCAATTTGTCAGCTCATTTTTTTTTATCGCTTCGAGAATCGGATTGCCGGCCGTGCCGCCGGGTTCGCCGTCGTCGTTGGATTTTTGTTTGTCGCCGCGCTCACCGATGATCCAGGCAGAGCAGTTGTGCGTCGCGTCGAAAAATTTTTTCCGAATCTTGAGCAGGAAATCTCGTGCGGCCTCTTCGCTGTCGACGTGCATGACGTGCGAAAAAAATTTTGACTTGTTCACCTCGTAGGACGCGGAAAAAATTTCTCCGGCCGCCACCGTCTTAAAATTTTTCATGATAAACCTCTCTGACGCAATCCAAAATAATTTCGTTGTTTTTTTCGGAGCTCAAACCTTTTTTGCGCCAAATTTTTTTCCCGCCGAATTTTTCCGCCGCGAGATCTTCTTTCGACTTCATGACACGCAAAACTTTGAGCATGACGTTCGCGCCGAAAAAAATATTGTCTTTGAACACGGGCGAGCCGTCGACGTATTTGTATTTTTCAATCAGCGCGGCCGGCAAAATAATTTTGTCGCGCTTGTTCACGGCCAGGGGGAACCACAAAAAATTTGCCGTGTCGTATTTGCCCTTGAAAATTTTTTCGGCGGCGGCTTTGCTCTGAAGTTTGAAATGGATGTCCGAGCCGTCGGGATAAATCGTTTTGTCCACGGCGTCCTGCGACCAACGCGCCATGCCCTCGGCGTACCAAACGTTGCGGAAAAAAGTTGAGCCGAACTGAATCATGTGAAAATATTCGTGCGTGGGCGTCGAACTCTTGCGCGGGTCGAGCGTGTTTGCGATTTTTATTTGCAAGGAACTTTCGAGCGGGTCGTGCAAAGATTTTTTTCTCACGACGTTTGTCGCTTTGCCGTTGACCTTCAACTTTTCTTTCGACTCGATAAAAATTTCAATCGACGTGACGTTGAGCTTCCGCGCGGCGACGAGCGGGTCGATAAATCCCAGGCCGAGGAAAAGTTCGCGGGCGGCGTTGGTTTGCGTGGCGATGTCTTCGATAACGTCGGGCACGCCGTTTAAATTTTTGTCGGTCTTGTCCGTGACGGAGCGCGCGCCAGCCTCGTCATAAATCACATAAATTATTCCCTGCCGATAAATCGCGGCGTCGGCAGTCGTCGCGGCGAAAAAAATCAGCGCGAGCGTCGCAAAAAAAATTTTCATGGCAAAATCCTTTCAAAGCAAAAAATCCGCGAAGACTTCGTTGCCCAAACTCATTCCGCGTTCCGTCAAAAAAATTTTGTCGCCGTCGACTTCAAGCAAACCGCGCCGAAGATTTTTTTCGATGGCCGAGCCGAACACGTCAAAAATTTTTTTGCCGAAATTTTTTTCAAAAGTCCGCGCAGAAATTCCTTCGACCACGCGCAGCCCGAGGAAACAAAATTCTTCCATGGCGGCTTGCGGCGTGACGACCTCTTCGACGACGGAAATTTTTTTCTCGATGTAAATTTTCACGTCGCGAACGTTTGAAGTCCTCAACTTCCCGTCGAAACTGTGTGCGCCCGCACCGAAGCCGAAATATTTTTTCCCCGTCCAATATCCGAGATTGTGGCGGCTGAAAAAATTTTCTTTCGCGAAGTTGCTCACTTCGTAACGTTTGAATCCGAGCGCGGGCAAATTTTGCGTGATGAAGTCGTACATGTCGGCGCAAAGATTTTCTTCGGGCAAGTTCAATTTCCCTGCGCGGGCGAGCTGAAAAAATTTCGTGCCGTCTTCAATCTCCAAGCCGTAAATCGAAACGTGCTCAACGTCAAAATTTTTCAGAGCCTCGACGTCGCGGCGGAGTTTTTCCAAAGTTTGATTCGGAAGCCCGTACATCAAGTCGACGCTGACGTTTGAGAAAAATTTTTTCGCGAGGAGAATATTTTCTTTGGCCGTGCACGAGTCGTGAATCCTGCCCAAAATTTTTAAAAGCTCGTCGTCGAAACTTTGAACGCCCAAACTCAATCGATTGAAGCCCAAAAATTTCAGGCCGCGCAAAAAATTTTCGTCGACGGTGCCGGGGTTCGCCTCGACAGAAATTTCTGCGCGCTTGTCGACGGAAAAATTTTTTTCAATCGCCCGCAAAATTTTTTCCAGCTGAGCGAGCGTCAAAGTCGTTGGAGTTCCTCCGCCAAAATAAATCGTCTCGGCCGCAGAAAAATCTCCGCGAAAATTTATTTCGTCAATCAAAGCGTCGACATAAAAATTTTTTTCGTCCGCGCCGCCGACCTTTGAGTTGAACGCGCAATAATTGCATTTGCTCCGACAAAAAGGAATGTGAACGTAAATCATTTCGGCTCCTTCAAAAATTTTTTTCCGCCGTTGTAAGTCGCGGCGGCTTATGATATCATGCTTGAAGTTTATGTGCATTTTATTGGGAGGAATTGACATGGTCAACAGAATTATTTTGAACGAGACGTCGTACTTCGGGCCGGGCGCGATCAAAGAAATTCCCGTCGAAATCAAAAATCGCGGCTGCAAAAAAGTTATGCTCGTCACGGACAAAGATCTGCTCAAGTTCAAAGTCGCCACGAAGGTCACGGAACTTTTGGCGGCTTCGGGCGTCGACTTCGAGATTTACGACAACATCAAAGCCAACCCGACGATTGAAAACGTTCAGACGGGCGTGGCCTTCTGCAAAAAGTGCGGCGCGGACATCATCGTTGCGGTCGGCGGCGGTTCGGCCATCGACACGAGCAAAGCCATTGCCATCATCATGACCAACCCGGAATTTGCAGACGTGAGAAGTTTGGAAGGTGTCGCGCCGACGAAAAACAAATGCTTGCCGATAATCGCGGTCTCGACGACCTCGGGCACGGCCGCCGAAGTCACGATCAATTATGTCATCACCGACGTTGAAAAAAATCGCAAGTTCGTTTGCGTCGACCCGAAAGATATTCCCGTCGTGGCCGTCGTCGATTCGGAAATGTGCGCCTCGATGCCCGCCAAACTCTGCGCGGCAACGGGAATGGACGCTCTCGTTCACGCGATTGAAGGTTACATCACCAAAGCCGCCTGGGAACTGACGGACATGGTTCACCTCAAGGCGATTGAAATTATTTCCAAAAATCTTCGCCGCTCCGTCAAAGGCGATCCCGTCGGCCGCGAACAAATGGCTCTCGGTCAATATATCGCGGGCATGGGCTTCTCCAACGTCGGCTTGGGTATCGACCACTCGATGGCTCATCCTCTCAGCGCGGTTTATGACATTCCCCACGGCACGGCTTGCGCAATTTTGCTCGCGCCCGTTCTGAAATTCAACGCACCCGCAACCGGCGAACGTTACAGAGAAATTGCTCGCGCTATGGGCGTGGCCGGCGTCGACAACATGACGCAAGAAGAATATCGTGCCGCGGCGATTGAGGCCGTCGCAAAACTCAGCGCGGACGTCGGAATCCCGACAAAACTTTCCGAGCTCGGCGTCAAGGAGGAAGACATTGACTTTTTGGCAGCTTCTGCTCTGGCCGACGCCTGCACGCCCGGCAATCCCCGCGACGTGACGAAAGATCAAATCGCTGAAATTTATCGTTCGATCTTCTGAAGAAAAATTTTTCGTCAAAAAAAATCGGCTCGCTCTGTTCGGAGTGAGTCGTTTTTTTTTCAGGCGGCGGATAATTTTTTTGTTTGGTCGGCGGTGATAAGCGCGGAAATAAATTCGTCGAGTTCGCCGTTCAAAATTTCTTCGAGCTTGTAAAGCGTCAGCTTGATTCGATGATCGGTCACGCGGCTTTGAGGAAAATTGTACGTGCGAATTTTTTCGCTCCTGTCGCCCGAACCGACTTTGCTTTTTCTGTCCGCGGCGATTGAAGCGTTTTGTTCGCGCACGGCCAAATCTTTCACGCGGGCACGCAAGACGCGCAGGGCTTTTTCTTTGTTTTTGAGCTGAGATTTTTCGTCCTGGCACTGAACGACGATGCCGGTTGGAATGTGCGTGATTCGAATGGCGGTTTCGGTTCGGTTGACGTATTGGCCGCCGGCACCGCTCGCGCAATACGTGTCGATCCTCAAGTCCGCGGGATTGATTTCGACTTCAACTTGATCGGCTTCGGGCATGACGGCCACGGTGACCGCGCTGGTGTGAATTCGGCCGCCGCTCTCCGTCACGGGCACCCGTTGCACACGATGAATCCCGCTCTCGTATTTCAATTTGCTGAACGCGCCCGCACCTTCCACCGTGAAAGAAATTTCTTTGAAGCCGCCAATCGTCGTGGAGTTGGCGTAAAGTATTTCGACGTGCCAGCCTTGCCGCTCGGCGTAGCGCGTGTACATCCTGAAAAGTTCGCTGACGAAAAGTGCAGCCTCATCTCCGCCGACGCCGCCGCGAATTTCCATGATGACATTTTTATTGTCGTTGGGGTCTTTTGGCAGAAGCAAAACCGGCAGTTCCTCGTCGAGCGCGGATTTTTTTTTCAAAAGTTCGCGGAGTTCTTCTTCCGCTAAAATTTTTAAATCCTCGTCGGCCGATGTCTCCAATAAATTTTTGTCCTCGTCAATCTGGCGGAGAATTTTTTCGTAGGCGGAAATTTTTTTCGCGAGCGGTTCCAAGGCTGCGTGTTCGCGGGTGAGTGCCGTGAATTTTTCCACATCCGCGATGACCGACGGGTCGCTCAGGCGCGATTCGATTTCCAAAAAATGTTCTTCGACCTTCCGAAGTTTATCGAGCAAGTTTATCACCGCCGAAATTTTCAATGGCCGTGTCGAGTGTGTGCCAGGGCAACGTGGCGCATTTGACGCGGGCGGGCATCGTCGAAATATTTTTCAGCGCGGCCGCCTCGTCGAGCTGCTCAAGTTCGTCGTCGTCGAGAGTTTCGCCCTGAATCATCTTGATAAAAAGTTCGGCCAAGCGTTTTGCCTCGTCGATTTTTTTTCCGCGCATGAGCTCGATCATCATGTCTGTCGAAGCCTGAGAGATGGCGCAACCCGTTCCGCCGAAAGCCGCGTCCGAAATCACGCCGTCGGAAATTTTCAGCTCCAAAAAAATTTCGTCGCCGCAGCTGGGATTGTGCCCGCGCTCTTTAATCGTTGCGTCCGTCAAAGCCCGGCGATTTTGTGTTGAGCGGCTGTGTTCGGCGATAAGTTCCGTGTAAATATTTTCAAGCAAGATGCATGACACCTCTGACTTTTTGAATTGATTCGATGAGTCGTTCGACATCGCGGCGCGTGTTGTAAAAATAAAAGCTCGCGCGGCAGGTTGCGTTTTGTCCGAGGAATTTCATCAGCGGCTGAGCACAATGATGACCGGCACGAATCGCCACGCCTTCCGCGTCCAAAATCGTGGCCACGTCGTGAGGATGAACGCCGCGCACGTTGAAGGCGATGATCCCGATTTTATTTTCCGCCTCGCAACCGTAAAGTTCGACGTAAGGAATTTTTTTCAGCTCGGCAACGGCAAACGTCGCCAGATCTTTTTCAATGCGTTCAATCTCCGCGAAGCCGACGCCGCGCAAATAATCAATCGCCGCGCTCAAACCCGCCGCGCCTCCGACGTTTTGCGTGCCCGCCTCAAATTTTTGCGGCAGTTCGGCAAAAGTTGTCGTTTGCTCCTCGACGTATTCGATCATATCGCCGCCGAAAAGAAACGGAGGCATTTCCTCCAAAATTTTTTTCTTGCCGAAGAGAACGCCGATTCCCATTGGCGCAAGCATTTTGTGGCCGGAGAAAACCAAAAAATCCGCGTCCAAGTCTTGAACGTCAACGGCGATGTGCGGCACGGATTGCGCACCGTCGACCACGACGACAGCTCCGACCTCGTGAGCGGAGGCCGCCAAAGTTTTCACGTCGTTGACGAGGCCGAGCACGTTTGAAATTTGTGTGACGGCCAAAATTTTTGTGCGGCGCGTGAGTTTTTTTTCAATCTCTTTGACCGAAAGATTTCCGTCCGCCGAAAGGTAAATGTAATTGAGCGTCGCGCCCGTCGCACGAGCAACCCTTTGCCACGGCACAAGATTTGAGTGGTGCTCGGCTATCGTGATTAAAATTTCGTCGCCGACGTGCAAATTGTTCAGCCCGAAGCTGTAAGCGACGAGATTTAAAGATTCGGTCGCGTTCTTCGTAAAAATAATTTCTCGCGGATTTGCGTTGAGAAATTTTGCAACTTTTTTCCGCGCGTCCTCATAAACTTTTGTAGCCCTGACGCTCAGCTCGTAAACGCCGCGATGAGGATTTGCGTTGCAACCGCCGTAGTAGCCGCAAATGGAGCGCACGACGCTTTCGGGTTTTTGAGTCGTCGCGCTGTTGTCGAGATATGCAAGCGGGCGATTGTTCATCGTGTTGCGCAAAATCGGGAAGTCTTTCAAAAAATTTTTATCCATAAACAAATCTCCTCAGAAGTTTTTTTATTTCAATCATGATGTTATCGACTGCACAGATAATGTCTTCTTGCGTCCTAAATTGCCTCAAAGTCTT
>CAMNFC010000016.1 GCA_946536925.1 uncultured Selenomonadales bacterium | reverse complement strand
TTCGTCGTCAACGCGGCGATGGGTGTCACGTTCGGTTCGACGGGCGGCATCTGGCGTTACATGTTGGCAATCGCTTCGACGCCGGCAATCGTCCTGTGGCTCGGCATGTTGAGCGTCCCCGAATCTCCGCGTTGGTTGATTGTCCAAGGTCGTGTCAGTGAAGCTCTCGACGTTCTCAAAAAGATTCGTGAAGAGAAACGCGCGCAAAAAGAGCTCGACGAAATCAAAGAGACAATCGCGCTCGAAAGCAGCGTTCAGCAAGCAACTTACTCCGACCTCGCGGTGCCGTGGGTTCGCCGCATTGTCTTCATCGCCATGGGCGTTGCAATCTGCCAGCAAATTTCCGGCGTCAACTCGATTATGTATTACGGCACGCAGATTTTGACGGAAGCGGGCTTCTCCACTCAGGCGGCGTTGATTGGTAACATCGCCAACGGTGTCATCTCGGTCAGCGCGACGTTCTTCGGAATTTGGATGATGGGTCGTCACGGTCGTCGCCCGCTGATTATGACGGGGCAAATCGGAACGATGGCTTGCCTGTGCGCAATCGGTATCGCGTCGAATGCTCTTGAAGGCTCGTCAAGTCTGCCTTACGTCGTGCTGTGCTTAACGGTTACGTTCCTTTTCTTCCAGCAAGGATTTTTGTCGCCGGTCACGTGGCTTTTGCTCTCGGAGCTGTTCCCCGTGAGACTTCGCGGCATGGGCATGGGTTGCGCGGTCTTGTGCTTGTGGGTGACTAACTTCTTTATCGGATTCTTCTTCCCGCAACTGCTCTTCAGCTTCGGCTTGTCGGCAACGTTCTTCATCTTCGCGGGCATCGGACTTTTGGGCTTGCTGTTCGTTATCAAGTTCGTGCCTGAAACTCGCGGCCGTTCCCTTGAGCAAATCGAACGCGACTTCCGCAATTACGACAAGAATTAATTTGCAGCAAAAAATTTTTTGGGAGGGTTTTGAATGGCTAAGATTAAATTGGGCATTGCGCCGATTGCTTGGACGAACGACGACATGCCCGACCTCGGCAAGGAAAACACTTTTGAACAATGCGTCAGTGAGATGGCGTTGGCGGGCTTCACAGGCTGCGAAGTCGGCGGAAAATATCCCAAAAACACCAACGTCCTGAAAAAAGCTCTCGATCTTCGCGGCATGTCGATTGCCAGCGCGTGGTTCAGCTCCTTCCTGCTCACGCAACCTTATGAGCAAGTCGAAAAAGATTTCATCGCGCACTGCGAATTTCTCCACACCATGGGCGCGAAATTCTGCAACGTCGCCGAACAAGGCAACAGCATTCAAGGCAAGTTCGACAAGGCGGTTTTCGCGGACAAACCTTACAACACCGAGGAGCAATGGAAACTTTTGACGGAAGGTTTGAACAAGCTTGGAGCCGTCGCAAAAAAAATCGGCCTGACCATGACGTATCATCATCACATGGGAACGGGCGTGCAGACGACGGAAGAAATCGATCGCCTCATGGCCGAGACCGACCCCAAACTCGTTTGGCTCCTCTACGACACCGGCCACCTCGTTTGCTCCGGTGAAGATTACCTAGCGATTCTCAAAAAATATTTGCCGCGCATTCGTCACATCCACCTCAAAGATGTACGCATGAAAATTCGCAACAAAGTCAAAGCGGAAAACATGTGCTTCCTCGACGGCGTGCGCGCGGGCATGTTCACCGTTCCCGGCGACGGCGACGTTGACTTCGAGCCGATTTTCGATATCGTCAACGCCAGCGATTATGACGGCTGGTATATCGTCGAGGCCGAGCAAGATCCCGCCAAGGCCAATCCGTTCGAATACGCGCTCAAAGCCCGCAAATATATCCGCGAAAAAGCTCACATCTAAAAATTTTTCAATGACAAACAAAAACGGCGCATCGACTTCTGAGTTTAACTGCGCCGTTTTTTTCCGTTCACAAGGAGATGATGACTTTGCTGCAATATTTTGTTGAGCGGAATTACAAATCGGTTTTCGCCAAAGGTCACGCGCCGCGGCTCGAATACATCTGCAACGTCGGGGCGGACGTGACGACAATGCCGCGAAGCATGCACGAGCACAAAAATCTGGCCGAAATTTTAATCGTCGACGACGGCGCGGGAATTTTCATCATCGACGGCGAACGTTACACCGCAAAAAAGGGCGACTTGATTCTTTACAACAGCGGCACAGTCCACGACGAGTTCGGCGGTAGCGGCAACGACCTTTCGACCTATTGCGTCGCGCTGAGCAATTTGAAACTCGCAAATCTTTCCGTGAATAAAATTTTGCCCGACGACCTCTCGCCGATTTTGCCGAGCGGAGAATATTTTGACGAGTTGCTAAATATTTTTCGAGCGATTGAACGCGAAAGCTATCGACCGAGCGGCGCGGAAGTTGCAAATCTTTTGGCGTTGGCACTCGTTGCGAAAATTTGTTCGCTGCTCAAAAGTCACGGGCTGCCGCGTCGAGAAAAAATTCCGTCGGTCACGCGACTGGCAAAAAATTTCATCGACGAGCACTACACCGAAAACATCAAGCTGGAAGACATCGCGCAAGGCGTTGGCTCCGACGTCTACAAGCTGGCCAAAATTTTCAAGGCGGAAATCGGGATCTCGCCCATGCGTTACGTCGCGCTCCGAAGAATCGGCGAGGCGCAAAATCTTTTGATCAACACGGACATGACCGTCACGCGAATTGCGCTGAGCGTGGGCTACAACAACTCGAATTATTTCCAGAACGTCTTCAAAGATTTTATGGAGATGACGCCCAAAGAATATCGCAAGCGTTGGACGAAATAAAAAATCCCCGTCGGTTTCGGCGGGAATTTTTTTTAATCGAAGCTTAATCAACTGCAGGTAACAAATTTTTCCGCGCAACGTATAAGGTGCAGAAAGAAAAAATCACAAACAAAAAATTCAAAGGAGATTGATTAACATGACAAACGAAATTTTGAAAGACGAAATCTTGAGTGAAGAGGAACTCGAAGGTATCGCAGGCGGCAACCGCGACGAACTGGCTCTCGACTCGCAGCTGTTCAACACGATGGGCAATCGTTTTCCAGCTTACGACCTCGAAGAGATCACAAACAAGAACGTCAACGGAATTGCGGCAAAAATCACTGCGCTTTACGGCAAGCTCGGAATTCAAGTCAAGTACAACGACTTCGGCGCGAGCAGCTACTCAATCGACGGACAACCGACCACCCGCAACCATGCGATTGAAGTTGCTCTCCACCGCGCCGGATATCACAACGTCGATCCCAAACCCTTCCAAATTTAAAAAATTTTACAAGACTCCCGGCCTCGACAAAACGTCGGGGCTTTTTTTTTGCCAAATGAGTTACCGTGAAATTTGAAATTCGATGACGGGCACCAAAACTTCTTCTAAAGTTGCGCCGCCGTGAACTTCGACCGTAGCCAGCCGACTGCCCGCGAATCTGTCGTAATTGGCCAGAACCCACCAGCCGTTTTCTTCGGTCGCGCCGGGCGGTTTCTCATCGAGAAAATTTTTCGGGCAGCACCGTCCGCCGTGTTCGCCCGCGCAAGTCATCTTGAAAATATTTTCGCGCCCGAACATCACGGCCGGGCGGCTTGCTCCGTGGTCTGAAGTCAAAATAATTTTTTCGGCGCGTTCGCTCGTCAAAGCGTTTTGAATTTCTTCCAAAATTTTGTCGACGCTTAAAAGTTCATCGTCGATGTAAGTCGGTGCAGAACATTTTCCGTCGGGCGAAAATTTTTCGGGGGAATGTTTTATCTCGTCGGGCTGAGGATTTTTTTTGAACTTTGAGCCGCGCCACTCGTCGAAAAAATTTTTGTTCACGGAAGTCAAAGTCGGCAACTCCGCACGAGCAACTTGAATCGTCGTACAAAGTCCGAGCCGATTTGCCCGCGCCTGAATGAAGCCCAAAAATTCGACACCGAGCGCGTCCGACCAATACAACGCAGAATTTTTGTCCGCCCTGTCCAAAAGAGTTTGCCGCGTCTCGAATCGGTTGTAAATTTTTCGCGTCGACGGCTCCCGCACGAAATTTTTAAAATCTTCGTCGTCGATGTTGGTCAGCTTGATTTTTTTGTAGCGGCGAAAATATTTCGTGAGCAGTGCGTCTTCGAAATCGTAATCGGTCAGATAATCTTTCAGCGCGGGAAAATTTTTCAGCAGTGCGTCGGAAATTTTTTCTTTGCCTTGCACGGCCTCAATCATCGCGCGGCGTTCGGCGGCTGTGTTGTCGGTCAAAAATTTAGCGTCGTCGGGAAAATTTTTCAAGTGCTCAATGAACTCGAAAAGGTGCGGCGAGGAAAAATTTTTTATTGCGGCCTTCCTCAGCGCGTAAAATTTCTCGAAAATTTTTTCGTCGACGTCGAGGAGCGCGAAGAACAAATTTTTTTTGTACGCCTCGAAATTTTTTGAACGGGCGAAAACGAATTTCAGATACGGGTCGGCGATTTTATTTTTGAAACCGGCGGCGAAGGTGCGCCAATGATCGGGCGGATAACCGTCGCAGGTGTCGTCGGAAAAATATTCGCGCCATTTAGCGTCGTCGAGAGCTTCGGGCGGCGCGGAAAAGTTCGGCTCCAAATTTTTTATCGCGTCGTAAAAATTTTTGATCTCGCGTACGTTCACCAGCGGCAAATCTGTCTGCACGGTGATTTTTTGTTTTCCGGCCTCAGCCAGCTGCAAAAGTTCGGAAAAATTTTTTGCGTCCGTCGGAATTTTTATGTTCGGGTTGAATTTCACGGCGGAAAAATTATCTCGGCCGACGACGTGGCAAAGTTGGTTCGTGCGGAATTTAAAATCTTCATCGGCCAGGCGTTCGAGCAAATTTGAAATGCCGCGGCAGAAAAAAATAATTTTGCGCGTGAAAATTCTGTCCTGCAACGAGCGCAAAACATCTTCCTGCCCCGTGAAAAAAATATATTCGCCCAGCCCGAAACAAAGCGCGTCGTTTTTCAGGCCGTTGAGTTTTTCGATAAATAAATCCGTGTCGAGTGGAAAATCGCCCGCGCAAAAATCCGAGACGTAAATTTTTTCGAGCCCGCCGAAAATTTTTTTGAAGTCATCGGTCTCCGCCGCGCCGTCCGCGACAACAAAATACGGGCGCAAAGTGTCCCGCTTCAAATAGGTGCGAATTTTTTCTGCGGCGGCCGCGACGGTCAAATTTTCCATGTTCAAAGCTCCTTCAAAAGTTTCAAGCCGACTTCGTAATTTTTGTCGAGCAATTCAATCAAAAGTTTTTTTGCGTCTTCGGCGGGCATCTGTTCGACGCGCGCGGTCAATCTGTCGTGAGTTTCGCTCGTGAAATATTTATTCTCGACAAATTTTTCAACAATGTTTTTCACGCAGTCGTTGTAATGCCAGTCGTAAGCGTCGTCTTGAATTTTTGATTCGATCTCGTCGCGAATTTCGTCGTTGTCCTTCAACAAGACGCGAGCATTATCGTCGAGGATTGCGGCGCGGAAAGCCTCCTCAATTTTTTTGTCGTCATTGAGCGCGGCCAAATACGGCGGATTTTTTTCGAGATATTCAATCGCTTTGTTTAAATCCGTTTCCGACGAAGGCGTCATGATTGTCTCGAAAATTTTTTCTGCGACTGATTGCTCGTTTTGCGGAACCAAAGCCAAAATCGGCGTGCGGTGCTCCTTCGACCAGTCGCGCGGCGATTTGCTTTTTGAAATTTTTCGCCACAGAGCCGAGAGTTTGTTTTTCAGCTGGACGCCTTGTATTTTTTTTGCCGCGGCAGAAATATATTTGTGGAAATCTGCGTTGGAAAAAGTGAACGCGGTTTTCGGCAACGAAGAGTACAAATTTTTGATTTCTTCTTCGTTGAGGCCTTCGAGCGGATAAGAATATTTTTCGCGCAAAATTTTTATCGGGTCGGAAATGACCTCGCAGATGAGCCCGATGTTGTCGACGAGTTGGCGCAAAAAATCTTCGCGCTTGCTTTGAGGAATTTCGCCGCGTTCGCAAAGATCCTTCAGGAGCGACAAAAAATTTTTCAGTTCGGGATAATAATCGCCGAGGGTGTCCGCGGGGATTTTCAAATTGAAATCGATCCATTTTTTCCAACTTTCCACGCAAGCGTTGAGAGATTTGCAATCGAGCCCGAACTTTTGGCTTTCGAGAATGATTTTGAGATCGACGATCAATTTTTTCAAATCGTCGGTCGCGGTCTGTTTGTCGCGCAACCAAATTCCGTCGCCGGAAGTCAAACGCTTTTGACACAACCCGACGGGATCTTCGAGCCTGATTTTTTCCGCCAAAACAAAAATTATTCCGCCGCCAAAATTTTTCAGGAAGTCGGTAAAAATTTCGCGGCCTTTTTGTTCGGTGAGGAAAAATTTCATATCGCGAACGGTCGCGGGGTTTTCGGACAAAAATTGACCGACCTGCTCGGCCAAAGCCGGGACGCTTTCCTTGTTCGTGTTTGCGATATCCGCCAGCCGACTCAAAAATTTTTTGTAATCGTCCGCGGCGGCCTCGACGTAGCACCAAAAAGGATAGCCCAAATTTTTCAGCTTCAAGCGGAGTTTTTGCGCGCTCTGTTCGACGGAGACATCTTCCTTAACGTCAAAAATTTTGGAGGCGAACAACATGAACTGTCGCTGATTTTGCGACATGATTTCCAAAAATTTTGAGCGATAATTTTTCGCGGGAGTGACGGTCTGCTTGATTGTGTCGCCGATGCATTCGGCCAATTTTTGAACGGTGAGTGCGCCGCCCAAATTTCTGTCGAGACCCGCGCTGAAACGGTAAGGCTCGCCGACGTATTCTTTCATCAGGAAGCCCGTCAAAAAAGCGTAGACGTTCAGCGGCATGAAGCCACGCTCCAGCAGGAAAGAAAAAATTTTGTCGAAGGAGATGTGCGCGTTTTTTTCAAGCTCATTTTTAATCAGCGCGTCCAATTCGATTTTCAAGCGCGAGATGTTTAAGTCGGGATAAATTTCCCAATATCGGCCTGACATCTGCCACAGGTCGCCCAAAATAATTTTTGCAACTTTCTTTTTGAGCATGGAATATTCGGTCTGCTCGATGCCGGCTTTTGCGAGTTTCTTCAAAGGTCCGGGCTGAAAAATCGTGTCGACAATTTTTGCGTCGTCGAAGGAGTAAGGAAAAATTCGGCGCACATTGTCTTGGAGTTCCTCGGTGATTCTGTCGGCATTTTGGCAAGAAATTTTTCTGCGCTCGTCGTCGGGATTTTTTGTCGCGGGATAATAGACGAAAGAGCCCGTCTCGAAAGAATTGAACCATTCCTTCAGGCAATCGTCGGCGTTATTTTTGTATTGGTTGGCGGAATCGGGTTGCGTGGCTCGCCAATATTTTTCGTTAGCGGAATTTTCGACCCAGCGCGTGAAAACTTCGCGGCCGATCAGATTGAACGAGGCGTCGATGAAAACAATTTTGTGATAACGTTTGTCGCGCACGGCGTCGCCGAGGAGCTTATAAATTTTTGTTTGCTCGTCTTCGTTTCGCGCGAAGCAGACGACGGCTTTAATTTTGTAAGTATCTTCTTCGTCAGCGATTCGTTTTACCGTCAACGTGAAATTATCGGCGGTGGCGGGGCGCAAATCGTAACGATATTTTTGCGAGGTGGTCAAATTTATCACGTCGAGCAATTTTCCGTTGCTTACGAGCTCGGCCGTCCGCACGTTTTTGACGATGTTTTCTTTTTGCTGTTCGATTTCCGCGAAGTCGCCGCCCAAAGCCATTGCCGCGAAAGTTTCGACCTTGCCGGGCTTTTTGAAGAGAATATTTTTCCGCACCAAGTCGTTGGCGATTGTGACGGCGCGTCCGTTTTCCATATCGGCGGAACCGGCGAAGGCCAGCTCCAAATTTTCTTCTGTCGCGCGAAAAATATCGACGCCGCGGCGTGTCTCCCGGTCAATCGCCTGAAAAAGCAAAATCGTCTTCAAAACGGTTTGCTCGTCGCGATTTAAATTTTCTTTGTTGAGCGAGTAAGAATCGAGAATCGCGCGAATGGACGGCTTCAAGTTCATGCGCCCGACGTTGCCGCCGTGTTCGTCCGTGCCGCTTTCATAAAAAAATTCCACAGATAATCAATCGTCAAGAGGTCGCCGTCGTCGGGGCTTTTCGTCGCGATAAAATCTTGAAAGGCCTTTATGTTCGGGTCGGTGTTCTTGATGAAATTAAAAACGCTGCGCTGGTTGGAAGCAAAGTACGTCGCGAGATTTTTGAGCAAAATTGCGCTCATCGGGTGAATCGGCAAAAGATCCGTCAAAATTTTTTCGTCGGCAACCTTGGCAAAATCCATGACGACTTTTCTCGGCGCGGCAGTCCGTTCCCTCAGCGTGACAAAAAAATCTTGCCAGCGACCTTGAGCAATCTTTTTAATTTTGAGCGCGTGGCCGATGAGTTCGAGGGCGATGTTGTCGGGCATTTTAATTTCTTTGTGCGTGAATCTGTCTTGAATCGAGCGGAAAGTCCGGTCGCCTTGGCCGGCCAAACTTTGAGATTCGTGCGTAGCGATGACGAGATAAAACGGCGCGATGTTTGAAAGTTCGGCCAGCCGCTGGAATTCGTCGAGGTTGTTGCGGTTGTTGCCAAAGAACTTGGAGAACTCGTCCCAAAATAAAATAATCGCTTTCAATTTGTTTTCGTTGAGGACTTCGGTTATCCATTCGAGCAAATCCTGCATGTCGATGTTGAAGGCACGGATACCTTCGCGTTCGCCGAGCTTCAAAATTTCTTCGACGAGCTGCGAGACTTCGGATTGAGGATTTTTGAGCCGCTCGATAATTTCTTCGGCCGACCTGTTCACCAAAGTTGCCGCCATTCTGTATTCGGGCTTGCGGATTTTGGCGCGGAACATCTCCAGGTTTGCCTTGTCGGATTCGAGCCAGCCGGCGATTTTTCCGCGGAGAGTTTTTGCTCCGTCGAATTTGCAGCCGGAATTTTTCAGCGCGCGAGTCAAACTCTCGAAGACGGCGAAAACCAATTTTTGCGTCGAGGTGATATCGCCCGTGGCGTAGCGGACAGCCGTGACGATTTTTCCGTTGCGTGCGGCGCGGAGCCTTTCGCGCAAATCGATTTCCTCACGCAGGCCGTCGTATTCGTCAAAATAAGCATCGAATTCGTTTTCGGGGCACGACAAAAGATTTTGCATCATCCAAAGAATCCGAGATTTGCCCGTGCCGTAGGTTCCTTCCACCCACAAACTTTTTTTCTCCGAACGCGAAAGAGCCCGCTCAATCGTTTTCAACATCTCGACGATATTTTTGTGTGGGAAAGTGTTTTGCCATTTGTTTTTCGGATCTTTGATGGAGCTTTCGTTGATTTCGGGATAATAGCCCTCGTCCACTTCAAAATATTCAATGTACTTGCTCGGCTCATATGTCAAGGCCGCCACCTCTTAACGGTCAAATAATTTCAAAACGTCCGCAGAATTTTTTTCGACGGCGGCGCGGGCAAATCCTTCACTCGGCGGCAAATTTTCGACGTACCGGCGTGGATTTTTCAGCGGGTCAAAATTTCCTGTGCGCGAACGATAATCTGCTCGGTGATTTTGTCGAAGCGTCTGGCACGAAAACCACTGTCGATCAAAAAATTTTCGACGGCGGATTTTTCGAGCGGAATTTTTTCTTGAGCGACGGCCGCGGCCTGAACGTCGAGATAATCATCAAACTCCAGCGACTTGGAATGAATCGCGCCGAGGTTCGAGTTGTTGACGGCGGGCGAAGCGTAAACGTATCGGCGGCTGTGTTTGCGCAAAAAACTTTCGAGCAGAAACAAATTCCACGAACAGCCTGCCACCGACGGAAAACCCGTAAAACTCGTGACGGCACGCAGCGGAATAATTTTCCCTTGCACAAAAGAAGTCAAAGCCTCGTCGACGGCCGCGACGTCAAAATTTATCAGCGCGTCTTTGACGAACAAATTTTTTTCGGCGCGAATCATTTTTTCATTGGCCAAAGAAATCGCGGCGCTTTGAGAGAGCTCGAAAGTTTCCGCTTCGGCAAAAAGTCTTTCGACGGTCAATTCGTTTTTCGCGGCGATAAAATTTTTCAGCAAATCTTTGGCGTCGGCTTTGTCTGCGGCGGCATTTTTTTTGAAGAATTTATTTTTGCGTATCGTGAAGTCGTCGAAGAAAAATTTCTCGGAGATGATGTTGCGCAAAATTTTTTCGTCGAGTTCGGGATTGAGCGCGAAATTTTCCGCCAAAGTGAAATCGTCGGGCGTGGCGAATCCGTTCTTTTTTATGCACGCGAAAATTTTTCTTTTGGCGGCGAGAATTTCATCGCGGGCGAATTGAATTTCGGAAACGGCGACGAACGAGCCCTCGCGCGTCTCCAAATATTTTTTCGTGTCGGAAAGAACCGCAGAAATTTTTTCGGTCGGGATATACGGCAACATGCTTTGCAAATCTTTGAGCGTCAAAGGTTTTTTCTTCGCCGCGAAAATTTTTGAAATTTCATATTCCGGACGAGTCCAACCGTCCGCCGCACAAAATTCCGAAAAATAAAAATGATCGGTGTCGCTCTTCCACAAAAATTTTTTCAGAAGTTCGGGCGAAAAAATTTTCAGCGGCAAAAAAACTTCGGGGTGCTTTTTATGAACGGCAGAATAGTAGACGATTGAAAACTTTTTCAAAATTTTGTCGATGAAGCATTTAACGCCTGAAGAAATATTTTCGGTCACGAAATAAAATCGCCCGCCGAACTCTATACCTTTTTTGTGAATTACTTCGGCGATCAAATCGAGCGAAATATTTTTATCAGCCGAGCAAAGCCGCAAAATTTTGTTCGTGTCAATAAAATCGTCGCGAATCCCGTTATAAAAATTTCCCGCAATGGTTTCTATAATTTTTCTTTCGGCATTTTGCATCGAACTCATCTCCCCAAAATTTTTGTCTGTAACAAGTACAATTATAACATATGAAAAAAAAACTCGACGGCGGCCGAGCGATTTTGAAAAATTTTTTACAGCGGGAGATGACGAACGGAAAAATTTTCGGGCAAAGTTTCGGGCGGAGAACACACGCCCACGACCGCCGAGCCGATGAAAAAATTTTTGCCGATGATATTTTCGAGTTTCAAAGCGTCTTCGAGGTCGCGGCCGGAAAATTTCGCGAAACTTTCTTTGAGCGTCCACAGAGACAAAAATTTTTGAGCACGCGCCCGTCCGTCAAGATTTAAAAGTTCACGATACTCCCGCGCGGGAAAAAAATTTTTTGCGATATCGAGCGCGCCGGAAAAATTTTCTTCGACGTCGACGCCGCTGGAAATTTCGCCGACGGAGCACGCCGCCCAATTTTCGCTGTGAGCCAAACTGATTTTCAAGTTGCAGCCGACGACGTGAGGTTTGCCGTTTTTTTCGCGTTCGATAAAAATTTTTTCAAGCGGGCGAGAAATTTTTTCTGCGATGACGGAGCGCACCAAAAGTTCCGTCCAAAGCGTTCGATTTCTGTCCGACAAAAATTTTTGGCGCAAAATTTTTTCTCTTCGGCGCGGGGTGAACAGGTTCAAAAATTTTTCGACGGGCACGTCCAATCGGTCGGACAAATTCATCAAAAAGACTTCGACCACTTCAAACCTCGATGATGGTGTTGTTCATGTTGAGCACGCGCGTGTACGTGAAATTTTTTGCCAGCTTGCGAATCAGATCAATTCCGCCGCGGAGGAAATTTTTTTCGTCGGGCTGACAGGTCGTCGGGTCGAAAGGGATTCCGTCGTCGCGAATTCGCAAAAGCCAAAGCTCCTCGTCGCGCGAAAGATTTATGTCGATGTAAGGTTTTTTATTTTTTCCGTAGCCGTAGCGGGAGATGTTGACGGCGATTTCTTCGGCGGCCAGCCCCAGGACGTACGCGGTGTTCTCGTCGACGTTTCGTTCGCGGCAATAATCGATAATTTTTTTTGAAATGCCGACGGTGTTTTTTTCATCGGCCTCAATCGTGACGTCGAGCGAGTCGTCGTGTTCGGGCTTGGGGATCATGAGCAGACCTTCTCGCGGAAGTTTGCCGCGTTCCTGCAAAAATTTTCGCGTGCCCTCCACGATAATTATCGTCAAAATTTCGCTGACGGGGACGGCCGCGCACACACCGTAAATCCCGTAGAAATGCATGAGCAAAAAAGTTATCGGGATCAGCAGCACGAAGAATTCCAAAATCGTGTCGAGCGTCGCCAAAAAAGTTTCTAAGATCGTTTGATAATAATGTTGCAAAAATTCGTTGAAGACGTAGGGGACGAAACTCAAGCTGTAAATTCTCAAGCAAGTTGCGGCCGCGGGGAG
Source organism: uncultured Selenomonadales bacterium (assembly GCA_946536925.1). Taxonomy (GTDB): domain Bacteria; phylum Bacillota; class Negativicutes; order Selenomonadales; family Selenomonadaceae; genus Quinella. Next base: position 17,880 of record CAMNFC010000016.1, on the reverse strand, counting down.
GAGCTCCTCGTTTTCCAATCCGAACAGCAGCGCGATATCTTCGGGGACGAGCAAAAACACGACGGTCAGCACGGAAATCAAAATGCCGCTGAGCACCAAAACTTTTTTCATGAGGCGGCGAATCCCGAAGAAATCTTTTTCGCCGAAGAGGACACCGCAGATGTTTGGGATGACGCTGATGATTCCGCCGGCCAAAAGTTCAGCCATGATGAGCGTATTTGAGCAGACGGCGTAAATTTCCATTGCCTCGACGCCCAAAATTTTCAAGACGGTCGTGTTGAGCACGAAAATTTGCAAGGCCTGCATGAACTCCAACGAGACGCGCGGCAAACCCGTTTTGAGCGCGACGAAAATATTTTTGAGCCACGCCACGCCGAAGTTGAACTTCAGCATTCTTTCCTTCGAGCGCGCGTAAAAAATCAGAGTGACGAGCCCGCAAGCGTAACCGATGATCGTGGCGGCGGCGGCTCCTTCCATGCCCATTCCTGCGAACTTGACCAGGACGATATCAAAGACGACGTTGACGGCCTCGGCGATAGAAAACATCCACGCGCCCAAATCGGGGTGATTGTCCACGCTGAGAAATTCGCACGTCAAAAAAGTCAGCGTCATTATCGGCAAGCCCAAAAGATTTATCAGCAAATATTCTTCGGCAAAAGTCGCAAGCTTCGGATCGTCCGCCACGAGTTCGGCGAGCGGCGCGTTTATCCAAAATGAACTCAACGCACCGACGCACGAAAAAATTATTCCGGCGACGACGCAGGCGGAAAAAATATCCGAGGCGTCTTTGATTTTTCTTTCGCCCAACCAAATGGCAGCGAGCGTCGCGCCGCCGAGACCCAAAATCAATCCCGGCAAATGCAAAACCTGAATTATCGGCGAAACCAACGTGACGGCCGAAAGAGCTTCCACGCCGATTAAATTTCCGACGACAACCGCGTCGACGACCGAGCCCATGTGCATCGCCATTTCCGAAAGAAAACTCGGAATGAGATAGCGATAAAATTTTTTGCTTACGAGAAAATCGTTGCGTTTATATTCCATGGCTCAAAAGTTCGCAGTCCCTTCAAAAAATCTCAGCGTGTCCAAAGCCTTAATCGCGTTCATGATATATTTTTCGTCGGTGACGGACCAGCGGCAGCCGAGACGATAGAGAGCTTTGACGGTGAAGCGGTCGTCGTGCTCGATCTCCTCGCGCAAATTTTCATCGGCCTCGTAGTAAGCAATCAGACTTGAAGCCAACAAATTTTTATCTTCGTCCTGCATGACGGCTCTGAGCGCGGCGTTGAATTCATCATCGCTGACGACATCAATTTTAATTCCGTATTCGTTGGCCGCGTAAATTATATCGCCCATTTGAACGTGGTGGCTGTTGACGGCGTGGAAAACGGTGAAGTCGGCGTTTGTGTCGGCCAGGGCAACGATCATGTGCGCGGTCTCGTCAATCGGCGAAAATTCTGTTTGCTCGTCCAAAAGCGACACGGGAAATTTTCCGATGACGGAATAACTTTTGATGTCGCGCATGAAAGCGTTGTTTGAAAAATTAATTTGAAATTCTCCGTCGGAAATGCAGCTCATCAAATTTCCCACGCGAATAATTTTTCCGTCGAGTTTGCCCTGACCGATCGCCGTCAAAACCAATTCTTCGGCTTGGAACTTCGAGTAAACGTATTTGTTCGACATAACCTCTTGGCCGATATAAAAATCGTTCTCGGTAAATTTTTTGTCGGCGGGGAGTTTTTGACCGACGTCGTCGCCGGCCACGCTGAGCGTAGAAATTTGAATCAGGCGCGCGGGTTTCTCGACGCAAAGTTCAATCAAATTTTGGACGCCCTCGACGTTTATGCGCGTCAAAATATCGTTCGCCGCAAAATATTTGACGCACGCCGCACAATTTATCAGCGTCTTGAACGGCAAATCTTTCAGCGCGTTGACGGATTCAGCGTCGGTTATGTCGCCGTCAATCACCGTGACCCGTTCGTTGAAATTTTTTTCCATCGACGAGCTTAAATAATAAATGAAGAGTGTGCGCAGGCGTTCTTTGGCGGAGGCGTGTTTATTGCTGCGCGTGAAGCAGAAAATTTTGGCCGAAGTATTTTTCAGCAGATCGTAGAGGACGTGAATTCCGAGAAAACCCGTCGCGCCCGTGAGCAGCACGTCGCCCAGCCCTTCGTGATGAATTTCGTCGACGTACTCCACGCGGTTTTTCGCCAAGGCTTTGTTGATTTGGAAAAGTTCGTTGAGGAAAGAGCTGCCTTCGACGGGCGGAGAAATTTTCGGCGTGAAAATTTTTTTCTCGACACGCGCGGTCGTCGGAGCCTGCTGTTTTAAAATGTAAGCTTCCAACTTTTCGGCCGTGGGATATCGGAAAATGTCGGCGTAAACGATCGGCAAATTTTTCAGGAACGCGGCCATCGCGACTTTTGAGGCGGCCAGCGACGTTCCCCCGATCTCGAAGAAATTTTCATCTGCGCCGATATTTTTTCTGCCGAGAGCCTTCGCGAAAATTTCGCACAAAGTTTTCTGCAAATCGGTTGCGGCAATTTTTTTGTCGTCCGCGTCGAGTTGCTCGGTCGGTTCGGGCAAAGATTTTTTATCGATTTTTTTGTTGGCTGTTAACGGGAAGGAATCAAGTTGCATTAAAACGCCGGGAACCATATACGCCGTCAGCTTTGAGCCTAAAAATTTTTTCAGCTCGTCGAGGTCAATTTTTTTGTCGGCGGTGAAATAGCCCGCGAGATAATCGCCCGTCGAATTTTTTTTCACGACGACAATGCTGGCCTTAATCCCGACGAAATTATTCATGACGGATTCAATTTCGCCGAGTTCGACGCGCAGCCCGCGAAGTTTAACCTGATTATCCGTCCGTCCGTGAAAAGCGATTTCGCCGTTGGGAAGAAGCCGAGCCAGGTCGCCGCTTTTATACGCCGGCAAATTCCACAGGTTGATGAAAACTTTTTGGGTGAGGTCGTCGCGATTGATGTAGCCGCGCCCGATTCCGTCGCCCAAAATTGTCATCTCGCCGAGCGCGCCGATTGGCAGCGGTCGATTTTTTTCGTCGGTCATCACAACTTTAACGTTAGAATTGGACAGGCCGATTGTGATATTTTCGGCGGATTCGACGGGCTTCATCGTACAGCTGATGGTCGCCTCGGTCGGGCCGTAGCCGTTCATGATGTAAATTTCGGGATTAATGGCGCGGAGCCTCGTGAACAGCGCGGCGGGAAAAGCTTCCGCACCAAAATCGACCGACTTTATTTTTTTCACGACGGAATCAAATTCGGGCAGGTCAATGAGATTGGCGAGGTAAGAGGACGTGCAACTCATGATATCGACCAGATTTTTTTCACACAAATCTTTGAGCAACAGCGGGTTGTGAATCTCGTCTTCGTTGGCCATGCAAATCGTGAGCCCGTGCGCCAGCGGGATAAATTCTTCCATAATAGACACGTCGAAAGTAATCGCGGCCAGAGCCAACGAGACTTTTCCGCGTTCCACGTAGCCCAAAATTTCGTGATTCTTGGGGTTGGCGTCGACGAAATTGACCAGATTTTTCTGCGTGAGCATGACGCCTTTAGGTTTGCCCGTCGAACCGCTCGTGTAAATGCAGTAGGCCAGGGCGTCGGAAGTTATCGAAACGTTCAGATTGTCGTCAGAAATTTTTTCGTCCCGGGTGTCCTCGACGAGGCAAATAAAAATTCCCAGCGAGTCGAAAAATTTTTGGCGTCTGTGATAAATATCGCGGGTCGTGACGAGATGATTAACTTTTGCGTCGTCGACGATAAATTTTACGCGCTCGTCGGGATAATCGGGAATCATGGGCAGGAACGCCCCGCCCGATTTCAAAATTTAAACTTCGAGGCCGCGATTCAACATTACGGCGACGATTTTTTCCGCCGCGACCCCGTGATTTTTCAGGACGCGACCGAGACGATTTGCCGCAGAATTCAATTCTCGATACGTCAAAGATTTTCCGTTGGCGATGGCCGCCGTCCGATTCGGAAATTTTTCTGCGCTGTCTTGTAAAAGTCGATAAGCGGGACGTTCGACAACTTCCCAGGCCGTGTCGTGAATTTTTTTCAAACGATCCAACTCGTCCGAAGAAAGCCAATCGATGTCGCCGAGCTTCTCCGCGTCAAAAAATTTTTCAACGACGTGCTTGTACGCCGCCAAAAAACTTTTCGCCAGCTCATCAGAATATTTTCCGCCGTCAAAAAAAATCGTCGCGCTTGAAAAATTTTCGTCGACGGACAAAGCAAAAAATTTTTCGTGCGGCTCACTCGACGCAAAAATAAATTCGGGGACGTCGGGAAAATCGTACAGCGCGGAAATTTTTTCGTAAGGCGTGGAAATTTTTTCGCGTGAACGGTCGACTTGTTCGCGCAAAATTTTCAGGTAATCGGCGAGGCTCTGTTCGGGCGACAAATTCATAAAGACGGGAATTTTTTTTCACCCGCGGCCGCGAAAAAAACTTCATCGGCACCCGCGAACCGAGCAAGCAGCAAACTGTACGCGCCCATAAAAAAATTTTCCGCCGAACAACCGAGCCGCTCAAAAGCTTTGCTCAATCGGTCGCCGGAAAAATCGAGAGGCGTTTTGAAATTTTTTGCTGCAAAATTTTTTTCAAAGGTATCTTTCACTGGCGCGGAAATGACCGACACGCCGCGGAAAAGTGAATCGAGATAAATTTTTTCGGAAGTTTCGCTCATGAAAATTCATCCGCCTTTCCACCAAAAATTTTTGCGAACATTGGCGGAAATATTTTACAACAAAGCGGAAAAAATTTCCAAGGCTTGAATCAATCGAGTTCGGTCAGAATTTCTTCGCCGAGCATTTCGTCGACGCAATCGCCAAAGACGCGTTCAATTTTTTTTGCGTCGCGGTCGGCGTAACGTGCGACAAAAAATTTCAAGAGCGTGGGCACGGAACGATTCGGGTTGGCCGCCACATAATCCAAAATTTCCCCGGCGTGGCTGCCAAAACGATACTCGTGCGCGTCGGCTTTGCGGACAAAAATGTTGTTGCCGTCCTTTTTGTAAGATACTCCTCGCGAAATTTTCATTGCGGCTCATCTCCTTTTGAGCGCATTATAAAACCGCGGCGGAGAATTTCTGTTCGAGTTTCCGTCGCGGCCGTGAATCAAATTTTTTCGCGAGCTTGCGCCAAAAGTTTTTTGACTTGCTCCACGCGCGGTTGAGTTTCATAAAGATACGTCAGCTGCTTTTCCAAAAGTTCCGCGAAAATTTTTTCTGCCTCGTCGAAACGTTTCAAGCTCAACAATTCTTGCCCGGCCGACCGCCACGCCAGCTCCATTACGGCGTTTTCGGGATTCGGATTTTTTTTCTGCGCATCGAGAGCCGACAAAAAATTTTTCAGCGCGGATTCGTGGTCGTCGAGCTTTGAACAGACGTTGCCAAGATGGATCAGCTGCTCGCTCAGCTTGTCAAAATTTTTCGGCGCGATCGTTTCCAAAATTTTCAGCGCACGATCTCCGACGGACAAAGCCTCCGAAAATTTTTTCTGCCCGAACAAAATTTGCGACGCGATAAAAAAAGTTTGCGATGCTTCGGACGGCTCGGTTTCCGTTGAAATTTTTTCCGTGGCCGCCGCGATAAATTTTTCCGCCGAATCAAAATCTTTGAGCTGGCGGAAAGCCTCGGCGGCCTCGCGGTTGAATCGAATCAAATCGCGCGTCTTGCTCGCCAAAATTTTTTTCGCGACGTCGGGATTGTGCGCCAAAATTTTTTCGTCGACGGGTTCCTCGGCCGCCTCAATCATTCGCCGCGCATAAGAAATTTTGTTCCGCCAAAGATCGCCTTGCACCTTCAAAAAAATTTCTTCCGCCCTGTCCGAAAAAATTTTCAGCTTGTCGGAGTGAGTGTCGTTGTAAATCGCCCGCACTATTTTGTACGCGCCCAAAACGTCTGGGTGAGTTTCGGGATAAATTTTTTCAAAGAGATCGATTGCCTTCAAAATAAAAGTTTCGGCCGCAGAAAAATTTTCGTTCAGCTCGTAAACTTCGGCCAGTTCGCGATAAGCCGCCGCGACAATCGGATGAGTTTGCGGGAAAATTTTTTCGATCAAGTCAGTTGCGATTTTCTGTTGAGTCACGGCCTCGTCGTAATTTTTTTTGAGCACGAGAATTTGGCTCAAGGCCTGATGAGCGTGCGCCTTCTCGTAAAGATTTTCGGGCGGGTGTTCGTCAAAAATTTCGACGGCCTGTTGAGCGAGCGGCAAAGCTTTTTCGACGTCTTCGCGGTTGCTCAAAGCCATCGCCATGCTTGCGCAAACGTTGGCCAGATTTTGTTTGTCTTCCACGCCGCCGAGCGTCTCTAAAATTTTTCGCGCCTTGTTGAGAAAATTTATTCCGCCGTGGAAGTCGCCGCCGAGAGCAGAAAATCCTTGTTCGGCAGCCAGCCCGCCGTCAGCATACACGCCGAAATTTTCGCTGCTCATCACCGCGACGCCCGCATCGTTATAAGTTCGAGCAAGTTCGCGGGGATTGTCGGCCAAAACAATTTCTCGAATTTTCACGGCCTTGAGTTCGTATCGAATCGCCGAAGAAAATTTTCCAAGGAGAATGAAGCAGTAGCCGGCGTAAAAAGCAAAATCGCCGCGGGCGTCGGGCAAATCGTTCGTGGCGCGCTCGAAAAGTTCGGCGGTCTGTTGAAAAAAATTTAAGTCGCTCGGATAATTTTCGTCGATAATTTTCCAAATGCGCTTGAGAAAATCGGAGCAATCCTCGTCGTTCGGCCGAAGCTCATTTTTAAAAATGCTGCGTATCAACGGATGGATCGTGAGCAAATTATTTTCCTTGCGTCGACGGAGCCACGAATGACTTTCCAAATTTTTGAGCTGAATTTTTTTTGCGTCGTCCTCGTTTGCGATAAAAGTTGCGGCGTCGAAACCGTCGAGCGGGAGGAGCGTCGCGTGGCAGATAACTTGCCGATAATCTTCGCCGAGCTTGTACAGGTCGAACAAAGTTTTCAAGTGCCCGTAAATTTTTGCCTCGCGCTCAGTCAAATTTTTTTTTATGGCGACGGCCGGCAAATTTTTATCGTCGAGGTTCCGATATCGCAGGCGGCGCAGAAGTTCCTCGTAAGAAATCGCCTGCCAAGAATCTTCGCGGGTTTTGGCCAAAAGTTCGACGGTCATGGGGTGATAATCGGCCTCGCGGAGAAGTTCGCGGACAATTTTTTCATCATCGGGCGCGACGGGCGAAATCGACTTGAAAAGTTTCATGGCGTTTTCCTCGTCCAGCGGCGACAATTCTTTCGTGCTCTCGTCGGGGCGCGCTCGCGTCGTGATCAAAATTTTCAAGCCCGTGCCGAAGACCAAATCTTTGTAAGCGGGCTCATTTTTCAGCGCGTCGAAATTTTTTTCGTCGTCGTCGAAGTTGTCCACGACCAGCAGGCAGCCTTGATAATCTTCCTTCAAAATTTCGAGCCGCTTCAAATAATCTGATTCGGAGCCGGGAGCGGCCGCCTCGTAGCCGGAAAAATTCAGGCTCAAAACAGTTTCGCGAACGGAGCCTTTGAACGTGACGAGGTACGCGGGGATTCCGTTTTTAATTTGCCGCCGCGCGAATTCGTTTGCCAATTCCGTCTTGCCGATGCCGCCGACGCCGAAAATAAACAGCGGGTGTTTGCCGCCGAGCATGTCGCGTTGAAGTTGATCGAGTTCTTTGTCGCGGGAGCCGTCGACGAAATAGGGGCTGCGAAAAAGATTCGGCGCGAGAAAAAATTTTGGCGGCGCAGTCAACTTTTTCAGCCGCAAAATATCCTTGAGCATTTCCGCTCCGTTTTGATATCGCTCTTCGGGTTTAAACTTCAAAGCTTTTCCCAAAATTTCTCTGAGCAAAACGGCCGCCTCGCGTTTGTAACCGTGACGCATGGCTTCGGGCACGGAAACCAAAGACACCCGCCGCGAAGTCGCCAGATCATTTCCGCGCGCCTCTTTGAATTTCATGCCGTGGAAAAGATACAACATCAGGCAGCCGACGGAATAAATATCGGTGGCCGCGGTGAGCCTCAAATTTTCCGTCCGCGATAAAATTTCGGGCGACCAATAACCCGGCGTGCTGAAAACGTCTTTGATCGGCGCGGTCTTTCCGTCGTCCAAAATTTTTCGCGCGTTGCCGAAATCCAAAAGTTGACCGACGCCGATATCGCCGCTTTTAAAGTCGTGACCCATCAAGAAAAAATTTGCGTCGTTGATGTCGCCGTGAATGAATTTTGCCGCGTGAATGTCGCGCAAAGATTTCAAAAGCTCCTCCAAAATTTTCGTGGCGACGTTGGGCGCGGGAACTCCTCCGACTCTGAGCGGTTTAAAATTTTCGGGCTCGGCCGCGCATTCGTCGAGCAAATCTTTTAAAAAAATGCCGCGCAACTTTTCATCGTCGGTGGCGCGCTCCATAACGATGAAAAGACTTTCGGCGGCATTATAAATTTTTTCTCCGATAATAATTTTTGCGACGTTCAACTTTCCCCACGGCGCAATCGTCCTGCCCGTCCTGTTTGAAATAATTTGACCGATTTCGTTTTCCCGTTCGATATTTTTTTTCACGCTCTCCAAAAAATTTTTTGCGTCCGAATCATTTTCTTCGGCCGGACAAATTACGGCGTCTTTGCGGACAAAATTATATTTTGTCGAGCTCGGATAACACTCCTTGAGAATAAAAATTTTCAAGCTGCCGATTTGCGCGGCCTCATAAACAATCGACGAACCGCCGCCGGCAATCGCCCGCAAAATTTTGTAGCACGTGCCGTTCTTTTCGACGAGCTCCGTGCCCGCGGGCAAAAATTTTCTTTTATCGGACATTTTCTTTCTCCTCCAAAATTTTTTTGCTCAAGCGATAACTTTCCTCGATAACCAAATTTATCAGATACTGCGGGAAATCTTCCTCGTTTTCGGGTCGCCGCAAAGTCAAAAGACAAAACAGAATAAATCTATCGATAACGAACGGCGCGTAAAATTTATTGCAGTTGAAAGTTTCGAGCAGGTCGTTTAGGGAGTCGACGTAAAGCTCCAACGGATTTTCATCATAGGCCAGCGATTCGACGTTGCCGATGACATTTTTCAGCGCGTAGAGCAAATTATTTTTTTGCGCGTTGTCCGAGGCGTCAATTTCCTCGTCGAGAGCCGCCAACAAATTTTCGAGATCATCGGCCGCACGACATCCGCTGATAAAAAAATATGTCAGGAACAAAATCGTGCTGCGGTCGACGTCTTGGGCGTTGTCGGGGAAATCCTCCGCTCGCAAATTCGCCCGCAACGTCTTCGACAAATTTTTCAGCGGAAGAAGAATTGCGCTGTTGAAGGGAATCGCGTCGTAGCTCTGTTTACTTTTCAACTGCCGCTTACCTTGCTCGTCGCGTTCGTTGCCCGTCGGCAATCCGATTTCTTCCAGCTCTTCCGTCTCCCAAAAATAAATTTCTTGGGCGTCGGTCATCGCTCGGATCAGTTGATCGGGTTTTTTCGGCGAGCCGTAAGCGTTCGTTTGCACCGCTCGGCTGATCAGGTAGGAATCTAGCGCGTTCACCTCTTTCCACTGTAAAAATTTCGGGTAAAGCTTCGTCAAATACTTCAGGAAAATTTTCAGCTTCAAATTGTTTTGCTTGGAGAATCCGGACGGATATTCGGCTCGACGATCTTTTCGCTCGACCTTCGCCACGAATTCTTTTTGGTGTGCGAGCATGTACTTGACGAGTTGAGTTTTTTTATCTTCTGCGCCAAGTTTAGCATCGTTCAAAATTTTTTCTGTTTCATTTTCCAGCTGCGTCGTCCCGAAGTTCATCGGCTCCCGGTCGTCGAAAAAATTTTTCCGCTCGGCCTCAAAAGTTTGGAGCATGGCGGCCGCCTCGTCGTACGTGAACTTTCCTTTGTGGCAAAATTCGCAGATGTAATCGAACGGGTTGCGCGTGCTGAAAAAATTTTTCCCGTTCGCAATCAAAAATTTGGCGGCGGTCGCCTCGTCCATCTTCAACGCGAAAATTAATTTCACGGCCGTGGCGCGGTTGCAAAAAGCTTCGCCGAGCAAAATTTTTTTCCATTGCCGCCGATCCAAATTCAATTCGCTGACGCCGATAAAATTTTCCGTCGACAAAAGCCCGCTCAAATTTTCCACAAGTTCAATCGGCCAAGAAATATTGCCGCTCTTGCTCAGATCCGCGAAATTTTTTCCGCCCGCCGCCTCCGCCAAAATTTTCGGGAAGGCAACCTGAATTTGTCGACGCAAAACGAATTCCGCCGTGCAAAGATTTTTCCGCTCGTTCAAGAACTCAAAAATTTTTTCTTGCGTCTCGGTCTCCAGCCACTGTGCGGCGTCGCTCAATTCTTGCGCCCATTTCTCTTTCACGCCGGCCATCGTCTGTTCGGTTATGCTGTCTTGAAAATTCATTTCCGTGCCTCCCGACAAAAATTTTCTGCATTGAATTTTAATTCGCGGAAAAATTTTTATCAACACGGCGGCAAAAAAAAAAAATTGACGCAAGGACGTCTTGAACGCTAAAATTATTTTCGACTCGAAGGAGGAAAAAATTTTGGAGAAAAAAATTGCAGTCGCGGGCTTGGGTTACGTCGGACTTTCTCTGGCGACTCTTCTCGCGCAAAAAAATTTCGTGACGGCCGTCGACATTTCGCGGGAAAAAATTTCTCTCGTCAACGCCCGCAAGTCACCGATTCGCGACGAGTACATTGAAAAATTTTTCGCCGAACGCGAACTGAATTTGACCGCGACCGACGACGCAACCTCTGCTTTTGCCGCGGCCGATTTCGTGATTATCGCCGTGCCGACCAACTACGATCCGAAGAAAAATTTTTTTGACACGTCGGCAGTTTGCTCCGTCATCGAAAAAATTTTGGCCGGCGGCTCGAACGCTTTCATCGTCATCAAAAGCACAATTCCCGTCGGTTTCGTTCAGAGCGTCCGCAAAAAATATTCCACGGAAAAAATTTTGTTCAGCCCCGAATTTTTGCGCGAGTCCAAAGCTCTCTACGACAATCTTTATCCTTCGCGAATCATCGTGGGCACGAACCTCGACGATCCCGCGCAAGTTGCGGCCGCTGAAAATTTTGCACAACTTCTTCAAGAGGGCGCGGCGAAAAAAAATATTCCGACGCTCATCACGGGCACGACCGAGGCCGAAGCCGTCAAACTTTTCGCCAACACGTATCTGGCGTTGCGCGTGGCTTACTTCAACGAGCTGGACACTTACGCCGAAATGAAAAATTTGAGCACGCGCGACATCATCCGCGGAATTTGTCTCGACCCGCGCATCGGCGACGAATACAATAATCCGTCCTTCGGCTACGGCGGCTACTGCTTGCCCAAAGACACGAAGCAGTTGCTGGCGAATTATCAAGACGTGCCGGAAAATCTGATTGAGGCCATCGTCAACAGCAACCGCACGCGCAAAGATTTTATCGCCGAAAGAATTTTGGAGATATCGGGCGCGTACACCGCCAACGAAAATTTTTCCTCGAACCGCGAACAAGAAATTATCATCGGCGTGTGGCGGCTGGCCATGAAAACCGGCAGCGACAATTTCCGCCAATCGTCAATCCAAGGAATCATGAAGCGAATCAAAGCCAAGGGCGCGACCGTCATCGTCTACGAGCCCGCGTTGCCCGACGGCTCGACTTTTTTTGGCAGCCGCGTCGTCAACGATCCCGCCGAGTTCAAAAGATTGAGCCGTTGCATCATCGCCAACCGATATGACAGCGCGCTCGACGACGTTAAAGAAAAAGTTTACACGCGCGATTTGTTCCGCCGCGATTAATTTTTCATCACCTCGTCGTAAATGTGATTCAAATTTTTGAACTGCTCCTTGCCGACCCAAAGCTTACGATAATTTTGCGGCGACGTCCCGACAAATTTTTTGAACTGGTTGTTGAAGTGGCTGACGTTGTCGTAGCCGAGCTCCATGCTGATTTCGGTGATCGATTTATCCGAGCCGATTAAAAGTTTTTGGGCGCGACCGATTTTCAAACGGATCAGATATTGGCCGGGCGAGAAGCCGAAAACTTTTTTGAAGTGATGAGAAAATCCGGAGACGCTCATGTTTGCGACCGCGCTCATCTCCGCGACGGAAATATTTTCCGTGAAATTTTCGTCGATAAATTTTTTGCATTTGCGCAGCGAGGCGTCGAATTTGTCTTGGATGAAAATTTTTTCGTGGGGAATTTGTTTGAGCAAGATGACGAGCAGGGCGTTGAGCAGATGAAAAGATATCACGCCCGAAGAAATTTTTTTCTGCGAGATTTGCTCGAACATTTCTTGGAAAATTTTTTCGACGATGCCGGCCATTTTTCCCGCGTGCAAAATCGGCTTGATGTCGTGCGGCAGCAAATGATTTTCGGGCAACAGCGGCGCGTGAAAATTTTTGACGGCGCAATTATAAAATTTCATTCCGCAAACCAAATCGGCGGCCTCGTCGTGCAAAACTCCCGCGTTGTAAACGACGACGTCACCGGCCTGAACCGAGTAGGCGTGCCCGTCGATTCGGATGTGGGCTTTGCCGCCGCTGATGAATTGCAGCTCCAAAAGATCGTCGTGGGCGTGCATGGCCGTCGGGATTTTTGTTTCCGCCCGACAAACGTAAAGGAGTTTCAATTTTTGTTCGCCGAGAGGATTATCCGAAAAATTCTGCTTGTTATAATACACGACCGCCATGCTCAAAACCTCGCCTTCATTTCAATTTTCTGTGATACTTTTACGCCGCATTGTAAAATCCTGCTTATCAGATTAAAAACTATTGACAAGGTTTTTTTTATGTGGTAGGTTACGAGCACAAGAATTAATCAAAGGAGGACTTGAGATGAAAATCGCTTTTGACGTTGACGTTCTGGCCAAACAGATGAGCATCAACGACTACGTGCACAAGGTGGCCGACTGGGGCTACAAGTACATCGAGCAATCGCCGCACCCGCGCATCAATCCCTTCTACAAGCACCCGCTTTTCTCCAAAGAGTGCGAGGCCGAATATCGCAAAGCTCTCAAGGAAACGGGCGTCGAAATTTCTTCGTTCATCGTCGTCTATCGTTGGTCGGGCCCGACCGAGGAGCAGCGTCAACACGCCGTGGCCAACTGGAAAAAAATCATCGAGATCGCCGTCAACATGGGTGTGCCCGTCATCAACACCGAATTCAGCGGCGACCCCAATCAACAGGAAATTTGCAACGGAATGTTTTTCCGCTCAATGGAAGAACTTTTGCCCATCATCGAGCGCGAAGGTTTGCGCGTCGAAATTCAATCGCACCCGTATGACTTCTGCGAGCTCAACGACGAGACTTGCGACATCGTTAAATCTTTCCGCTCAAAAAATCTCGGCTACGTCTACAGCGCAAGCCACGGATTTTTCTACGACCAGGGCAAGGGCGACGTCCGCCACATGCTCAAATATGCCGGCGACGAATTGACCCACGTCCTTTTGGCTGACACTTGGAACCAAACCATCGACTGCCGCTACATCGTCAATCCGCCTTGGCTCAACGGTCGCGGAAAAGCCGATTACACGATTCATCAGCACACGGCCATGGGCGAGGGTGAAGTTGACTTCGACGGAATTTTTGAGACGCTCCGTGAAATGGACTTCGCAAACAAACAGCTCAAACCCGACGCTCCCAAAGTCGGCGGCGACAACATTATCTGCGTCAGCTACTTCGGCTTCCCAGAAAAAATGGACAAGCAGGCTCCCGAAGCTCTCGAACGCATCAAACGCGAACTCCTCAGCAAGTAATTTTTCTGCCATACAAAAAAAATTTCCCGCTTCGGCGGGATTTTTTCTTTCCAAAAAAAATCCGCAACGCTCACTCGTCGCGGAAAAAAATTTATGTCATTGAAATGTTAGAGGTCAGATTAAAGGTTGTACTCTTTGCGGATCTCGTCGATTTTCACGGGGCGATGCTCCTTGACGGATTTTGTCGCGGCCAAACCGATGAGCACGGGCTCCAAACCGTCTTGCGCGGTGACGGGCGTTTGAGTGTCGTTGACAATCGCCTCGATGAATTCGTCGACTTCGGTAGCGTAAGCCATCATGTAGCGTTCGAGGAAAAAGAACATGGGCTTTTCGGCAACGACGCCTTCCGCATTGCTGTAAACCGCGTTGGAGTCGCTGTCATTTGAAATCGCCACGCAGCCTTTGTCGCCGAAAACTTCAGCGCGTTGGTCGTAGCCGTAGCAGCAGGCGCGGCAGTTGTCGATGACGGCGGTGGCTCCGTTCGTGAGCTTCAAAGTTATGACGGCCGTGTCGACGTCTCCGGCCTTGCCGATTTCTTCATCAACCGTGATCGAACCTTCGGCGTAAACTTCTTCGACTTCCGCTCCCGAAAGATAACGCACCATATCGAAATCGTGAATCGTCATGTCCAGGAAAATTCCGCCCGAAACTTTGACGTAACTGATCGGCGGCGGTTCGGGGTCGCGTGAAGAAATTTTGATAATCTGCTGCTTGCCGACTTTGCCGGCCTCGACAGCTTTGCGAATCGCGCGGAAGTTGTGGTCGAAGCGGCGATTGAAACCGACTTGATATTTTTTGCCCGTCTCTTTGACGACTGCGAGAACCTCTTTGATTTTTTCGACGTCGTGATCAATCGGCTTTTCGCAGAAGACGTGCTTGCCCGCGCGCAGAGCTTCAATCGACAGCGGAGAATGTTGGTCGGTGGAGGCGCAAATCAGCACCGCTACAATTTCGGGGTCGCTCAAAATTTCTTTGTAATCTTTGGTCGTCTTCTCCACGCCGATAGACTTTGCCCAAGCCTCGGTCTTCTCGTTCATGAACGGGTCGGCAATCGTTTTGACCGTCGCGTTTTTGACGAACTTGGAAATGCTTTCGCCGTGGACGTGGCCGATTCTTCCCGCGCCGATAATGCCAACTTTAATCATCAAAATTCCTCCTTATTTTTGACGGAGCTCGACGTAATCCAAAATAATTTTGACCGCTTGCTCCGTCGTGATGTTCGTCGTGTTTATCATCAAGTCGTAATTCTGCGGGTCGCCCCATTTTCTGCCGGTGTAGTAGGCGTAGTAGCTTTTGCGTTTGTTGTCCACGTCGAGCACGTCTTGGAACGAAAAATCTCTGTAAATTTCTTTGGCGCGTTTGCGGCGATAATCGTCGTCAGCGTAGATAAAGAACGAAAAGTGATTGGGCACGTCGCGCAAAATGTAATCGGCGCAACGACCGACGAAAACGGCCGACTCATCGCATTCGGCAAGCTCGCGGATGATTCTGGCCTGCTGAACGTACATTTGATTTTGACGGGGGACGCCCTGACCGACGAGCGCACTCAACGAGGCAACAAAATCGTTGGGCGTGTCGTAGGATTTTTCGATGACGGATTGAACGTCTTCAAAAGTGTCGAGACTTTCGGCGGCCGCCGCCACGATATTGCGGTTGTAGCACTTCATGCCCGTAGCTTTCGCGATTCCTTCGGCGATAGAGACTCCGCCGCTGCCGTATTGGCGCGTGATGGTGATGAAAGTTTTTTCCTTCATGAGTAAACCTCCTTTTTTGGGAAAGTTTATATCATATCGCGGTTAATTTCAATCGGAATTTTACAATTCGCCGCGAGCCTCGCGTTCAGCCAAATCGTTCATGATCTGCGGATAAATCTTTTCGAGTTTCCACGCCCAAAGAATCAGCAGGATAACAATCCAGACGAAAATCGGGCCGTACTCGTAAAGACTGATGATCATGTTGATTGCGCTTTCGGGCTGGATGGCGTCGGCGGAAGTGGAAGAGACATAACCAGCCCAAGCGAGCAAATTTGTAAGGACGGCCGCCGTCAAACCGGAGCCGACCTTTGTGCCGACGGAACCGCCGGAGAAAATCAAGCCTTCGATGCGCAGGTGGAATTTCCATTGCGCGTACTCGACGACGTCGCCGAGGAAGCCGAAGATAACCGAGTTCAACGGAGCGAAGCCCACGCCGCGGATAAAGCAGCTGAAGACGACCCAGTTATAATCGAGCGGATTCATCAAGTAAATCAAATGTCCGACGAAAGCGACCGTGATACCCATTAAACACATCGTGCGCTTGCCGAACTTGCGAAGGAGGATCGGGCTCAAAACAATTTGGCAGCCGACCATCGTCAAAGTTTCGAGCAGGAACAGGAAGCTGAAGAGCGTGTCGTCGAAGAAAATATATTTGCAATAGTACGGGAGCATCGTGCCGGTTATGTAGAAGATAACGTTCTGCATCATCCAGATTGCCGCCGCCATCCAGAAATATTGGTTGAAGGCCAGAGCTTTTAACGCTTTGCCGACGGGAAGTTTATCTTCTTTCTTGCGCGCCTCGATAACAACTTTTTCTTCGCACTTGTAGAAGCAGAAGAGCAACATAAGCAACGCGACGACAGCCCAAATGCTCATGACTTTGACCCAAGCCATTTGGTCATCGCCGAAAAGTTTAATCAACGGGAGAGTCGCCGAGACCGCCAAAATTTTTCCGAACGGAGACAACGACATACGCACGATCGACAACATGTCGCGCTCTTGAGAGGAGCGCGTCATCATCGCCGAAAGCGAGCCGTACGGAAGGTTGAGCATTGTGTAAACGACGGTGGTGCACAAGTTGTACGTCACGAAGATGTAAGCAAATTGCATCGTGTCCGAGACGCCTTGCGGTACCGCGTAAATCAAAACGATTGAGATTGCGAACGGGATTGACGCCCACAAAATCCACGGGCGGGACTTGCCCCATTTGGAATTCGTCTTCTCGACGAAAAATCCCATGATGACATCGGAGACGCCGTCAAAGCAACGGGATAAAAGCATAACAAGACCGACGGTTGCGGGATTGATTCCGGCGTAGTCGGTGTAAAAAAATGTCAGGATGGACATCGCGCCCCAAACAACGTTTTGCGCGGTGTCGCCCAGGCCGTAAGCTACTCGTGTTAACCACGGCACTTTATCGCGTTCGTCTATTGCCATTGCTGCGTTAGGTTCAGCCATTAAGATTCACCCCTGATTCGTGCGCAGGGGCTCGCCGTCAAAAAATTTTTCCGACAAGCCTTGCGTCAGATTATCGATAAATTTTCAGTAATTAATCGCGAGCGGTTTTCCCGTGCGATAAGCTTCGGTCGTGGCGAAAGCAATTTGCGTGGACTTCGTGCCGTCGTAAACCGTGACATTGGGTTTGCGACCTTCGCGGATACAGTTTATGAATTCTTGGAGCTCAAGATGATAGGCCTGCGCGAATCTTTCGGGGAAGCCGCCGACGCATTCTTTAACCGCGCCGTGAGTGTCGTAAATCATGCACAAATTTTTTTCGGGGACGGGGCTGATTCTCAAAGTTCCTTCCGTGCCGACGATTTCCGTTTCGACGTGATAGCCGTGAGGAGCCGTGCGTCCGACGTGAACGAATCCGATTGCGCCGCTCGCGCATTTGTACATGGCCACGCCCGTCTCGTCGTCGTTGGCCGCTTTGAATTCGGGGTGCTTGAAGGTTGCGCCCGCCGCATAAACTTCAACGGGATCTTCGCCGAGGAACCAGCGCATCAAGTCGATGTCGTGGATTGCCATGTCGATAAAAATTCCGCCGGACGTGGGAGCAAATTTAATCGCGCCTTGAACGAGAGCTTCGGGATCGATGCCCGTCGCCTTGACCATGTACGGTTTGCCGATGACGCCCGCTTGAATTTTTTCCATTGCGTAAGCGTAGGACGGGTCGAAACGACGCATGAAACCGAGGAAGAAAACTTTTTCGGGATGACGCTCGACGGCCGCCTCCGCCATTTTGCATTCGTCGACGGTCACGCCCAAAGGTTTTTCGCAGAAGACGTGCTTACCCGCGTCGAGAGCTTTGGCGATTTGTGCGCAGTGCAGGCCGCTCGTCGTGACGATTGCCACCGCGTCGATGTCAGACTTCAACATTTCGTCGA
>CAMNFC010000015.1 GCA_946536925.1 uncultured Selenomonadales bacterium | reverse complement strand
GACAAATTCGACCGCTAACTTTTCTTACTTACACAATTTACTTGACACTACCTTTTGTCGAGTTCGGCGGTTATTTCATAATAATCTGACGGGTGAGCCTTGAATCCTTCGATATTCGGCTTCATCACGAAGGACATTCGCAAATGCGAGGCGTAAATCAGCGCGCAATCGTCCAAAATCTGCTGCGACATCTTAATTGCAAGTTCAGAACGTTTTTCCGCGCCGAAAGTGTTGTGCAATTCGTTTTCAAGCGCGGAAATTTGTTCGCTGTCATAAAAACCGGCATTATCGACGGCTCCGGGCACAATATGGCTCGTAAAATAATATTCTGGGTCGCCCGTGGGTGCCGTGACAATCGCTTTTGAAAAAATATCGTAATCGCCGTTCTTAAGGAAGGTTTTATAGTTGTCGGTGGCGTTCACGTTGAGTTTTATGCCGATTTTTTTCAAATTTGCCTGCGCGGCCTCTGCCAAAAGCGGCAATTCTTGACGAGAAGTGTACGTTAGATAGTTCAACTCAAGATTTTTGCCGTTTTTGTCGACGAAACCGTCATTATCGCTGTCAATCCAGCCCGAATCGGCCAAAAGTTTCTTTGCTCCGTCGAGGTCAAATGCAATCGGTTGAAAATTTTTGTCTCCGAACGTCAAATTCGCGGGAAAAGGAGAAATTGCGGGCGTTCCGTTGCCGTTGAGCAGAACTTTGCAGAAATTTTCCTTGTCAATGGCCATTGAAATTGCTTTTCGGACGTTTATATCCTGCAAAATCGGATTTTTGAAGTTAAAAGCGATTTGATAGACGCGCGAGGTGTCGGACTGCGAAATTTTGAATCCGTCCTTGAAAAGTTGCAAATTTGAGTACGGCAAGCCTTGAACAGCGTCCAATTCGCCGTTTTGCATGGCCATAGTCAGCGTATCGCCGTCGGTTATGCTTTTTACGATAATTTTATCGATTTTCGGCGTTCCGTTCCAATAATTTTCGTTTTTAACGAGCTCAATCTGCGTATCGGTGACTTTTACGGCTTTATAAG
Organism: uncultured Selenomonadales bacterium; assembly: GCA_946536925.1. Lineage (GTDB taxonomy): Bacteria > Bacillota > Negativicutes > Selenomonadales > Selenomonadaceae > Quinella. The sequence goes on along the minus strand of CAMNFC010000015.1, from coordinate 29,199 downwards.
GCCCCGTGCCGACAACAATTTTATTTTCGACGCCGGAATCAATATCGATAATGCAACCGTACGGATCGCTCAAATAATTCAGCAAAGCGGGCATTTTTTCGGCAGATTTAATGATAACGAACTGATTTTGAGCCTCAATCGAAGAAATTTTCAAATCTTTAGGTGCGCGGTCGTGATTTTCGATTAAATGTTCCAAACATTTTTTAACGGCGGCTCCGTCGACTTTTTTGCCGTTTGAAAAGGTCGCGGCGTCATTTATTTTGATTTTAATCGTGAAATCGTCGATTTGCTCGAAATTTTCGGCCAACCACGGCTCAAGTTGCATATTTTCGTTGAATTTGAAGAGAGTTTCGCCGATTCCGTAGCGTAAAGTGCTCCAGCCGCTGTAATTTTCGTGCGGATTGGTTCCTGTGTTCTCCATGGCCACGCCATAAGCCACAGTGCCGTAAATAAAAGTTTTTTCGTCGTTTGAAGCGGATTTTTCGTCATTTGAGCAGCCTGCGATCAAAAAAATCGTCGCGCAGAGCAAAAAAAGCAATTTTTTCATCTCAATACCCCCAAGTCATCAATTTCCACGTGCCGTCCTCGTAAAATCCGAAATACCACGAATAATTTTCGTAAATCGAGTCGAAATTCCACGCTGAAAGTTGTCCGTTGTCCTTTGGAGAGCGAAAATCGCTGTAAAAGACCATGCAAGCGGAAAATTTTCTCTCGAAGCCTTGACTTTCGGCCAAATCGTTCATATAAGCGACATTTTCAGCGTTATTTAGCTCATCACCGCCGTATTGAATCCTTATTGGCGTGCAATTCCATTCAAAAAGCTTTTGAGCAATGGTTTGGAAGGCAAAACAGGAATTTTCGGGCGAAATTGCTTGAACATGGGCGTGAGCGAGCAAAAAACCGGAAATAATCGTGCCGAGCAAAAATTTTTTCATAATTTATCACCTCGCGCCGATTTTAATTGATTTTAGCAAAAAAAATAAGCCCTGCGCGGGGATTGGGCTTAAAAAAAGATTTATTTTGTTCAAAGCGTCGAGAAAATGAGCAGCAAATCGACTGCGACGGTCGTCCAGCCCGCAGCGTTTCTTCTGGCGTTGTCGTCCTTCTCTTGAAATTTGGCGAGCGACAAAATCCCGTAAACGATGTAAAAAAATATCACGAAGCCGATAATTTGCGCGAGAGAAAAAATCGCCAAGTCCGGGACGATATCCAAGCTGAACTTCGTGGACGATTTAAAGTCGTTGCCGAAGCCGCCAGCCTTCGCCGTGTAAAAAAATTCCGCAATGAACGCCGCGCTCACGCCCAAACCGAGCGGCGTCAAATCTTCCAGGAAGCCCAAAAGTCCGTCGTGCTTTTCTTTTTTTTCGGCGGAATTATTTTCTTCGGCGGGCGTGCCGTCCTTGATCACTTTTATTTTGCAGATTTTTTCAACGGCGACAAAAAACGCAAAGTACGTAATCATCAGCACCAGTGCCATCAAAAATTTTTCCAAAGCGGCTCACTTCCTTGCAAATAATTTCACGGCTGATATTCCGACAAAACTTTCTCCAAAATTTCCAGGCTGTCGAAATAATTCATCGCGATATCGTTTATGCCGATGTATTTCAACTCGAATTCGCTGCCGGAAAGAAGAAATTGCACGGTCATCTTCGCCGGCGCGTTGTACCAGCTGCAATCGCCTTTGAACTCAACGATAAGCTCGTTTTCGGTCGAGGTAAAAGAACGCCATTTCCCGTCGGAAAAAAATTGGTCGAAGGCTTTGCCGACTGTCACGGAAGGATTCATGTACATCGTGCCTTCCCGAACTCTCAAAACATTTTCGTCGTAACCGCCCGTGCCGCAGCCGCCGAACAAAACAATCATCACCAGCGCGGAGACAATCGCGAGAGAAAAATTTTTAATCTTCATGGCGCAAACCTCACTTCAACGGGTCGGCTCCGTATTTATTTTCGCCCTCCGTCCCCGGCGAGAACAGCATATAAAGACCGATTACGGTTTCAACGAGATAAACAATCATCTCCGTCGGCGACAAATCAAAAGGATCGTTCGAGGCGACAAACGCACCGATTGCTCCCAGCCCGAAACTTATTTTTGCGAGCGTTTCGTCTTTGTCCATGTCGTGCAGGCGGCGCACGTCGAGACAATACAGCGGAAACAGCGCGACGAGATTTATGCCCGTGACGAGGAGCTCGCCGAAAGATGACAGGTTGCCCCAATCATCGCCGAAAATTGCACCCACGGGAATAAGAATCAAAAACATAATCAAATACACGGCAAGGATACGTTTGAAATAACGCAGCCGATTGAGCCGCCCGTCTCTTTTGAGGAAAATTTCCTCCGCGGTTTTGTCTTCCACATAAACTTTCGATTCGTCGGAAAAATTTTCTTTGGACAAATTCATCTTACACACCTCGTTTAAAGTTTTTTCGGTAACCATGCAAGCTCCACCCAACGACACACTTCTCCTCTTTTATTTTAGCGCGAAAATTTTTTTGTGTGGTGTCCTGCGGGGACACAGCCGAAAAAATTTTTGAGGTTGACGCTTTCCGTTTCGGGCGATAAAATTTTTGCGGGGGAGTGATTGACTTGCCGATTTACAACGCGCAGATTCTGTCGATTGACGCGGCCGAAGTTCGTCGATACGCGGGCTTGCTCAAAGCAAAAAATTTTGGCGAAAAAAATATCCGCGACGCCGCAGCCGAAGCTTTAATCTTGATTGACGTGCGCGGTGCGTGGGAAATTTACGATTACAAAAATTTTTTCGTCGAGAGCGAGCCGCCATTTAAAATAGTCGGTCAATCGATTGTCAAACATTTGGCCGGCTGCGAAAAAGTCATTTGCATGGCTACCACCGTCGGATTTGAGATTGAACGCGAGATCACAAAAAAATTTGAACGCGGAGAATATCTTTCCTCGATTTTGTTGGACGCGGCGGCGACTGCGGCCGTCGAACAGGCGGCTGACGCCATGGAAAAAAATTTTGCCGCGAAATTTTCTAAAGACGGCTACAAAATGCGTTGGCGATTCAGTCCCGGCTACGGCGATTGGCTTTTGACGGAGCAGGAAAAACTTTTTAAAATCAGCGGCGCGGAAAAAATCGGAATCACTTTGACTTCGGCGTTGATGTTGGAGCCGCGAAAATCCGTGACGGCGATCATCGGCCTGGAAAAAATTTCGGCCGAAAAAAATTTTTCGCGCGAAAAAAAATCCTGCGACGGTTGCAAAAAATTTGATTGCCCCGCGAGGAAATAAAAATGCTCAAGTTTTTCAAGGAGATGTTTAGAAATATGAAACGAAACGACCCGTGTTGGTGCGGCAGCGGCAAGAAGTACAAAAAATGTCACGCGGACTTTGACGCCCGCCTCGACGAGATAAAATTCATCAAAGCAAAAAATCAAGTTCGCCCGCCGAAAAGATTGATCAACAACGCGGCCGATATCGAAGGCATAAAACGCGCGGCGGTCATAAACACGGGTGCTCTCGACCTGATGAACGAGTTGGTTAAAGAAGGCGTCGACACTTTGACGTTGAATGACGCGGCGCACGAGTTCATCGTCAGCCACGGAGCGAATCCCTCTTGCCTCGACTTTGAAGGCTATCCCAAGAGTATTTGCATTTCCGTAAACAACGTTGTCTGTCACGGCATTCCTTCCCGCAAAGAAATTTTAAAGGCCGGCGACATTTTGAACATCGACATCACGACGGATTTGGACGGATATTTTGCGGACGCCTCGCGAATGTACACCGTCGGCGAAATTTCTCCCGAAGCGCAAAGATTGATCAACGTGACGCACGATATCATGGAGGCGGGAATCGCTGCGGCCAAACCTTGGCATTTCGTCGGCGATATCGGCGCGGCCTGCGGAAAAATGGCGCACGATAACGGCTACTCCGTCGTGATTGATTTGGGCGGCCACGGCGTCGGAAAAAAATTTCATCTTGAGCCGTTCGTCAGCCACAACTGCAAGCCCGAAACCGGAATGCTCCTCGTGCCCGGAATCGTCTTGACGGTCGAGCCGATGATTAACGCCGGCGATTACAAAGTTACGGTTGATGAAAACGATCATTGGACTGTTCGCACCGCCGACGGAAGTTTGTCCGCGCAATGGGAGAAAACAATTTTGATAACCGAGACGGGCGTCGAAGTTTTGGCTAGTTAAAAATCTTTCAGCCCGAAACTTTGCAGTGCGCCGATTGAATTTCGCCAGTCGCGTTTGACTTTGACCCACAAGTCCAAAAAAATTTTCGCGCCCAGGAGCATTTCGATTTCGGGTCGCGCGGCCGCACCGATTTGCTTTAACATCGCGCCGCCTTTGCCGATTAAAATTCTTTTCTGTGAGTCGCGCTCGACATAAATTGTCGCGCGAATAAAAATCGTGCCGTTGTCGCGCTCGGTGAATTCGTCCAAGTCGACGGCGATTGAATGCGGAACTTCGTCGCGGGTTGCGTGCAAAATTTTTTCGCGAATCAGCTCGGCGACAATCAATCTTTCGGGCTGGTCGGTCACCATGTCGGCGGGATAATATTGAACGCCCGCGGGCAAAAAATTTTTCGCCTCGGCAATCAAAGCGTCGACATTCGTGCCGTCAGCCGCACTTATCGGGACGACCGCCGCAAAATTTTTTCGGGCGGAGTAGTCGGCGATTATCGGCAAAATTTTTTCGCGCCCGATGAGATCAATTTTATTCACGACGAGAATCACGGGCTTGGAAGTCGCGTTCAATCTTTCGAGGATATATTTTTCTCCGCCGCCGAATTTTTCCGCAGCATCGACGACAAAAAAAATCGCGTCGACTTCCTTGAGCGTGCCTTCCGCGGCCTTGAGCATGTACTCGCCGAGTTTGAACTTGGGCTTGTGAATTCCGGGCGTGTCAAGAAAAATAATTTGCGCGTCGTCTTGCGTCAAGATGCATTGAATTCGGCTGCGCGTGGTCTGCGGTTTGTCGGAAGTGATGACGACCTTTTGCCCGATGATTTTGTTTAAGAGCGTGGACTTGCCGACGTTCGGCCGGCCGATTAGAGCGACGAATCCAGATTTATATTCCAAAATTTTTCTCCTCCAAAAAAAATTTTATCAAGCTTGAGCGCGGCGAACGATTAAAAAATTTTTAACGTCAACCCAACAGGATGCAACGTCACGTTGCCCTCCAAAAAAAATCCCCGTCTGCGGGGGGGAAATTTTTTTATTCAATCCAGAAAATCTTTGAGCTTTTTTGAGCGTGCGGGGTGACGGAGTTTTCTCAAAGCTTTTGCCTCGATTTGACGGATTCGTTCGCGGGTGACGTTGAAACTTTTTCCGACTTCTTCGAGCGTGCGAGCCCTTCCGTCCTCCAGGCCGAAACGCAACCGCAGAACATTTTTTTCGCGCTGAGTCAAAGTTCCCAAAACGTCTTCGAGCTGCTCTTTGAGCAACATGAACGAGGCGGCGTCGGCGGGTGCGGGTGCGTCGTGGTCTTCGATGAAGTCGCCCAGATGTGAATCGTCTTCCTCGCCGACGGGCGTTTCCAGCGACACGGGCTCCTGCGAAATTTTTTTGATCTCCCGCACGCGCGCGACGTCCACTTCCATTTCCACGGCAATTTCTTCGTCGGTCGGTTCGCGTCCGTTTTTTTGGAGAAGGTTGCGCGAAACTCTCGTGAGCTTGTTTATCGTCTCGACCATGTGCACGGGGATTCGGATTGTTCGCGCCTGGTCGGCAATCGCCCGCGTTATCGCCTGACGAATCCACCACGTTGCGTACGTCGAAAATTTGTAGCCTTTGTGATAGTCGAATTTTTCCACGGCTTTTATCAAACCCAAATTGCCTTCCTGAATCAAATCGAGGAAACCCATGCCGCGACCCGCGTATCTTTTGGCAATCGACACGACCAATCGCAAATTTGCTTCAGCCAGCTGTTTTTGCGCCTCGGAAGCTTCTTCTTTGTCGCTCGATTCCATTTTCATTGCCAATTCTTTTTCTTGGTCGGCGTTGAGGAGAGGCACGCGCCCGATTTCTTTCAGGTACATGCGCACGGGATCATCGATTGAAATTGCGTCGTTCGTCGATTCAACTTCGGCGGTCGGCTTGGTCGTGTCGGCGTCGTCGGCGGGCGTTTCGGCGGATTCGACGGAACCTACGTTCTCGTCTTGTTCAAGGGAAGTTCCCTCCGCTGTCAAGTCGTCGACGCCTTCGCCCATGTCTTCAAGAGAGCTGCTCTCTTCGACAATTTCTATTCCTTCGCGCTCACAGATGCTCAAAATTTCATCAATCTCGTCCGCGTCGCTTTTCAACTCGAACGATTGCATGATTCTGTCCAAGTCGTCATACGTCAGCTTCCCGCCGGTTTGTTTTGCCCTTTCCGTTAAGGTCAAAATGATTTTTGGCGTACGAGTTTTGGCGGTTTTGGATCCGTCCTCGGCCGCCGTGTTCGCCAAAGTTTCAGATTTTTTTTGTGCGGAATGATTCTTCTTGTGTACCGACGGGCTGCCGTTGGTGCCGTCTTTGTTCGGCTCGACAGTTTTATTTTCTTCTGTCATCTTGCAGCCTCCTTTCAAAAGCAATTTGCCGGATTGCCTTTCAGATTGTCAATTTCCTTTTTTATTTTGAGCGACTCTTCGACCGTTTTGGTGTAAGCCGCCGTGTCGTTTGAAATATATTTTTCGGCTTCGGCCATGAGCCCGTAATATTTTTCGTGCAAGACGACCAGCCGCAAAGTCTTCAGCGAATCTTTGAAAACTTTGATTTGAGTGTCTCGCGGCGCGTCCGTTCCGTCCATCAATATCCGTGCGAGCTCCGCGTTTGCCGCCTCGCTCAGTTCGGTTGCCGCTCTCAATTTGTCGGGGCGTCGTTCCTGCTCCGCGCAAGTTTTGAGCCATTCAATTATTTCTTGGTGAACTTGCGGAAAAATTTTTGGCTTCAACATCGCCGAAAGATAATGGAGCATTTCCGTGTCCTGCCAAATCATTCTCAAAATATCTTCACGCGCCGTTCGGAGAATCAAATCTTTTTTCGAGAAATTTTTTGTCGGATTGATGACCAAATTTTTTTCGGGCTCGGTCTTGGGCGAAAATTTTTTCCAGGCGTCCAGAACCGCGAATTCGTCCAGGCCGAGAGAGGCCGCGATTTTTTTCCGATATTCGACGCGCACGACTTCATTTTTGATTTTTGCGACGACGGGCAAAATTTCTTCAAGTGCGCGAAGTTTTTCGTCCGTGGTGACGTGAGCGGTGTGCTCCAAGACGTATTCAATCCGATAGTCGACAAGAGGCTGCGCGTTCTTGATGAGCTCGTTGAAAGATTCTTTGCCGTGTTTGCGGACGAATTCGTCGGGGTCTTTTCCGTCGGGAACTTTGATGACGAAAACTTCCGCGCCGGCTTCTTGGACGATCGGCAAGGCTCGAATCGTTGCGCGTTGACCGGCCTCGTCGCTGTCGTAGCAAAAAATAATTTTCTTCGCGTAACGCAAAATCAACTTGACGTGTTCGGGCGTGAAAGCCGTGCCCAAAGTCGCGACGACATTTTTTATCCCCGCGCTGAAAAGAGAAATCGCGTCCATGTAGCCTTCGACGACGACCGCCGCGCCCGACGAATTTATCGCACGATTGGATTTGTCCAGGCCGAAAAGCAGGTTGCGCTTGTTGAAGAGGACGGTTTCGGGCGTGTTGAGATATTTGGGCGTCGTTTCGTCAGCCTCTCCAAGAATCCGTCCGCCGAAGCCCACGACGTGCCCGAAAACATTTGTTATCGGAATCATGACGCGGGAACGGAAGCGGTCGTAGTAGCCCGAAGAATTTTTGCGCTTGACGATGAGCCCGACGGATTCGATCTGTTGCGCGGTGAAATTTTGACGGAGCAAACTTTTAAAAAGATTGTCCCACTCGTCGGGCGCGAAACCCATTTTGAAAGTTTCAATTGTTTCCGCCGTAATTCCACGCGCCGCAAGATATTTCCTGCCCGGTTCGCCGCGGGCTGTTTTGATTAGGCATTCGTGATAAAAATCCTGCGCGAGTTCGTTAATCTTCAATAAATTTTTTTCTTCGCGTCGCCGTCGTTCTTCTTCGGGCGAAGTTCTTTGGGCGGGAAGAGGAATTCCCAGACGCTCGGCCTGAAGTTTGATCGCCTCGAAGTAAGTTATTTTTTCAATGAGCGAAAGAAATTTAAAGACGTTGCCGCCCGCGCCGCACCCGAAGCAATAAAAAAGTCCTTTGTCGGCACTCACACTGAAAGAAGCGGTCTTTTCGTTGTGGAAGGGGCAGCGTCCCCAATATCGTCCGCTTCTTTGCGTCAGCGACACGTAGCGGCTCACGACGGAATAAATATCTGTTCGCTCGGTGACCCGCTCAACGAATTCATCAAGATCGCTCCCCACAGCTTTCAACCTCCGTGGCGTTTATATTCCCCGCGACTTTTAAATTTCCTTTCAGCTTCGCAAGAATTTTTGAGAGGCTCGCGGGTCGGGCAAGAGAACAAATTGATTTTTAATCGGCGGTGTTGTATTATAATTCAAACACAATCGAACGGGTGATTTTCTTGATTTACTTTTTGAAGTTCGGGGCGAGTTGGATTTTGCCGCCGGGAATTTTTATAATTTTTTTGCTCGTGCTTGGCGTCAAGTTGTTCAAAATCGACAGAAAAATTTCAGCGGCGGTTTTCTTCTTCACGATAATTTTTTATCTGCTGTGCACGAGTTTGGTCGCGGAAAAATTTATGGGTTGGCTGGAAGAGATGCACACGCCACCCGCTCAAGTCGAAACTTCCGGCGCGGACGTCATCGTTTTGCTCGGCGGCGGCGCGATAAGTGAAGTGCCCGACGTCGACGGCGTTGGTGCTCTTTGTGCCAGCCCCGCCAATAGACTTTTGACGGCCGTCCGTTTGCAAAAGATGTTGAACGTTCCGATTTTGATTAGCGGCGGACAAGTTTACTCCGATTCGGGCGCGGAAGCCGAAATTTCCGCCAGAGTTTTAAAATCTTTGGGCGTGCCCGAAGAAAAAATTTTGACCGAGACAAAAAGCGTCAACACCACGCAGAACGCTCTTTACTGTGCAAAAATTCTTCGCGAAAAAAATTTTGTCAAGCCGTTGCTCGTGACGAGTGCCTTTCACATGAACCGCGCGATGCTCGCGTTCAATCTCAATCGACTCAAGCCGACGGCTTACCCGACAGATTTTACCGTGGCGCACAACCCGACTTTCCATTACACGAAGTTGCGCCCGCAAGCCGAAGCGTTGCTGTTGAACGTGACGGTTTTGCAGGAACTTTTGCGCACGTGCGTGACGGAGGTTTTCGGAGTATGAAAAAATTTTTGGCTCTGTGCGCGGCCGTGATTTTTTTGAGCAGCTCTCCTTGCTCGGCGGAAAATTTGAAATTCATCGACGCGCTGGACGACACCGGATATTATTACGACGCAGACAGCGTGACGACCGAGAGCGACGGGATTTTCACCGTGCGAATGGCCGTCATCAAGGCGAGCCTCAACCGAATGTACGCCTACGACGTGCGAATCGTTTACGCCAACCGAACTTACGAAATTTTGTCGTCGAAAATTCTTTCCTATGACACGCGCGCGATTTTGGAGGTCGACAACTCCCGCCGCCCGCCGCAAAAATTTTCCGACAAGTCCGAGATGGGTCAGATGGTTCACTTGATTATTTACGGCGATTAAAAAAAAAATCGTCCTCTTCGGACGAAAAAATTTTTCAAGCTCAATCAAAAATTTCACACGCGCTGAAAAAAATTGGAATCTCACGCGCCGCGCTCGCTTCGCTGTCAGAGGCATGCACGGCGTTTTTCGTTTTGTCGGCGGCGAAAAGTTTTCTCACGGTTCCTTCAGCGGCCTCAGCGGGATTCGTTGCGCCGTTGAGAGCGCGAACTTTTTTTATCACGTCGTCGCCGGCCAAAACCGCGGCCATGATCGGTGCGCTCGTCATGAACTCGACCAGCGCGGGGTAATACGGGCGGCCGATGTGTTCGACGTAATGTTTTGCGGCCAGTGCGGGCGTCATCTTCATAACTTTTGCCGCAAGAATTTTGAAGCCCGCGTCCTCATAAATTTTCAGAATGTCGCCCGCGTGATTTTTTCCGAAGGCGTCGGGTTTGATGAGCACCAAAGTTTTTTCCATAAAAAAATTCCTCCTTTAAGTTGCGCGCGGCCTGCGGCGTGATAAAATTGTTCGGGGAGATGAAAAAAATGTTTGACAACTTTATCGTGGCAGTGAGCGCGGTCGTCCCGATGTTTTGTTTGATGGCAATCGGCGCGTTCGTCAAATTTCAAAAGTGGCTGACCGACGAAGAGCTAAACCACATGAACCGAATGGTTTTCCGCGTCTTTTTCTGTTGCATGATGTTCCACTCGATTTACACGACGGAGCTTGCGACGAGTTTTCGCCCGAAGCTTATGCTTTTTGGCGCGGGCGGCGTGCTGATAATTTTTTTCCTGCTGATGATAATTATCCCGCGACTCGAACCGGAGAACAAACGGCGCGGCGTCCTCGTCCAAGCAATTTTTCGGAGCAATTTTGTTTTGATGGGCGTGCCGATTGTCGCGAATATTTTTGGCGACGAGAATATCGCGGTGTCGACGATGATGATCGCAATAATCGTTCCGATTTACAATATTTTGGCGGTCTTCGCGCTGGAAACTTTTCGCGGCGGAAAATTTTCTCTGCTGCCGATTTTAAAAGGCGTCTTCAAAAATCCGATGATCCTGGGAGCAATCGCGGGCGCGACACTTTTAATCCTCGGCGTGGAAGTTCCAAAGCCCGTCTTAAAACCGATTGGACAAATTTCCGCGGCGACAACACCCGTTGCGCTGATAATTTTGGGCGCGTCATTCAGATTGGGCGCAACTCACGAGCACAGAAAACAATTAATCGGCGCGGTCTTCGGTCGATTGATTTTGGTGCCCGCAATAATTTTGTCGACGGCGGCTTTTGTCTTCGGCTTCAGAGGAATTGAATTTGTCACGCTCGTTGCAATCTTCGCTTCGCCGTGCGCGGTCGTCAGCTTTGCAATGGCTCAACAGATGGGCGGCGACTCGGAGCTGGCGGCCAACTGCGTCGTGTTCACGTCAGCTTTGTCCTGCTTCACAATTTTTTGTTGGATTTTATTTTTCAAGACGCTGGGGGTTTTTTGAGTGGAAAAAATTTCTTCGTTCGTGACAAAAAATATGGCGTTGCTCGTCGTGGCGGTCGCCGTCGTCGGAATAATTTTTCCCGCGTCGTTCAAGTGGGTTGCTCCGAAAATTTCGATGCTTTTGGGCGTGGTGATGTTCGGAATGGGAATGACGTTGCGCGTGGAAGACTTCAAAGAAATTTTCCGTCGCCCGCGCGATGTTTTAATCGGCTTGCTCGCGCAATTTACAATCATGCCGCTTTTGGCTTACGGGCTGGCGAAAATTTTTCAGCTGCCTGCGGAACTTGCGGCGGGCGTAATTTTGGTCGGAACTTGTCCGGGCGGCACAGCCTCCAACGTCATGACTTATTTGGCAAAAGGAGACGTCGCTTTGAGCGTTTCAATTTCAATGGCCTCGACGATTTTGGCTCCTCTTGTCACGCCGCTTTTGACGTGGCTTTTGGCGGGCGCGTGGATCAACGTTTCCTTCGTCGACATGATGCTCTCGATTGTTCAAGTGGTCATTGCGCCGATTTTGCTCGGAATAATCGTTAATCAACTCTTCGCCGATTTTGTTAAGAGAGCTGTGAAAATTTTGCCCGTGATTTCAATCGTCGCAATCCTGCTGATTCTCGGCGGCGTCGTCAGCGTCAATGCCGATAAAATTTTGCAGACGGGCTTGACGATAATGTTGGTCGTCGTCCTGCACAATCTTTTGGGTTACGGTCTCGGTTTTTGCGCGGCGAAAATTTTTGGCATGAACACCGCGAAAACCAAAGCAGTCACAATCGAAGTCGGCATGCAAAATTCGGGCTTGGCCGTCTCGTTGGCGATGATTCATTTCAGCGCGACGGCCGCGATTCCCGGCGCAATCTTCAGCGTGTGGCACAATATTTCCGGCTCGATTGCGGCGAATTATTTTTCCCAAAAATCGAACAAACGCAGCTGACTTTGAGGAAAAATTTTTTCATGACGCTTTCCTCCGTTCCGAATGCAAAACACCTTCCGCCCGCGCAGATTGGAAGGTGTTTTAAATTATTTTGAAATTGATTCGAGAATTCCGTTTACGAATCGGCCGGAATCGTCTGTGCCGTATTTTTTGGCCAGCTCCACCGCCTCGTTGATGATAATGTTTTTGGCCAGCGGTTGCTCGACGAATTTCATTTCGTATACGGCGAGCCGCAAAATATTTCTGTCCGCCGCCATGATCCTGGAAAGTTGCCAGCCGGGTTTCAGGTTCGCCGCGATGATTGCGTCGATCTCTTTCAGGCGGGCGCGCGTCTCTTTGACCGTGCTTTCGACGTACGAAAAATCTTTCAGGCTCGTCAGCTTCGGCTCGTCGTCGAACATTGTTTCTATCGCCAGGGTTTCGCTTGCTTCGGGGTTTTCCTCCTCGAAATTGAAATCCAGTTGGAACAACGCCTTGAATGCAGCTTCTCTTGCAAGTTTGCGGCTCATAAATTTTTCCTTCCGAGATTTACCAACGCTGAATTTTTTCCGGCAAAATTTCGTCGAGCTTCATTAGAATTTTTTCAACCAAATCGTCCTTGCTGTCGAAGCGCGACCCGATGAAGAGGCCGATCGTCCCGCAAAGGAGGATAAAGAGCGTGTTGAAAAAGCCGAGCAACAAAATCGCTCCGCCCGCGACGAGCCCCGTGATGAATCCGATTTTTCGCGTGCGGTGTGCTTCAAACAGATCGATAACAAAATTTTTTACCGCCTCGAACATTCAAATCACCTCACGCGCCGTCGGGGAGTCGCGGCTTGTCGGGTTATCTGCTTGACTTTGACGTCGACGGGCACATAGAAATCGATACCCAAAAAATTTTTCAGCGCGACGTTGATTGCCATATCCGCCGCCAAGGAAGCTTTGGGCGCGGAAAAACCTTCCGTCAAGGTCGCAGTCAAACGGATTTTCAGCGGCGTCACGGTGCTTGCGGTTTTTTCCACGGCAAGATCCGCTTCGCTGATTTCTTTGACTTCCGACAGTGCCCGCCGCGCCAATTTTTCGATTGTGGCGAACTCCACGCGAATCCGCCCGAAGTCCGTTTCCTTAAGCAAAAATTCTCCGCCGGTCGTGCGCGCCGCCGAAAGTGTCACGACTTTTTTTGTCTTCTTTAAAATTTTTCCGATTAAATCTTTTAACATTTTCGGCACCTCAAACGACACGCTTTTCGCGCTCGACGATAGCGTGAGTAACTTCGTTCACCTTGACTTCAACGGGTACGTTCTCCAATTCGAGAGCCGTCTTCAAAGCGTCACGGATAACGGCGACGACTTTTTCGCTGACGCGCGGAGCCGAGAAACTTTGACCCAGAGCTATCGTCAGGCGAATTTTAATCGGCATCGCGCCGTCTTGTTTGTAAACGACAGCTTCGACTTGACGCACGCCGTTGACGGTAATCGCCGCGCTTTCCACGACGCTGACGACGGCGGGCACCGAAACTTTGACTTCGCCGGGCTTGCCAACTTCCAGATGAACATCACCCGAAGCGACGGACAGACCTTTGCCGCGAGAAAAAATTCCCGTGAAGATAATCCAGCTCGCCGCGAACATGATCGCCAGCACCGCCAAAGTTTCTTGCCGCGCGATTATGAAGTCTAATTCCTTTTGCCAGACGTTTTCCGGAATTAATTTCAAGCAGACGCCCGCGCAGACGACCAACGCCGCCATGACCGCCGGGATGTAAAAAAGTAATACAAGGCGTCGAATTATCCCCATAGAACTTCCTCACCTCCCGACAAAAAAATTTTTTGCATCAATGGACGCGGGTCTCGTCCTCTTTTTCTTCCTCTTCGGGGAAGCTGACACCCTGGACGTGCACGTTGACTTCGACGACCGCCAAGCCCGTCATGGTTTCGATTGCGCGTTTGATGTTTTCTTGAGCGGCAAGCGCAACGTCGGGGATTCTCGCGCCGTATTTGACGATGATGAACAGATCAACCGCAGCTTCGCGTTCGCCGACTTCGACTTTAACGCCTTTGGAGAAATTTTTGCGGCCGAGCATTTCGGCAATCCCGCCGACGACGCCGCCGCTCATGCCCGCGATGCCGTCAATTTCTGTGGCCGCAAGACCCGCAATGATGCTTACGACTTCGTCCGCAATTTTTATCGCGCCGAGTCCCGAATCGCTTTTTACCAAATCTTTTTCTTCCGCCATTATAAAAAACCTCCTAAATTCATTGTGACATTTGCCACTTTTTCATAAGTATTCGCCGCGTTATAAAATTCCCCTGCCGCCGCCAAAATTTTTCGGCCGAAGGATTTTTTTTGCGCTTGCTGAAAAATTTATGACGCCAAGTCTTTTACAAATAAAATTTTTATAGTACAATGACAGAGAACGTTCAGGGGAAAAAATTTCTTTGACAGGTCGAATAAATTTTATGGAGGCATGGAATGTGTTTGAACTTGATGACAACACTTTGGATCAGTTCGCCAAGATTAAAGTAATCGGCGTGGGCGGCGGTGGCAACAACGCTGTCAACCGCATGATTTCTTTGGGCTTGGAGGGCGTGGAATTCATCGCCGTCAACACGGACGCGCAAGCTCTTTTGAACGCGCTGGCACCCAAGAGAATGCAAATCGGCGAAAAACTCACTCGCGGGCTGGGCGCGGGTGCTCGTCCCGAAATCGGACAGAAAGCGGCAATGGAAAGTCGCGAAGACATCATAAACGCTCTTCGAGGCTCTGACATGGTTTTTATCACGGCGGGCATGGGCGGCGGAACGGGAACGGGTGCGGCTCCGGTCGTTGCGGAATGTGCTCGCGAAGTCGGCGCGTTGACTGTCGGGGTCGTCACTCGCCCGTTCACCTTCGAAGGACCCAAGCGCAAAAAAAATGCTGACATCGGCATTGAAAATCTCAAGCGCAACGTCGACACGATTATCACAATTCCAAACGACAGATTGCTCCAAGTCGTCGACAAAAAAACTCCGATGACGCAGGCTTTCACAATCGCCGACGATATTTTGCGCCAAGGTGTCAAAGGCATTTCGGATTTAATCGCCGTGCCAGGCCTGGTCAATCTGGACTTTGCGGACGTCAAATCGATCATGAACAACGCGGGCGAGGCTCTCATGGGAATCGGTGAAGCTTCGGGCGAAAACGCAACCGTCGACGCAGTCAAAGCCGCGATTGATTCTCCGCTGCTCGAAACGAGTTTGCAAGGTGCGCGCGGTGTCCTGCTCAATATCATGGGCGCGACGGATTCTTTGTCGATGTTGGAAGTCAACGAGGCTTCCACCACCGTGCAAGAGGCCGCTCACCCCGACGCCGAAATTATTTGGGGGGTCAGCGTCGACGAAACTTTGGGCGATAAAGTTTCCGTCACGGTCATTGCCACGCGCTTCGACGCGGAAGACGAAGAAGTCAGCGAGCCCGTCCGTCCCGCCTACAACGAAACTGTTCAGCCGCGCAGACCTCAAGAGCCGTCGCGTTCGCCCTTCGGAAATTTTGACGGAGGATTCGGCAACCCGCAACCTTCCAACGTCGAACTCGATATCCCGCCGTGGATGCGCAGGTAAAAAAAAATTGTCGCAACGCACGAAAAAATTTCTGCGCGGCGACTTTTTCTTTTTCCGCCAAAAAATTTTCAGTCGATGAACCACGGACGATTTTTTTCGTCGGCAACAGTCGTGGGCGCACTGTGTCCCGAAAGCAAAATCGTTTCGTCGGGCAGCGTGAAAATTTTTTCCTTGATATTTTTGAACAACGTCAGCTCGTCGCCGCCGGGAAAATCCGTCCGCCCGTAGCTGCTCAAAAAAATCGAATCGCCCACGAACGCCACGCAATCTTTCGCGGCGAAAAAAATCGCGCCGTCGGTCGTGTGCCCGGCCAGAGGAATCAACTTGACGGAAAAATTTTTGTTCGCGGCCAAAAAAATTTCGCTGAAGTCGTCAAGATAAGTCACGTCGTCGAGCGTCATTTCCGCGCCGAAATAAGCCGACAAATTCCACGCGGAATTTTTTGCGTAAGCGCGGCCGTTCTTCTGCATGCAAACTTCGACGCCGAGCCGAGATTGCAATTCGGGAACCGCGCCGATGTGATCGAAATGTCCGTGCGTGATCAAAATTTTTTCAATCGTGAAATTTTCGCGGGCGATGATCTTCAAAAGTTTTTCGGCTTCCGCACCGGGATCAATCAAAAATCCGTGGCGCGTCTCGTCGTCGATATAAAAGTAAGAATTCGTCGCGATGAGGCCGTGAACTTCCGTCTGCAAAATCATTTTATCTCCGCCTTTCGATTATCGGTTGCCGAAATTATATCGCCCGAAAATTTTTCCGCAAGAACGCAAAGATTTTTGGCGGGCATTTGACACGAAAAAATTATAGTGCTAGAATTTCGGGCGTTGACAGGCAGGAGAGGCAATCGCGGGGGATTCGTCCCACGAGGAAAGTCCGGACTCCACAGAGCAGCGTGCCGGGTAACGCCCGGTGAGAGTAATCTTAAAGACAGTGTCACAGAAAAGAAAACCGCCGCCACGAGCGGTAAGGATGAAAAGGCAGGGTAAGAGCCTACCGGTTGTCGAGTAATCGGCAAGCCTGATAAACCTCACGCGGAGCAAGACTAAATAGGAAAGGGTTGAGGTTGCTCGCTGACCTTTCGGGTAAGTTGCTTAGACTTGGGCGGCGACGTTCAAGCAAGATAAATGATTGCCGTTAACAGAATCCGGCTTATTGACTGCCCGCCGACAAAACGTCGCTGCTCCAAATCGGGTGGCGGCGTTTCGATTTTCAGGAAAAATTTTTCTTTAATTCATTTATTAATCACGACAAAATGTTATAATCTCATTAGAAACTTTAGAAAGGAAGTGGCTGATTTTGAGGAATTTTTTGCGAGCGTTGGTGATGGTGGTTTGTTTGGTATCGATGAGCGTTTCCACGAGCTATGCTGAAGAACAATTCCGAGTCGGCGACCAAGGCGCAGACATTGCCGAGATTCAAGGGCAACTCGTCTTGCTCGGTTACGACGTTGTGGCGGACGGTTCTTTCGGCGCGGCGACTGTCGAGGCGATCAAAGATTTTCAAAAGAACAAAGGCATCAAAGCAGACGGCTTGATCGGCCCGGCAACTTACACTGCGCTCCTGGGCAAAGCCATGCCCGAAGTCGTTCACACCATGAGTGCCCTGGGCAACACGGTCATTTCGTTGGCGAAAGATTATATGGGCGTTCCTTACATCTTCGGCGGCACAACTCCTTACGGCTTTGACTGCTCCGGTTACGTCCAATACGTCTTCGCCAAAGCCGGCGTTTCTATTCCGCGCACTGCCGACGTCCAATACGATTTCGGCAAGCCGATTTCCACAAGTGAGCTCGTCGCGGGCGATTGCGTTTTCTTTGAAACTTATCTGCCCGGCGCGTCCCACGTCGGAATTTACATCGGCGACAACAAATTTATCCATGCCAGTTCCAGCCGCGGTGTCACAATCGATTCGCTGTCGACTTCCTACTATAACTCCCATTACATCGGCGCACGCAGAATGCTTTGAGATTTCAAAGACGTTAAGAAAAAGTCCTTCGTTCGGTCGAGGGACTTTTTCTTTTGCTCAAGAATATTTCATGACGACGCCGCGTATCATGTCGCCGACTCTCTTGGTGTGATCGAGAGCTTCTTCCACGTCCTCCAAAATATCTTTCCATTTTATCAGGTGGATGACTGCGCGGCTGGCTCCGTGTTCGCGGGCGGCTTCGGCTGCCTCGTCAAAAAGAATTCCGATATCCGCGCGGTAAATCAAATCGCCGCGGCTCTCGTTGTCGGAAATCCTGTGAACGGCGTCGAGAATCTCGCGCTGATTTTTTTTCACGTCGCTCAAAAGTTTGAAAGCCGTGACCAAATCGTTTGTGCTGTCGAGCAAAAGTTTCGTCAAGGCGTGCGAGCGTTTCGTCGAGTGCCCCGCGTGATACATGATTATCCTCTGCAACGCGCCCTGCAACATGTCGACGCCCTTGTCGAGTTCGTTGGCAATGGAAAAAATATCTTCGCGGTCAATCGGCGTGATGAAACTCAAATTCAATTTGTTGATGATTTTTTCATTCACGGCGTCGGCCGCAGATTCGAGACCCAAAATATCTTCAATGCGTTCGAGAGCCTGATTTGGATCTTTAATCACGTCGTCGAGCAACACCGCGCCCAAGTGAAAAAATTTTGCGTTCTCCAAAAATAAATCGAAAAACTCCGTGTCCTTCCGAGCGAAATTAAAAACGCTCATTCAATCTCCTCCTCAATTAAACCAAGTCATAACTTCTTGAGCTGCGCCGCGCAGGCAAAACAAAATCGTTCTGTCGCCGGGCAAAAGGATCGTGTGGCCGTTGGGAATGGCCGCTTTGTTTTTTCGGACGTAAGCGCAGACCAGGCAAGACTTCGGGAGCCGCACGTCCATCAATTTTTTTCCAGCGACTTTCGCGCCGCTTTGAACGATGACTTCGACGGCTTCGGCTCGTGCGCCTTCCAAAATCGAAACGCTGACAACTCCGCCGCGACGAACGAAAGCCAAAACTTCGCTGGCCGAAAGAAGACGCGCGGAAATCGTGACGTCAATTCCGACTTTTTCGATCAAGTCCGCGTATTCCGTCCGATAAACTCTGACGACGGTTTTTTTCGCGCCGAGATGTTTTGCGATGAGCGCGATCATCAAATTCAACTTGTCGTCTTCCGTCAAACAAACAACCACGTCCGCCGAAGCAATTCCTTCCTGCGCGAGCAAGTCGACGTTCGTGCCGTCGCCGAAAATCGCAATGGAGTCGCCGCTCAAAAGTTGGGCGATGTCCTCGCAGCGTTCGCGGTCTTTCTCGATGACTTTGACGTTGACGCCGGCTTGAATCAGCATGACGGAGAGAGTCCTGGCGATTCTGCCCGCGCCGATAATCATCACGCGTTCGAGTTTGCGGGAGTTGCGCTGAACAAAATTCGTACTGAATTTTTCTATCGCGTCGGGGAAGCCGATGAAGTAGGCGTTGTCGTCGACCTGCAAAGAATCGTCGCCGTGAGGAATAATCATCTGATGATCGCGGAAAATTAATCCGGCCAAAACTCCTTCGGGCAAGCGCAACTTTTTGAACGGGATATCGAGATATTTGCTGTCCTTGCGAATTTTTACTTCGAAGAGCCGAACTTTTCCCCCGGCGAATTCGTCAACGTCGAGCGCGGCCGGCGTCATCAAGATTCGATAAATTTCGTGCGCGGCGATCATTTCGGGGTTGAGCATCAAATCGATGTCGAAATTTTTTTTGAGATAATCTTTCGCCTCGGTGAGAAATTGCATGTCGCGGATTCGGGCGATGGTGTGTTTGATTCCGTGCTTTTTGGCCAGAATGCAGGCGACCATGTTCACCTCGTCGACGTCGGTCACAGCGATGAAAACGTCCGCGCCGTTTACGTCCGGGTCGTCCATGGTTATCGGGCCGGCACCGTTTGCAACAATCGTCAGCACGTCCAAATTATTTTTAAGAGCTGTCAGCCGGTCTTCGTCGCGGTCGATAACCGTCACCGACATCTGCTCGTTGCTCAAAAGTTCCGCAATCGTGTAGCCGAGCTTGCCCGCCCCGACAATCACCACGCGCATTTAAATCACCTCACAAACTCCGCAGCGTTTGCAGCCGTCAAAGCAAGGCCGCGTCGAGAGAAAATTTTTCGCGCGATTAAATTCGTCGACGAGATATTTTTTGCCGAAGCCCTGGTCGAGAAAATCCCACGGCAAAGTTTCGTCCAAATTTTTTTCGCGCAGATAAAAATCTTCTTCCAAGCCCGCCGCTTTGAAATTTTTTCGGAAATCTTGCGCCGTCTCCGAGATCGAAATTATTTCCGAAGTTTTTTTGTCGCCGCGCGAAAGTATCGTTTGAACTTGCGCCGCGCGAATCGACTCGGAAATTATTTCCACGCCGCCGATTGATTTTAAACCGCCGCGCAAAATTTTTAAAGCCGTCTCCAAATATTTTTTTCCCGCAAACGCCGACCACTGAAAAGGCGTCCACGGTTTGGGCACGAACGGATTCACGCTCAAAGTCAATCGCCCGCCGCAAAATTTTTTTATCCGCCTCGACAGCCGCACGATTTCTTCCGCGTCCGACAAATCCTCGAACGGCAAGCCGACCATGAAGTACAGCCGAAAATTTTTTATGCCCGCGCGCAAGCCCAGCTCCACCGCCGAGAAAATATTTTCTTCCGTCAAACCTTTGTTGATGACGCGCCGCATTTTTTCCGAGCCGACTTCGGGCGCAATCGTCAAAGTTTTCAATCCGCCCGCCGCCAAAGATTTCACAAGCTCAAAAGTCACGGAGTCCGCGCGGAACGACGCAACCGACATCTGAAGTTTTTCGCCGAGGATAAATTTGCAAAGCTCGTCGATTTGCGGGTAATCGGAAATGGCCGCGCCCATGAGCCCGATTTTTTTTCCAAATTTTTTTGCGTCGAGAATTTCTTTTTTCAGCACGTCAAGCGAACGATTCCTCGGCCGACGAAAACAATAGCCCGCCATGCAAAACCGACAGTGCCGCCCGCAGCCGCGCGCCGTCTCGACCAGATACATGTTGAATTCGGCCTCGTCCGTCAAAATCGTGGAGTGCGCACCGTGAGAGTCCAAATTTTTCAGCCACTGCCGAGAAACTTTTTTCGGGAAGGCCGGAACGTAGACGCCCGCGACGTTTGAAATTTTTTCCAGACGTCGGAGCCGCGGAAGATTTTCTGTGGAAATGATTTCGTCGAGCAGCGGCGGCAAAATTTCTTCGCCCTCGCCCACGACAAACGCGTCAAAAATTTCCGCCAGCGGTTCGGGGTTGAACGTGGCGCAAGGCCCGCCCGCGATGATTATCGGGTCGAAGTCCGTCCTCTCGCGCGAAAGAATTTTTATCTTGCCGAGCTTTAGCATTTTTACGACGTTAAAGTAATCGGGCTCGAAACTCACCGCGAAGCCCACGACTTGAAATTTATTCAGCGGCGTTTGCGTCTCGACGCTCAAAAGTTTTCCGTCCGCGGGCAAAAAAAATCTTTCGCAGGAAAAATTTTTGTCGGCGTTGACGAGCGCGTAAATTATGTGTACGCCCAGGTTCGACATGCCGACGCGATAAAAATTCGGATAGGCCAGCGCGAATTTGATTCGGCCGCCCGCACGATGAGCCAAAATTTTTTCGTGAGAGAGAACCATAAATTTCCTCCAAAATTTTCTGCCATGATAGCAAAAAAAAATCCTCGTCGCAAATTCGTAACGGGGATTTAAATTTTCGTTCAAATTTTCAGGCCGAGATTCATGGAGCCGACGCGATAGCCTTCCAGGTCGAGCGTGACGTAATCGAAGCCCAAAGTTTTCAGCCGTGCGGAAATTTTTTCGCGGATTTTTATCGCGGCGTCGAATTGATCGGGTAAAAGTTCCAGGCGAGCGATTTTTCCGTGAACACGCACGCGCAGTTGAGAAAATCCCGCCTCCGCCAAAAATTTTTCGGCCTGCTCGATCATCGAAAGTTTTTCCGCCGTCAAAATTTCGCCGTAAGGGATTCGCGACGCCAGGCACGCCATCGACGGTTTGTTCCACGTCGGCAAATTCATTTCCTTCGACAGCGCGCGAATTTCAGACTTGCTCAAGCCGACGGAACGCAACGGACTTTTTATTTCGAGTTCGGCCAAAGCTTTCATTCCGGGGCGATAATCGGCCGCGTCGTCGACATTGGAGCCTTCGACCAAAATTTTTCCTTCGGCCAGGCGCAAAAAATTTTTGAAAAGTTCGCGCTTGCAAAGGTAGCAGCGGTCAACGGGATTTTCGGCGACGCCCGCGATTTTCAAAACGTCCGCCGCGAAAATTTTTTGACGAATATTTTTTTCCGCACAAAATTTTTTCGTCGCGTCGAGTTCGGTTTGCGGAACGAATTCACTCGCCGCAGTCAACGCCAAAACTTTTTCGCCCAAAACGTCGTGCGCGACCGCGAGCAAAAAAGTTGAGTCGACGCCGCCGGAAAACGCAACCGCAACTTCGCCGAGCCCGCGCAGATTTTTTTTCAGGTCGTCAAGCTTGCTCATGTTGATTTTTGTGATGATGTCCGCGGTTCCAACGATCCTTGGGCGTAATCGATTTCAAATCCACGCCGAAAGATTTTGCCACGTCGCCCCACGTGTTGTTGATTTTGCGTTTCTCCAGGACACTCTTGACGTTTTTGTTGGCGGCCTTGGAAATTTTCGCGGCGATTGCGATGTCGTGAGGGTGATAGCCTTCTTTGACCAGCGACTGAAAAGTTTTTGTGTCGAGGCCGGTCTGCTTGATGAAAAATTCCGTGCGCTCCTGCTCAATGAGCTCTTTGACTTGCTCGCGCGTGACGCCCAACTTTTGCGCGACTTGCGGCCAATCGACTTTCATGGCCAGCACTTCAGAAAAACTTTTTCCGCTGAGCTTGGCAAGAATCGCCGCCTGCCGAATGTCCGCGGGACGTGCGCCGTCTTTGAAAGCCTGTTCGATTTGCGCGGAGCTGATGCCGTACTTTTCGGAAAAATATTTTTCTCGGTCACTCGATTGCGCAAAAGATTCTTCGCGGCAAATTTCGTCCGTTTCGGGGGGAGCCGCAAAACTCGTGCCGAACGAGAAGAGCATCGCGCCGCCCAAAATCCCTGCGAGTAATTTTTTCTTGAAGTTCATGTTTCTCACCTCGAGCGAAGTATAAATCAAATTCGTGCGAATGTCTTTAGGCGGCGATTAAAAGTTTTGTGAAAAATTTTTGAAGACAGAAAGAAATTTTCGTGCTAAAATATTTCAAACTTAACGGAGGTGAAAAATTTTTTGGAAAATAAAACGAAGGCGACTGCGACCTTGGCGACGAGCGCGGCTTTGGCTGCGGCGACCTTGCCTTTTGCCGGCACAAATTTTTTCGTCGGGCTGGTCAATCACGGATTTTTGGCGGCGACAATCGGCGGCATGGCTGACTGGTTCGGCGTGACGGCTCTTTTCCGCAAACCTTTGGGCATCGGCTTTCACACGGAGATTTTGCGGCGCAATCGAGCGCGGATTCAGGATTCAATCATCGAATTCGTCGGCACCGATCTGCTCAATACGAAAAATATCATGGAGACCGTCGAGGGCGAAAACACCGCGCAACTTTTAATTGACTACTTCGAGCAGAACAAAGGCCGCGCCAAAACAAAAGCTCTCGTGCGCGAAATTTTGACGGAACTTTTCGTCTCGCTCGACACGCAAAAAATTTCTAAAGACATCGCCCCGATTTTTGAACGGGAAATAAAAAATCTCGACGCGCAAAAACTTTTCGACGCGGTGATAAAAGTTGTGACGAACGACACGCACAGCCGAAAAATTTTAATCGCGCTCTTCGACACCGGCCACAAAATTTTGCAGAGCCCGCACATGCAGGAAGAAATTTTCAAAAAGATCGTCGAACTTCGCACAGCTTACGAGGGCGACTCGGCCGGGCGTGCACTCGTTTTGTCGAGCATGGATTTGACTGACGAAAAAATTTTAAAAATCCTGAACGAGACGGTCGAGAAAAAAATCAGCGACGCGGAAAAAATTTTGCGCACGACGGGCGCGCTCGTCGACAGCGAAACGGCTCAAGAGGCCGACGAGATGATTAAAATTTTTGCGGGCTTCGTGAAGTCTGCGGCCGGCTCCGTCAACACGAAAAAATTTTTTGACGACCTGCTCAAACTTTTCCTGGAAAAATTCGACACGAAAAATTTCATCAAGACGTGGCTCGACGTCAACGTCAAAGGCGAGACCGACCCGAAAGTTTTGGCCAAATTGCAAAGACAACAGACCGCCAATCCGAAAATCCCGCGCGTGGTCGAAGTCGCTCGCCCGCCCGTTATCTGGAAGGACGCCGCAGATTTTCTCGTCGACGCAAAAATTGACGAGTTCATCAAGGACGAAAAGCTCCAAAAAAATTTCGACAAGATGATAAAAGATTTTATCGAAAATTTGCTGAACGAATACCGCGGGCAAATTCCGTCGATGATTCGCGAACGCCTCGACAAATTCAGCGACGACGAACTGACCGAATTTGTGGAAAGCCACGTGGCCGACGATTTGCAGATGATTCGAATCAACGGTTCGATTTGCGGCGGGCTCGTCGGTATGTTTTTATTTTTGATCGCGCAACTCATCGAACATTTGACGAAGCTGTAAAGGAGCGCACATGGTTTTTGCAAGCTTATTTTTTGTTTTCGTTTTCTTGACGCTCAATCTTTTGTCGCAACTCCTTTTGCCGAAGCCGACGTGGAAAAATCTTGCAATGCTGATGTTCTCGCTCGTCTTTTACACGTGGACGGGTCTGCGCTGCACGCTTTTGATGTTGCTTATGGTTTTCATCTGCAAGGTCGGTGCCGTCTGCATTGAAGAGAGCAAGTCGAAAAAAATTCCTCTGGCCGTCACGATTTCTTTGTGCCTGGGGATTCTGGGCGTCTTCAAGTACGCGGGGTTCGCCGTGTCGACTGCCGCGCTCATCACCGGCGAAAATTTTACTGTCCCGCAAATCGTCCTGCCAATCGGAATTTCTTTTTACACCTTCCAGCTCATCTCGTATGTCGTCGACGTTTACCGCGAAGAAATTCCCGCGCAGAGAAGTTATTGGCGGCTCTTGCTTTACGCCTGTCTTTTTCATCAATGTATTGCCGGGCCGATCGTTCGCTACAAAGACGTTCAAAAAGATTTGGACGAGCGCAACATGAACGTTTCCGACGCGGCCGAAGGTGTCAGACGTTTTTGCACGGGGCTGATGAAAAAAGCCGTCATCGCCAACTCTTGCTCGCTCATCGCCGACAGAATGCTTGACGTTGGAGCCGACGCTTTGACCGAAACTTCCGCCGCGGGAATTTTTTTGGGACTCTTCGCTCTCCACCTCCGCAACTACTTCGACTTTTCGGGCTATTCGGATATGGCAATCGGCATGGGATTAATTTGCGGTCTGCACTACAAAGAAAATTTCAACTACCCGTACATCTCTCAATCCGTCAGCGAATTTTGGCGGCGGTGGCACATTTCCCTTTGCACTTTTTTCCGCGACTATTTGTACTTCCCGCTGGGCGGCTCGCGCTGTTCTGTCCTGTTGCAGCTGCGAAATTTATTCGTCGTTTGGTTTTTGA
Source organism: uncultured Selenomonadales bacterium (assembly GCA_946536925.1). GTDB lineage: Bacteria > Bacillota > Negativicutes > Selenomonadales > Selenomonadaceae > Quinella. Next base: position 4,040 of record CAMNFC010000015.1, on the reverse strand, counting down.
CGGGGCTTTGGCACGGAGCCGGCTGGAATTATATTCTTTGGGGACTTTATTGGGGCGTCATGCTCGTCATTCAAAAATTCGTCGTCCGAAATCATTTGTCGTGGTTGCCCGCGCCGATAAAAATTTTGGGCATAACTTTAATCTCCATTCTCGGCCTGACGATTTTTCAGTTCACCGACTTGAGCTTGATGATCATCGCGCTCAAAGGTTTGTTCATGATGAACGGCAACCCGCTGACGGATTTTGGCACGGCACTGATTTTCAAAAATAATATCTTCCTGTTGCTCTTCGGGATTCTGGCGGCCACACCGATTTTTAAAATCATGCGCGACCGACTCAAAGAAAAGTCCGAGACCGACACGCTGGCTTACGTCGTTTTCGCGGCCTGCGAAATTTTTATCCCGCTGATTCTTTTCTTGCTGGCCGTCGACGCTCTGGCCGGCGACAGCTACAATCCGTTTATATATTTCCAATTTTGAGAGGGTGCTTTAATGGCTCAAGACAACAAGCAGAAAATTTCTGACACGACACTTTCCACGGCAAAAATTTTTGTCTTTGGGACGATTCTTGCGGCATTTTTTTTCATCGGGCTGATGATGTCTCTTCGCCCGCACGTTTCCGTCTTGGAAAAACGCAAGCTCGCCGAATTCCCCGAAATAACTTTCCTCGGCGTGTGGAACGGAACTTTTTTTAAAGATTTGGATATCTGGTACTCCGACACTTATCCGCTTCGTGAGGAAATGATCGCCGCGGACAAAAAAGTTGAGAGTGCCTACGGCGTCCGCTCCGAACAAATTATCGCGGGCAAAGGCGACGTCCCGAAAAAACCCGACGAGATCAAACCCGCCGAGCCCGAAGAAAATTTGCCCGACGGAACCGTGCGCACAATCGGAGAGATGCGCGGCCCCGTTTATATCGCCAACAACTGCGGCTACGAGCTTTACAGTTTTTTTGAAGACGTGAACTTGGAATTCGCCCAGACCATGAACAATATCTACAGCAGATTCCGCGGCGTCGTTGATGTGTACGTGATGATGGTGCCGACGGGCGCGGGTGTCATGCTCGACAAAAGCGTTTTGGATTATTTGGGAACAAGCGACGAGCTGGCCGCCGTGAAGTTCGATTACAGCAAGATGGATCCCGGCATAAAAAAAGTTGAGGTCGTGGAAACTTTGCGCCGCCACAACGCCGAATACATTTACTTCCACACGGATCATCATTGGACGGCTCTTGGTGCTTACTACGCTTACCGCGAATTCTGCAAAGTCAAAGGCATCGAGCCTCACGACATAAAAGATTACGAGACGCGCGAACTCCCCGGCTTTTTGGGCAGCTTCTATTCCGAAAGCAACCAGTCGCCCGAAATCGCCGCCAACCCCGACACGGTCATAGCTTACATTCCCAAAGGCACAAACAAGATGACGATGATAAACGAAAACAACGAGCGGGAAGAATACAACGTGATCAACGACATGACCGGGGCAAGTCCTTCAGCATATTATTTGACGTTCGTTATGGGCGACGCGCCGCTTTGCTTCACGCACAACGAAACCCTTCACGACGGCAGCGCGGTTCTCGTGATTAAAGATTCTCACGGCAACGCGTTCATCCCCTGGCTCGTCGATCATTACGAATACGTCTACTGGATTGATCCGCGCTACACGAAAAATACAATCTCGCAGATGATTCGTGACTACGGCATAAAAGATGTTATCTACGAGGTCGGGATTTACGGCGCGTCCAATCCTTACATGTATGGAAGATATGATCAAATCGGTTGGTGACGGAAGGGCGTGAAAAATTTTGAACAGATGGAACACGGCGGACTCAACTTTACTTTGCGCAGCGTTTTTATTTTTGGCGGCGGTCGGATTCAAAATCACGTTCCCCGAAAATATTTTCGCGGAAGGATTTTTGTTCGTTACGGAGGCCGCGCTCGTCGGCGGAATTGCTGACTGGTTCGCGGTCACCGCGCTCTTCAAAAAGCCGCTGGGTTTTTCTTTCCACACGGCGATTCTCCCGCGGCGCAGAAAAGATTTCGTCAAGGCTTCGGTCGTCATGGTTCAGCAAGAATTTTTTTCCAGGCGAACAATTTTTAAAAAGCTCGGCGACTTTAAACTCCTGCCGCGAATCGTCGACTACCTGGCTCGCGACGAGACCCGCAAAACTCTTTCCGATGAACTTTTCCGCGTCGTGAAAAAATATGTCGCCGCACAGAACAAAGAAATCCGCGCCAAAGAAATTGCCAATGAACTGCGCAGAATTTTGCGCGACATTCCCGCCCAAGGTTTGATTCAAGATTTCGGCTCGCACTTCAAACGCAACGACAAAGACCGCGAAATTTTTGTCGGTATCGTCAAGGCCATGCGTCGCACGGCAGCCAAGCCCGAAACTTGCGACAAACTTCAGGCGATTTTGGAAGAGTACGCCAACGAGAAAACAAAAAATATGGGTGGCTTCTCGATTTTAATGGCCGGGCTGGCGCAAATGCTCGACCTGGTCAACTTCGAGGAGGCCGCGCGAATCATGCAACTGCAACTGCTCAAACTCCTCGACGAATTGGCCGGCAACACTCAACTTCACCGCCGCACGCTCAACGAATGCCGCTTAAAAATTTCCGAGCTGAGCGACACGCCCGAATTTAAAGATTTGGTCGAGAGAATTCAAATCGACGCCGCAAAAGCTCTGCCGCTGGAAGAGGCAATCGAACTCGCGCTGATTCATTTGGAAAATCAGTTGAAGGCTCCCGACAAAAAAAATCTCGGCGGGTTGCTTATGAAATTTTTCGACGAAGAGTACGAAAGATTTTTGAAGCTGTTGACTTCGGACACGAACGCCCGCAACGCCTTTGAAAAATTTATCGACGAATTGACTGCCCGCGCAGCACTTCACGCTCAACCGCTCGTGGGTGTCGTTGCAAAATCCGCGCTGGAAAAATTGACCGAAGAGCAGCTCAACAATTTGGTTTACGACAAGGCCGAGCAAGATTTTATTTGGATTCGACTCAACGGCTCAATCGTCGGCTCCGTCGTCGGCCTCGCGATTTTTATTTTGATCAAAGCGGCGGGGTTGAGCGTATGAAGATTGCGTTCTTTGATTCGGGAATCGGCGGGCTGAGCGTCCTGCACCACGCGATGAAAATTTTGCCGCACGAAGAATTTATTTTTTTCGCCGACGAGGACAACGTCCCCTATGGCACCAAGTCGCCCGAAGAAGTTTTGGCTTGCGTCGACGAGGCTTTCAAATTTTTAATCGCGCAAAATGTCGGGGCAATCGTCGTGGCCTGCAACACCGCAACTTCCGTGGCAGTTCAAACCATGCGAGAAAAATATTCCCTGCCGATAATCGGCATGGAGCCTGCGTTAAAAGTCGCGTTGGATTTTTTCCCGAACAAAAAAGTTTTGGTCGCGGCCACAGCCATAACCGTCAACGGAAAAAAAATTCATCGGCTCATAAAAAATCTCCGCGCAGAAAATCTGACGGAGTTAAAAGCTTTGCCGCGGCTGGTCGAATTCGCCGAGCAACTCGAATTCAATTCGGCGGCGGTGGAAAAATATTTGCGCACGGAGCTGGCGGCTTACGATTGGAAAAATTTTTCGTCGCTGGTTTTGGGCTGCACGCACTTCAATTATTTTAAAGACACGTTCAAAAAAATTTTGCCGCCGCACATGAAAATTTTGGACGGGAACGCCGGCACCGTCAACGAACTCATCCGCCGAGCAAATTTGAAATCGGAGCGGACAGAAAAAATTTTCCCCGTGGAATTTTTTTATTCGGGTCGAAAAGTTACGGACGCGGCAGAACTTTTGCGGCTGAAAAAATTTTTGCGGCGACTCGAAAAAATGTACACGCTTTAGGTTGTGTTGATAAACTCAAAAATATCATGTGACGAGGAATTTTTTTCGCATGACGAGGCGCAAGTGCGACGGCGTACTTTGGTACGTCAAGCGCGAAGCAACGAAGTCAGGCGGAAAAATAACCGTCACTGTTAGGGGTTGTTGGTAAATTCAGGTAAAGAAAAAACATAAGCAGTTCTTTGA